>CAZUXV010000006.1:0-35461 GCA_964624445.1 uncultured Oscillospiraceae bacterium | reverse complement strand
TGGCGGAGGGCGGCCTGGGCAGCGATATCGGCCAGGTGCCGGAACTGGTGGAGCGTTTTACCCGCGCCGCGAAGAGCGCGTGCAGCATTCCCGTTCTGGCGAAGCTGACGCCGAACGTGGCGTCCATGAACCCGGCGGCGGAAGCGGCAAAGCGCGGAGGCGCGGACGGCATTGCTGCCATCAACACGATCAAGTCTATCGTCGGCGTGAACCCGCATACCTATGTATCCGCGCCGGCCGTTCACGGTCACAGCGCCGTCGGCGGGTACAGCGGCAACGCGATCAAGCCCATCGCGCTCCGTTTTGTCGCGGAGCTTGGCCGGAATCCGGCGCTGAAGGGAATGCATATTTCCGCCATGGGCGGCGTTGAGACCTGGCAGGACGCGCTGGAGTTTATCCTGATGGGCGGCGGTTCCGTCCAGGTTACCACAGCAGTCATGCAGTATGGCTACCGTATCATTGACGATCTGAAGGACGGACTAAACCTGTACCTGGCGGAGAAAGGCTTTGCCAGTGTAAAGGACGCGGTCGGTCTGGGCCTGGACGCGCTGAGTGAGACCACCGACGTGCTGGAGCGGGATACGGTGGTCTTCCCGCAATTCGTCCGGGAACGGTGCATCGGCTGCAGCCGCTGCATGATCTCCTGTATGGACGGCGGCCACCAGGCGATCAACATGGATGAAGGAAACCGTCCGGTACTGAACGGGAAAAAGTGCGTAGGATGCCATCTGTGCCTGCTGGTCTGTCCGCAGCGTGCCATCCTTCCGGGTGCAAAACGGATCAAAAGATAATGACGGCCTTTCGTGAAACGAATATTAAGAAAAGAGGGAATGATCATGAAAAGAATCCTGGCTGTACTGACGGCGCTGGTCATGGCGCTGATGCTGTGTGTACCGGCGACGGCGGAGGAGGAAGACCGTTTCGCCGACTGGAATCCGGACGCGCCCGCGCTGAAGGCGCTGATCGAGTATGTGGAGTCCGTGACGGACGAGTCCTCCCCGGACTATATCCCGCCGGTGGACCGGATTGCAACGTTCGATATGGACGGCACGCTCTGCGCCGAGCTGAACCCCACCTATCTGGAATATTACCTGCTGGCCTGGCGGATCCTGAAAGATCCTTCCTATGAGCCGGACGCGGAAATGCTGGAGTTCGGCCGTATGCTGCGGGACCATGCGCTGGACAAGTCCTTCCCGGACCATATGGACATGCTGCACGCCACCCACGCGGCGAAAGCCTACGCCGGTATGACCCTGACCCAGTTCCAGGACTTCGTCACCAACCGCCTCGTTCAGGAAGCGGACGGTTTCGAGGGTATGACCTATGCCAATACTTTCTATACCCCGATGATCGAAGTCGTGGAATATCTCCAGGAGAACGGCTTCAAGGTCTTTGTCTGCAGCGGCAGCGACCGTTTCCTCTGCCGGACCTATATTGAAGGTGTGCTGGATATTCCCTATGAGCAGATCATCGGCATGGACGTGGCAGTGGAGGCAACGAACCAGGGAGATACGGACGGCCTGGAATATGTGTATACCAGCGAGGACAATATCATCCGGACGGACAAGCTGCTAATCAAGAACCTGAAGATGAATAAGGTCGCCCAGATCGTGAAGGAGATCGGCCGCCAGCCGGTACTGTCCTTCGGTAATTCCGGCGGCGACGTGAGCATGCATAACTATACGATCTTCAACAACCGCTATAAGAGCGCGGCTTTCATGCTGATCGCGGATAACGAAGAGCTGGATTACGGCAGCGCGGAAAAGGTGCAGCCGCTGAAGGAAAAGTGGGAAGCCAGCGGATACCATGTGATTTCCATGCGGGATGATTTCAGGACGATTTACGGGGACGAAGTGAAAAAGACCGGCACCTTCCACTGGCTGGAAGACCTGGCGGAGGAACGGGTGCCCGCGGAGGAGCCGGCGGCAGAAGAGGCGGCGGACAGCGACGTTCAGTATGTCCTGTATCTGGGAACAAACGACAAGGATACCAATACACCCGTTTTCACCCAGGAGGAAGCCATGGAGCAGGCCCGGGCAATCCTGCTCCGGAACTTCGGGGGATATACGATCCAGGAAGCGCATGGCGGATGGATCGATGAAGGGAAAGAATATCAGGAATACACGCTGGTGATCAGCCTGAGCGATACGACGCCTGAAAAGGTGCACGCTGCGGCGGATGAACTGATCAGTGTCTTCCGGCAGAGTTCAGTCCTGATCCAGGAAAACCCGACAAAAACGGAGTTCTATGCCGGAAAGTAAGCGTGAACATAAAATAACGGCGCGCGGTAAAAACCGCGCGCCTTACTTGTGACAGCTGTTTTTCTCAGCCGGCGGAACCCATCATGTCGTAGGTCAGTTCCACACCGTTCTCCGCCTCGAACAGGATCTTTCCGCCGCCCAGTTCGGAGAAGAAGAGTTCGTATTCGTCCTCGTCGTACTCGGTCTCATAGGCGCCGTCCTTCAGGGTGTTGGTGGCCACCGGAACGATGGTTTTGACTTCCAGCTTGCCGGTTTCCGGGTTATACAGGCCCTTTGCGGTGAACTCGGCATAGACTTCGTCAAAGCCCCTGTGGAGGTATACATAGTAGCCGTAATCTTCTTCGGAATCGTTCCATTCGATCTCGGCCCAGACGTAGTTGTCTTCGCTGCGCCAGACGCCTTCGAAATCGCCGATCTTTGAGAAATCGGAGTCAACACCGTCCTGGCCGCGGCCGTCTTCCCAGTTCAGGAAGCCGTCTTCAGTGATCCGGAAAACGGTGACGGTGTTTTCGTCGTCCAGGTCGTCGTACTCGGTCGTGTCGTCCTTGCTGTCGCCGGTCTCCGGGTCAATGGTATAGCTGTGCTTCGAGGAGGAAACGGACTTAAGGGCGTCCTCGGCCTCAACATAATAGCAGCTGTATTCCCATTCGGTAACCTTCTGTTCCGATGGATTCATGTTCCGGATGAAGACCCGGTAGCCTTCCTCTTCATAGACGATCCGGATGGTTGTGTTGAAGATTGCCCAGCCGGTCTCAAACTTTTTTCCGCCTTCCGGCTGCGGCACTTCGTCCGCGTGGGCCGCGCATACCAGTGAAAGTGCCAGCGCGAGGGCAAGGATCATGCTTATGATTTTTTTCATGCGATTACTTCCTTTCTTTTCTTACTGACGGGTCAGAACACCGTACGGTGCTCCCGTCTGTTGATACGCAGCGGCGGTGCCGTATGGCAGTAATGTTCTGAAAGTACCGTGATTGCAGCGCAGACCGTCGGAATGTACAGTCGGGGGTAGACATAAATCGGAAAATGAATCATAATAAACTGCATTACTTCAGCATGCCGCTTTGCGCGGTTCACTGTCCGGATAGGGGTGAAGTGAATGGTCCTGGAAGACATCTTAAGCATGGTCACTGTTTTTTTCTTTCAGCAGACGACCGACTCCGTGGTATATATCATCCTGCAGATTCTGTATATCGCCGGAATGTACGGGATATTCCAGAAATGCGGCCTGAAGGGCTGGTACGCCCTGCTTCCCTGCCTGCGGGAGGATAAGTTCGGCGAGATTGTCGGCATGGAAAAAGAGGGCCGCATCACTGCGATGCTGCAGGGGCTCAGCATCATTCTGCATGAGACTTCGCTCATTCTCTACGGAAGAGCAGGATCAGAGGACACAGGCTTCTATATCATTGCGGTTGTCCAGTTCCTGATCAGTCTCTCGCTGTTCATCTATATGATCCGGCTGTGCCGTGCGCTGTGTGAGGTGTTTGACCGGAAAAAGCGCTGGACATTCCTCTGGGTTACGCTCAGCTGCATCCCGGCGCTGATGTGGGGCTGGCTGAAGAAGTACCAGCCGCTGTGGAAAGTGGATGAGATGAAGCATGACGCTGCTTCCTTCTTTTCCGGATCGAAGGCGGCTGTGCTGGACCAGGGCCTGACCGTGAACCTGGAAGAGCGGACCGCCACCGAGTTTTTCAAAAAGAAATACCTGCTGCGGGACATCCATATGTATATCCAGCCCGGACACATGGTGCTGCTGCTGGGCGGTTCCGGCGCGGGTAAAACCACCTATATCAACGCCGTGAACGGTTATGAAAAGGCAAAGGCGGAGGTCGTGCTGAACGGCCGGAACATGTACAAAGAATACAAGGATATGCAGTACGACATCGGCTTCGTACCGCAGCAGGATCTGATGCGCGGATCCGACAGCGTTTACCGCACGCTGGCGGACGCGGCAACCCTGCGCCTGCCGTCCGCTTTCACCCGGGAGGAACGGGAAGCCCGGGTCAACGAAGTCATGGAGATTTTCGGCCTGACGCCTGTCCGGAACAACCTGGTGGTAAAACTTTCCGGCGGGCAGCGGAAACGCCTGTCCATCGCCATGGAGTTCATCTCCAACCCGACCCTGTTTATCCTTGATGAGCCGGACAGCGGCCTGGACGGCGTCATGGCGCGGGAACTGTTCCAGCAGCTGCGCCAGATTGCGGACCAGGGCAAGATCATTATCGTCATCACCCATACGCCGGACCGGGTTATCGACCTGTTTGACGATGTGATCGTCCTTGCCAAGGACGCCAACCGCACCGGCCGCCTGGCTTTCTTCGGGCCCATCGACGAAGCGCGGGAATTCTTCGGCAAGGAGAAAATGGAAGAAATCGTCAAGTCCGTCAACCGCCAGGAGGAGGGCGGCGAAGGCCGGGCTGACGATTTTATCTTGAAATACGCGGAGAGAGGAGTGGCGCAGCATGTCTGAAGCGAATACGACCGCAAAAAAACGGATTCGCAGAATCCACCATACGGGCCGGGGCAGCCAGGTGCGTATCTATCTCGGAAAACAGCTCCGCTTCTTTATCAATGAAAACGACTGGAAAGTACTCCCGATGGCGGCGATCATTGCCGCCCTGGTGGCCATGGTTATCCGCAAGCGCTACTTTGTCAATATGGAAGGCAGCCTTATCGGCGGTTTTGCCCTGACCTGCGTAGGGATCTGGAACGGCTGCTTCAACTCGATCCAGGCGGTCTGCCGGGAACGGGCGATCATCAAACGCGAGCACCGTTCCGGCATGCATATCTCCTCCTATGTAGCGGCCCATATGATCTATCAGTTCCTGCTGTGCGCGGCCCAGACGGTGCTGACGATGGTGGTGCTTCGGATGCTGGAGGTGCCGATCCCGAAAGGATTCGGATCAGGGAAGATCACGCCCTGGATGATCTGCGACCTCGGGATCACGATGTTCCTGATCTCCTATGCGTCGGACATGCTGAGCCTGTTCCTTTCCAGCATTTCCCGGACGACTACCGGCGCGATGACGCTGATGCCCTTCATCCTGATCTTCCAGCTGGTATTCTCCGGTGGCATCATCCCGCTGCCTGAGTGGTCCCGGCCGCTTTCCAACTATACCATCTCCAATTACGGCATCAGGGCGATGACCGCCCAGAGCGGCTACAACGAGCTGCCCATGACCACGGTGTGGAAAACGGTTGAAGGCATGCGGGACAGTGAAATCGGCGGCACGTTCACTGTCGGGGAGCTGCTCGACAAGCTGGACAATCCGGTAGTGGACAGGCTGCGGGACCGGGAGATCCTGAAGTCCTATACCGTGGGCGAAGTGGCTGAAATCCTGAGCAGCGCGGATGAATATCTGAAGCTGCGGGAGAAGGAGGTGGCCCATCCCTTCACCCTGCGGGAGATCGCGGATATGATTCTGAAGGAAGACGCGCTGAAGGAAGTCCGGGATCTGAAACTGATCGGCGACAAGACCCTGGGCGATGTGCTGACGTCGCTCACGTCGGCGGAAGCCGCCGGAAAAATCCTGGATAAGGAACTGGGCAGGACGATCACCGTCGGCCAGGTGCTGGACGCCCTGCATGCCGAAGAGATCGTCAAGGCAGCGTCCGACGTGCAGGTCAATCCGCCGGTGACAGTCGGGACCGTCGTGGATTTCCTGAAGAACAATGACGCGCTGAAGAAACAGCGTGACAAGACGATCACGCTGAAGACCACCGTAGGGGAAATCCTGGATCTTTTCGGCGAGGAGAACGTGAAGGATTTCATCCAGAATAAGACAGCCCAGGCAGCCTATAAGGCGGAATACGCCAACACGGTAGAGAATATTATTGACAACTGGTTCATGCTGTTTTTCTTCATTGTTGTCTTTGCGATACTTGCCACCGTTGCCCTGGAACTGATTGACAAGGATAAACGGTAACCGGATCAGCCAAAACGCTGCAGGAAGAATTCCTGCAGCGTTTTGTTGTCGTTGGCTTACAGTATCATGGACAGGACTCCGAAGAAGACGATCAGCAGAAACAGGAAGAGCAGTTCCTGTTTCCAGCGCTTCTGCATCAGCCCCGCGGTTTCCCGCATGAAAGCGTTCGGCCAGAACCACCACTTCGTCCGGCTGCCCAGGCCTTCGGCGGACAGGCCGGCCTGCCGGGCCCACAGGCCGCTGCGGAACACGTGATAACTGCTGGTAGCGAAGACGGTCTTGCCCTGCGGGGCGGTTTCCCGGATGATCTTCCGGGAATTGGCCATGTTTTCATAAGTGTTGACGGCTCGGTCTTCCGGAAGGATCAGCCGGTCTTCGATTCCCCGGGAGAGGAGATACTGCCGGATGGCCTCGCCTTCGGGCATCGGTTCATTGCCGCCCTGTCCGCCGGAGGGGATGAACCGGGCTTCCTTTCCGGTTTTTTCTTTCTGCTTTGTCCAGAATTCGAGCGCTTTGTCCGCCCGCCCGCGCAGCAGCGGCGGCAGTGTACCGTCCGGACGGAACCAGCAGCCCAGGATGATGATAAAGTCCTTGTCCGGGGCGGAGGTGCGGAGCGCGGCAGTGAAGCCGCAGATCACCGCGCCGGTGAGCATGCACTGGAAATAAATGAATACGGTGGCGTAGGTGTTCTTCAGGGTGTCGTCGATCCGGGAAGCGATTTCTGATCCGGAGAAATCCCGGGAAAGGAGAAACAGGCCGATGAGTTCTCCGATGATCAGCAGGATGCTGACCAGCAGGCCCAGGCCGTTCTGGATCCGGGGACGTTCATGCCGCAGCAGCGCGATGTTGCTGACTGCCATGGCCGCGGCGAATACCAGCATCAGCGGCATGGAAATTTTCATATACCGTGCGCTGGCGCCGCTGATTGCGGAATAGGCTTCATACATACTGTAGTTTTCCGGGTGCAGCAGATGGGAAACGGTGACGCTCAGCATCACAAGGCCGGAGGCCAGGGCAAACAGGGAGAAACCGGCATAATAAATCGTTCCGTAGTCATAAAACGCCGTGCCTTTTGCCTGGGAAAAGTGCCAGAGCATGATCGCGCTGACCAGCAGCCAGAACAGGGTCACGGCGATCAGCACAACCGTATCGCCGGTAAAATTCCCGGTGTTCATGTCGTATACCGTGCCGAAGCGGTCTACCCGGAGCTCATGCATCAGGGCGCCGTCCGTTTCATTTCCGTATACCAGATCGGTTTCCCCGTGTCCTGCCGGGTATACGGGGAGTCGCAGAAATCCGCCATGGGGCTCCGCTTCGCCGGTCCGCAGCACCTCCGGCTGTTCAATCCGGATCTCTGTCTCCGGCTGCGCGGTTTCCTGCAGCGGTATATAGATATTGAGATGATCGAAGAAGGCAGCCCGGCACACGAGGCAGATCAGGAAGAGCGCTGTCGCGCACAGGATGATCTGTTTAGCTGCTTTTCTCATCTTTCCCGGGTTCCTTTCCGTGTTCTGATCATCAATATGATACCAAAAATCGGCAGTTTTTGCCAAAAAATATAAAATGTACGGTTTTTACTGGACATTTACTGGACAAAACAGGATATATCATCAATAAAGATTCAGAAAAATAACTGCCAGGTATGCTTTTTCGTGCGTATCAAGCAGTGCGGACCTGTTAACAGGCGCCTGAGAACACCGGAGGAAAGGAACAGCGGGATGGAAAGGGATACATACAAGCCGGGAAGGCATACGAAAGAAGCCGTATCCTTCCTCAGGGAACGCGTCGGCGAAGAGCGTTTCCGGCTGATCATGAAAAGCCCGGACAGCCGGAGATATCCTTACGTGGCTGCCAGGCTGTTCCTGTCGACGAAGGACTGGCATAAATATGTGTGGATCGAGAAGAACGGAACGCTGGACGGCTTCAGCGATCCCGAATTGCCCGACAGCTGACCCTGTGGTATAATGAATCCAACAGGAAAAACAACAAACTGATCACTTTCCCGCCCAGCGGGTGATGATATATGATACAGGAGGAGAAACGCCATGAAAAAACTGTTTGCTTTGCTGCTTGCGCTGGCGATCCTGCTGCCCTGTGCGGCGGCGCTTGTGCCGGCCGGAGCCAAAGCTGATTCCATGTACATTATTCCCGACAGCGACACCCGGCTGCTGACCGAGGCAGAGCTCTGGGAGTACAAGTATGACACGCTGCTCTACGCGTTCAACGAGATCTATGCGCGCCACGGCTATAAGTTTGAGACCGGCAGCCGCTGTTACAACTGGTTCACCCAGATGCCCTGGTACAAACCGAATCAAAATGAGAACAGCAAGGATCATCATGCGACTTACAGTCAGTGCTCCACGATTGAGAACAAAAACGTGGACCTGATTAAGGAAGTTCGCAGAAAGATGCGGGAATCAGGCGACCTGAACCCGAAGGGCAAAGGAATGCCTACGCCGCCAGCGGAAACGGTGAACAGGCCCCGCGGCTTTGATTTTGTAAATCTGCAGGGCGGCCAGAAGTACGCCGTGTATTCCGCACCTTCCGCCGGTTCCTACCGGGCGGCCAACGGCAAAGCGTCGGTCAGCACAAACGGTCCTGTTTACGCGCTGGGCCAGGATCAGGGATGGATGCTGATGCTGTATGACGCCAACAACTCCGGCCAGTACCGGGTCGGTTATATCGAGATCGCCAAGATTAAGGGCAAGAAACCCGCGCTGGATATCCTGGGCTGGGATTACAGCCCGGTGGAAGTCATGGTCACCACGACCCTGACGGACGATCCGGCGCTGACGGGCAGGGCCATGGCGACGCTGCAGGCCGGCACCCGGGTGACCTACCTGAGCACGATGTACAATACCGAAGCCTGGGACTACATCGAGACGACGGTCGACGGAAAGACGGCCCGCGGCTTCGTGCCTTCCGGAACGCTGTCCATTACCGGTGAGGATATTACGGAAAAAGACGCAGGCCAGGGAGACGGTTAAACGAACCTGAATAATCATTAATCATAGAGGAGGAAACGGGAATGAAAAAGATGCTGAGCCTCCTGCTCGCGCTGGTGATGCTCTGTATAAGCCTGGCCGCGCTGGCGGAGGAGGGCGAAACGGTCACGCTTGAGCTGAATGCCGGGAAACTGCCGGTCTACGCGGCTGACGATCCGTATCTGAACGGACTGACGTCCGCGGGAGACGGGCTTCCGGTGATTGTGCTCGCGGTAAAGAAGAACGTTCAGCTGCAGGTGAACGTGCTGCCGAAGACGACCAAGAACAAGAAGGTTGAGCTGGCAGTGGACAACGAAGCGGTCGTCCGGGTCAAGGGGAACACGGTTTCCGGTCTGGCGCCCGGCGAGACTGTGCTGACGATTACCAGTGTGCAGGATTCGTCGGTTGCGATCCAGTACCGGATCGTCGTGATTCAGCCTGTTACGCGCCTGACGCTGACCGCGCCCGCCAAGAGCGTGGCCATCGGTGGAACCATACAGCTGACGCCGGTCTATGCTCCGGAGAATGCAACCCGTCAGCAGGTTACCTGGGTTTCTGCCAACGAGCAGATTGCCACGGTGGATGAGAACGGCGTTGTAACCGGACTGAAACGGGGAACTGCCCGCATCACGGCTACGGCGGCGGATGGCAGCAACATCCGTGCCAACATCAGTGTTCAGGTGACCCAGAGCGCGGAAGAGATTACGCTGGACAAACCGGAACTGACCATCGACGTGGGCCGGAACGCTGTGGTGAAAGCGACTGTCCTGCCGAAGGATACGAACAACAAGAAGGTTGTCTGGTCCTCATCGGACGAGAGTATTGCCACGGTGGATAAGCAGGGCCGGATCAAAGCCGTTGCGCTGGGCGACTGCGAGATCACCTGCGCCAGCGAAGAAATCGGCACCGTGCAGGCAAAGGCGGTTGTGCATGTGCAGCAGCCGGTGAAAAAAGTGACCTTCAGTCCCGCTCCGGCTGTTTACAACGATGAAACGGCCCAGCTGACCTGGACGATCGAGCCGGAAAATGCTTCCAATCCGAAGCTGACGTTTGTGTCTTCCAATGAAAAGATCCTGACCGTGGATGAAAACGGCGTTGTGACCGGCGTCTCCGGCGGAGAAGCCACCGTGACCGCCACCACCACCGACGGATCGAGACGGCAGGCGAAGATCAAGGTCAAAGTGATGCAGCACCTGACGGGCGTGCATATGCTGCGGAAGACCGCGTATATTGACTACGGCCAGACGTCTTCCGCCGGCGCGATCCTGGAGCCGGAGAGGGCGAAGAACGTTAATCCCAACATGACCTGGGAAAGCGCGAATCCGTCTGTTGCGTCCGTCGCGCAGAATAAAAAAGCGCCCAACAAGGTCGATATCACCGGCGTCGCTTACGGCGATACGGAAGTTTACGGCACGACGGAGGACGGCGGGTTCCGGACGTCCATCAAGGTCAAAGTCGGAGACTGGGAGAACTCGCTGAAATGGGTGGAAGGCAAGTTCGACGCCAGGTGCAACCTTTGCTTTGCCGTCAAGAACGTCAGCGAGCTGAACATCACGAGTATTACGCTGGTGATGGAATGCTTCGACTTTGACGGAAATCCGGAACCGGTGAACAAGAGAAACGGATCAAACACAGTGAAGGTCGTATACAACAAACCCCTGGGCCCCGGGAGGACTACACCCGAAGACGGATGGAAGCCGGTCGATTATGACAGGGATCTGGTTATCGCGGAGGGTATCGGCGCGATCAGGGCCCGGATCGCTGAGTTTGTGATTGAAGGTGACTGGGTCAAAACGGTCAGAAGTGGCAACCGTCAGATGAAGATCACCTACAACCCGCATGGGGTCTTACACTGACTTGTAAACAAGAGATAGGAGGAATAAACCATGAAAAAACGTCTGATTGCTTTGTTGCTGATGGTGCTGGTACTCGCGGCCGGCCTGATCCCCGCGGCGATAGCGGAAGATGATACGCCGATGGCGTCTGAAGGATACTATTACGTCTATACCGAGAACGGCAAAAACCTGTACGTCCGCTCGACGCCCGGCGGCGAAATCGTCGGCAGCCTGAAATACGGCACGAAGATTTACTGCTACTACCGTGACGGCGGCAACGGCTGGGCCCTGATTGATTATTACTACAACAATCCGGGTTACGGCTACGGCACTTACGCCGCTTATATCTCCAGCCGCTACCTGCGCAAGAACAACCCCCCGGCCCGCAACAGCGGTTCTTCCTCGTCTTCTTCGTCTTCCGCGTCCGCAGATGTGGCGGCGGAGATTGATGCGGAGTTCAAGAGCGCGAAAAAGGTGACCCCGTTTGTCGTGACGGTGCGGCCGACTCGTGCCAGCGGCTGGGTGAACCTGCGCTGGGCGCCCAGCAAGAGCGCGCAGCTCATGGCCACCTATAAGCAGAACGAAAAGCTGCTGGTCATCAAGGAGACGAACAACTGGTACCAGGTGGAAGACCAGGATACCGGCGACGTCGGTTTCATCAACAAGCAGTTTGTTGTGCAGTAAGACGCACAGAGCAGAAGGAGGAACAAATAAGATGAAAAAGATCATTGCGATTATCCTGAGCCTTGCGATGCTGCTTTGCGCGGTGTCCGCGGTGGCGGAGGACAAAGTGACCCTCGGCACTGTGAATGTGAACGGCGTGTTCCGGCTTCAGAGCGTGCTGCCGGAAGGCTATCAGCTTACGCCCATAGACGTTACGCCTGAACAGTACGTTGCCCTGATCGCGTCGGAAGATCCGGCAAAGCCTGCCATGCAGCTGTCCATTGCCTTTGATGAGCAGTATGCCGACGTGGAGCGCCTGAATGATATGGATGATGAAGCGCTGGCCCTGCTGGAGCAGACTTTCATCGATAACGATCCGGACGTGGATATTACCTACGGTGAGACCGGCTACGGCACCCGGGTGCTGGTGGCCAAGCACGACACGGAAGAAGAGGATTTCATTGTTTTCTTCTCCATCTACAGGGGATACTGCGTGGAATTCGTGCTCCTGCCCGCCCGGGAAGGGGACAGGAACCTGGTTGATGACGAGATCGCTACCTGCGTCAGTTTCCTGACGAATCTGGACTTCATTCCGGCCAGCGCGGGTTTGACCGGGGCGCAGGCGGTCGCGGGTCTCACGTTTATCACCAATCTGAGCGATTACAATCCCGAGACCAATACGCTGACTGCTGTTGCGATGCGGCCCATCCCGCTGCCCGCCGCGCAGGTGGAACAGCTGGAGATCGGCGATCTGCTGATTGACGGCCAGCTTCAGGAAGAGATCCAGACAATTGACAAGTCCGAGGAAGGCGTCATCCTGATTAACGACGATATTGAGCTGCGGAAGAAGGATGAAGAATACCATGTCTATATGTACGAGATCGAATATATTGAGCAGTTTGCCGAACTGACAGTGGAGATCCCGGACAACCTGAAGATCATTGACCACATCGACAAAGAGAACGGCGACCCGCTGGAAGAGCCGGTCACCTACACCGTCGACGAGTTCAAGGCCATGCTGGCTGACGAGAACCTGAGCCCCGACTTTGCCACGGACAATGTGGAAGTGATGTTCAACGTGAACTGTGAGATGGTTTCCGTGGAACGGTTCTATACGCCTGCGCAGTAATTTCCTGAAATCAGACTGACGGAGGATCGTCCATGATCCGAAAACTCGTGAAACAGATGCTGTCAGCGCAGATCTTTTCTGCGCTGGCAGTTTCTCTGTGTCTGCTGGTGGACAACATCATGATCGGCCGCTTTTATCAGGAACAGGGCATGGCTTCCTATACGCTGGCCAATCCGCTGCTGCTGTCCATCGGAGCCATCGGTTCGCTGCTTGCGGCCGGTGTCCAGGTGGCCTGCGGAAAGTCTCTCGGTTCCGGTTCAAAGGAGGAGACCAACGCAGGCTATTCGTCCGCCGTGGCGTTTGGCACGGCGGTTTCAGTGCTGTTCGCCGTGGCTGTGGTGCTGTTCGCGCCGTTCCTGGCCCGGGCGATGGGTGCGGGAAACAGCGGCGAACTGTATGACATGACCAAAGGCTACCTGATCGGGTTTTCCATCGGGGCGCCGGGAAGCATGGGCGCGCTCGTGCTGATTCCCTTCCTGCAGATGGCAGGACAGGGAAACCTGCTTATCGTTGCTGTGCTGACCATGACGGTGACAGATATCGCACTGGACCTGCTCAACGGCCTGGTATTTCACTGGGGAATGTTCGGCATGGGCCTGGCTTCGTCCCTCAGCTATTATGCCGCGATTGCGGTCGTCGGCACCTATTTTCTGTCGAAACGCTGCGTGTTCCGCTTCTCTTTTCGCGGGATCCGCCTGAAGAAGATCGCGGAGCTGTTCCGCGGCGGGGTTCCCGCCGGGTTCAACATGGCTTCTTCCGTGATCATGGTCTTTCTGCTGAATCGGGTTCTTCGGTCCACGGGCGGAAGCAGCGCACTGGCGGCCTTCGCCGTGATTACCTCGCTGGGTAATGCCGCCAACTGTATTACCACGGGCGTCGGCGGTGTCTCCCTGACGCTGTCCGGCATCTTTTTCCATGAGGAGGACCGTACCGCCCTCCGGACGCTGATCCGGTGCCTGGGCCGGTACGGGGCGATCCTCGGGCTCGCCATGGGCGTTTTCCTGGTGGTGACCGCGCCGCTGCTGGTTTCCCTTTTCATCGCGGAACCGGGAGAGACCCAGCATATGGCAACCCTCGGTCTGCGCCTGTTTGCTGCGGGCATGATTCCCTGCAGCATCAACAATGCGCTGAAAAATGCTTATCAGGGAACGAAGCGGGTTTTCCTGACGGTGATGATCTCCCTGCTGGAAGGAACGTTCTTCCCTGTGCTGGCAGGCTTTGTCTTCAGCCGGTTCATGGGAACAACGGGCGTGTGGTTCTATTTCCTCGCCGGAGAGACCCTGACCCTGCTGTTCATCGCGGTGCTGGTGATGATCCTGACGCGGAAGCTTCCCTGGCAGGACGGCGCGGCTCTGCTGCTGAAGGAGGATTTCGGCGTCATGCCGGACAACCTGCTGGAAATGGATATCCGCTCCATGGAAGACGTGACTGCCGCGGCGCAGAAAGCGGAGCAGTTCTGCCGCAGCCACGGTCAGGACGCAAAGGTCAGCAACCATATTGCGCTGTGCATTGAGGAGATGGCGGCCAATACCATTCAGCATGGGTTCGCGATGGACCAGAAACATCATGACCTGTCCGTCCGGCTTCTGCAGAAGGAAGCGGACACGGTGCTGCGTTTCCGGGACGACTGCGGCGCTTTTGACCCGGTCAGTTATATCCCGAAGGATAATGAGGACGCGCTGGGGCTCCGCCTGGTTCTGGCTTTTGCCGAGGACGTGCGCTATACTTACGCGCTGAACCTGAACAACGTATGCATCCGGATCGACAGGGAGGACGCCGCAGGGGCATAAGAAAAATGCCGGCAGTTTCATTGAAACTGCCGGTATTTTTATGTCTGTTTAAACGGTCAGTGCCTGGCGGAGCATCAGAACGGCGTTCTGGTGCCGGAGCTTCACGGCTCCGTAGCTCAGGTTCATCATCTCTGCAATCTCCGTCAGCGGCTTGCCGTCGTAGTAGCGCAGTACGATGATGTCCATCATTTGCTGCGGCAGCTTTCGGAGCGCCGCGGCCAGCTCACTGAGCGTTTCCGAGTTGAGCAGGTCTTCGTCCAGCTCAACGTTGTCTGAAAGGTTTTCGTCCAGTTCCTCACTGGGTTTGGCCCTGCGGAAATGGTCGATCACCGTGTTCCGTGTGATCGTAAAGATCCAGGTGTTCAGGGACGCCTTGGACGGATCGAATTCCCCGATCTTCTTCAGGACCTTTTCGAATACTTCCGAGTGAAGGTCTTCCGCTTCGGCGCTGCTGCGTATCCGGGCGCGGATATATCCCATTACCTTGCCGCTGTATTCCGTATAGATCCGGTCAAGATCTATGGTCTGCATTTTTGTCAGTTGCCTTTGTTTTCTTTATCTTCAGGTTTGGTTTCGGGAATCCCCGCAGCGGCGACCCACTCCATTTCGTCCAGGCTCAGTTCCTTCACGGCGTAACGGGAGTGGACGGAATCGATCACCGACTGCAGCGCTGAATTTCCCTCAAACTTCTGGTAATCGAACAGGGCTTTCAGTTTACCCTCCATGGATGTCACCCTCCTTTCAGAATACTTTCATCAGTTTATACGGATGCACCCGGCAAGGTGGCAGTTGATCTGACAAAAAATATTTTACAGGTTTTACCCGGTAAATGTCCAGTACCGGGTGCGATTTTTTGAAAACGGGTGCGATTTTTTGAAAACTTCCCGCTTCCGGCGGAAACGTTGAAAGCGGCAGCATTTTCTGATAAAATAATATTTCAAAGTAAGAAAAAAGAGGACGATGGAGCCGGGCGGATTCTCGGCGGCCCGAAAGACAGGGGAAAACGAGGAACACCGATGCTGACGATGATACTGAAGATGTCCGGGATCACGCTGCTGTACGTGCTGCTGACAGTTGTGATCTGGATCTGGATATCCAGGAGGCAGATGGGTGCCTGGCACAGGCTGCTGATTGGCCTGATCTACGGCGGCTGTTCCGTGCTGTCCACGCATTTCGGCGTTGACTTCAGCCGGATGATGCTGAACGTCCGCGATCTTGGGCCCCTGATGTCCGGCCTGTTCTTTGATCCTGCCTCCGGAATTATCGCCGGCCTGATCGGCGGAATCGAACGCTATATTGCCGGCACTTACTGGGATGTCGGAAGCTATACCCGCATTGCCTGCAGCGTATCCACCTGCCTGGCCGGTTTCCTGGCTGCTTCCCTGCGCGTATGGCTGTTCAAGCACAAAAAACCGTCTGCGGTTTTCGGCTTCATTCTCGGCGCGGTGATGGAAGTGTTCCACATGTATGTGGTCCTGATCACCCACCGGGAAGATATGACGATGGCGATCTATGTCGTGAGCATCTGCGCCGTTCCGATGATCATGTTTACCGGGATCGGCATGGCCGGCGGTTCCGCCGCGCTGCAGGTTCTGACGGGGGAGTGGAGGAATCCGTTCCGTTCGGTCAGCAGGGAGGAAAAGCCGGTATCGCACCGTTTCCAGTTCTGGCTTTTTATCGTCACGACCCTGCTGCTCATCGCGAACCTGGTTTTCAGCTATGCGCTTCAGACAAGCGCCGCTGTCCAGAACGCCCGGAACACCCTGACCAACACCATTTCCGACATACGGGAAGCCTATATCGAAGACGAGGAAAGCATGAGGGAAGCGTGCCAGGTGTTCCATGTCGGACAGGACGGCGCCTATGACCTGATCAAAAACAACACGATTGTCATTACCGGTACCCACGTGAGTGCCGTCATGACCGAAACAAACAAGCAGCAGCTCCGGGAAGCGCCGGAAAACGAATTCTTTACCGCGACGATTTTCGGAACGGAATCCTTCTGCCGCAAAGAAAAACTGGACGGGGATGTGTCGGTGCTGGCGCAGCTTCCAACCGCGGAGATCTACGCCAGCCGCAACGCGCAGATCTATGAGACTGCCCTGGCGGATATTCTTCTGTTCGCGGTGGTCTATACCCTGATTTCACAGCTGGTCCAGCTGATCGTGGTAAACAACCTGGGAATGGTGAACGCGTCGCTGGCAAAGATCACCGGCGGAGACCTGAACGAGGTTGTCAACGTCCGAAGCTCATCGGAATTTGCGTCTCTTTCGGACGACATCAACCAGACCGTGGACACATTGAAGGGATATATTACCGCGGCGGAAAAGCGGATCGAGCAGGAGCTGGAGCTGGCCCGGACGATCCAGGACTCTGCACTGCCGAAGAATTTCGTCTTTCCCCGCAGCGATTTTGAGATCTTCGCTACCATGCATCCCGCACGGGAAGTCGGCGGCGACTTCTACGATTTCTTCTTTGTGGATCAGAACCGGATTGCGCTGGTCATTGCGGATGTTTCCGGCAAAGGGATCCCGGCAGCGCTGTTCATGATGCGGGCCAAGACGGCGATCCGGACCTTGGCGGAATCCGGCCGGAGCCCGGCGGAAGTGCTGGCCCAGGCAAACAGTATCCTCTGTGAAGGGAACGACGCGGAGATGTTTGTCACCGTCTGGCTGGGCGTTGTCGACCTGCAGTCCGGGCAGGCGGTATGCGCCAATGCCGGGCATGAATATCCGGCTGTCATGCGTGCCGGCGGCGGATACGAACTGGTCAAAGACAGGCACGGGGTCGCCCTGGCTGCAATGGACGGGGTGAAATATGTGGAATACGAGCTTCAGCTGAATCCCGGCGACCGGATCTTTGTCTACACGGACGGCATCCCGGAAGCGATCAACAGCGGAACGGAGCAATACGGTGCCGGGCGGATGATCAATGCGCTGAACCGGGCCGCGAAAGCCACACTCAGGGGAGGGCTTTCCTCCGTGCTGGAGGATCTTGCCGCGTTTGTCGGCAAGGAAGACCAGTTTGATGATATTACGATGTTGAACTTTACCTATATCGGATCGGAAAAGGCGGTGAGCGATGTGAAAACGTTGAAGCTGGAAGCAAAAGTGCAAAGCCTGGAACAGGTGCTCGGATTTATTGGGCAGAACCTGGAAGAAGCAGGGGCTTCCGTCAGGACGGTGAACCAGATCCTGATCGCGGCGGAGGAGATCTTTGTCAACATTGCCAGCTATGCCTACGGGCAGGAGACCGGCAGCGCTGAGATCCGGATGACGGTGGAGGACGGCTGCGCCGGAATTGAGTTCCGTGACAGCGGAACGCCCTTTGATCCGCTGGCAAAGGCGGATCCGGATGTGACGCTTCCCGCGGAGGAGCGCCAGATTGGCGGTCTGGGCATCTTTATGGTCAAGAAGTCCATGGACGATGTGCAGTACCGGTATGAGGGCGGGGAGAACATCCTGACGATCCGGAAAAAACTGCAGTAAACACGGGCGCCGGTATGCCGGCAGGAGGATGAATAGATATGGATAACGGACTTTTCCGAAAAAAAAGCATAGAACGGATTTCTTCTCCGGAGCAGCTGCATGATTATATGCGGGTGACCAGCCCGCGGCTGTGGATGCTCCTGGCTGCGGTTGTGCTGCTGCTGGCAGGCTTCATTGTGTACGCCTCCAGAACCACCATAGAGAACACAATGCCGATCAGGGTGACGGTGGAGAATTATCATCTGACAGCGGAACAGAGCGGCACCGGGGAGGAAAAGGACGCGACGCTGATATACACGGAGATTCCGATTGATCAGATGGACACGGTCAAGACCGGGATGCAGGTGCGGTTCGGAAACGGAACGGGCCATGTCGAATGGCTTTCCGTCTTCTCTGACGAGGACAAGGTTCAGGTCATGATTCAAATGGACAAGATCAACTATCCGCTGACAGACGGCGAGTTCGACGCGGAACTGGTCCTGGAATCCACCACGCCGATCAGTTATTTCTGGAACTGACCGCAAGGAGCATGATGAATGAGTAATGCAACGCTGAAAGCTCCCGTGAAGGCGGGGGTGGCGAAAGTGCCGGTGATTATGCAGATGGAAGCGCTGGAATGCGGCGCGGCCTGTCTGGCCATGATCCTGGCGTATTATCAGAAATGGATTCCGCTGGAACAGGTGCGGCTGGACTGCGGCGTCAGCCGGGACGGATCCAATATGAAGAACGTGTTTCTCGCGGGCCAGCATTACGGGCTGGACGCGCACGGATACCGTATGGAACCGGAAGGGCTGAAGGAAAACGGCACTTTCCCCTGCATCATCCACTGGGAATTCAATCATTTTGTGGTCCTGGACGGGTTTAAGAACGGCAAGGCGGTTCTGAACGATCCGGCCCGCGGCGTTGTCCAGATCCCCATGGAGCAGTTTGATGAGTCCTTCACGGGGCTGGTCCTGACCTTTGAGCCCGGCGAAGGATTCGTTCCTTCCGGAAAACGCCGTAGCACGCTGGAATTTGCCCGTAAACGCCTGACGGGCGCGGCGCCGGCGGTGGTCTTTGTGGTGCTGACCTCCATGATCACCTATCTGTTCGGCGTCATCAATCCGGTCCTTTCCCGGATCTTCTTTGACCGCTTGCTGACAGGCAAGGCGCCCTCCTGGGTCTATCCTTTCCTGATGGTAATGGTCGGCCTGGCGGTGTTCCAGCTGATCGTGCAATGGGCCCAGATTGTCTACAACCTTAAGATCAACGGCAAGATGGCCATTGAGGGCAACGCAGGCTACATGTGGAAGATCCTGCGGCTGCCCATGGACTTTTTCTCCCAGCGCATGACCGGCGATATCATGCAGCGCCAGGGCACGAACGCCTCCATTGCGAGCACGCTGGTACAGACCGTGGCGCCGCTGGCGCTGAACACGATTATGATGATCTTCTACCTGATCGTGATGCTCCGTTACAGCGTCCTGCTGACGTTGGTCGGTGTCGCCTCGCTGGCGATCAACCTGTTTGTCGCCCGCTACCTGGCGGAAAAGCGGGTCAACCTGACCCGGGTCCAGATGCGGGATATGGGCAAGCTGGCCTCCGCGACGATGGCCGGTATCAGCCTGACTGAAACGATCCGCGCTGCCGGCGCGGAAGCCGGATTCTTCCGTCGGTGGAGCGGTTATCAGGCGTCTGTGAACACGCAGCAGGTGAAGTTTGACACGCTGAGCGCCCGGGTCGGCCTGATCCCCGGATTCATCAGTGCCGCCAGCGGTTATGTGGTTCTCTTCCTGGGTGTTATCCTGGCGATGAACAATCAGTTTACCATGGGCATGATTGTCACCTTCCAGGGCCTGCTGACGGCTTTCATGGGTCCGGCGATGACGCTGGTGGATGCCGGTCAGACCATCCAGGAGATGCGTACGGAGATGGAACGGGTGGAGGACGTGATGAACTACCCGGACGATCCGGCGCTCACGAACGGCGCGGACAGCGGGGAAACGACCTTTGCCAAGCTGAAGGGCGAGGTAGAGCTGAAACATGTCACCTTCGGTTATTCCCGTCTCGGCGAGCCGACGGTCACCGATTTCTCCATGCACCTGAAACCCGGCAGCCGGGTCGCTATCGTCGGCGCCAGCGGCTGCGGGAAATCCACCGTCAGCAAACTGATCACGAGGCTCTATCAGCCCTGGGCGGGTGAGATTCTCTTTGACGGAAGGCCTGCGAACACAATCCCGCGGAGTGTGTTTACCGGCTCTGTGGCCATGGTTGATCAGGAGATCGTACTTTTTGAAGATACCATTGCCAACAACATCCGTATGTGGGACGACAGTATAGAGGATTTTGAAGTGATCCTTGCCGCCCGCGACGCGCAGATTCATGACGATATCCTGCAGCGGCCCGGAGGATACCAGGGCAGGCTGATCGAAAACGGCCGGGACCTGTCCGGCGGACAGCGGCAGCGCCTGGAGATTGCCCGGGTTCTGGCGCAGGATCCTTCCATTGTCATTCTGGACGAGGCGACCAGCGCTCTGGACGCCAAAACCGAATATGAGCTGGTGAAAGCTGTCAAGGACCGCGGCATCACCTGTATCGTGGTCGCCCACCGGCTGTCCACGATCCGCGACTGCGACGAGATCATCGTGCTTGAAAAAGGGCATATCGTGGAACGCGGTACGCATGATGAGCTGTACGCAAAAGGCGGGATCTATACCGAGCTGGTCACTAACGAGTAAAGGAGGTCTTCTGCTTTGGGCTGGTTTAACGAACAGATCAAACAAAGAATGGAATCAGATCAGAACATCCTGGAAGACTCCTTTTTCCGTATGGCCAGCGTTGTCATGGACAAATGGAGCGCGGAACAGCTGGAAGACGACCGCCTGATCGCAAAGGAAGCCATCGACGAAGTTCTGAAATACTATCATGAAAAACCTGTTGAGATCCCGGAGAGCATCTCGGATGTCGCCAAACAGCTGGAATACGCCCTGCGTCCTTCCGGCCTGATGGTCCGGGATGTGGAACTGACGGAAGACTGGCAGAGAGACGCTTACGGGCCGATGCTGGGCTGCCTGAAAGAGACCGGGGCCACCGTGGCGCTGCTTCCCGGGAAATTCTACGGCTATTACTATAAAGATCCGGCCACGGGCAAAAAGACCCGCGTGACCCGGAAGACCGCGAAGCTGTTTTCCCGGGATGCGCTGTGCTTCTATAAACCTTTGCCCATGAAGAAGCTGGGCATTCCGGATCTGCTGCTCTACATGAAAAAAAGCATTCCCAACGGAGATCTGCTCCTGATCGCGCTGGCCACGCTGGCAGTCACCCTTGTCGGTATGATAGAACCGAAGGCGTATGCCCTGGTTACCGGCCCGATTCTGCAGAGCCGGAATATGAACCTGATGCTTGGCGTCGCGATTTTCCTGGTGTGTTCCGCTTTTGCGAGCAAGATGATCGAACTGATCCGCACGCTCCTGATGGACCGGATCAACACCCGGAGCTCCCAGGCGGTGGAAGCGTCGGTGATGATGCGCATCCTGTCCCTCCCCGTCAGTTTCTTCCGGAAATTTTCTTCAGGTGAACTCTCCAGCCGTGCAAACAGCATCAGTTCCCTGTGCAATATGATCCTGAACAATATCTTTTCCATCGGCCTGAGCAGTCTCATGTCCCTGCTCTACATTACGCAGATCTTCCAGTTTGCCCCTGCGCTGGTATGGCCGTCGGTCCTGATCATCCTGTCCACGCTGATTGTCAGCGTGGCGGCTTCCCTCATCCAGATCGGCATCTCCCGGAAAAAGATGAAACTGAGCGCCGAAGAGACCGGCATGACCTATGCTGTGCTGAATGGGATCCAGAAGATTCGCCTTTCCGGTTCGGAAAAGCGGGTATTCGCCCGCTGGGGACGGCTGTACGCGAGGAACGCCCAGCTGGAGTATAATCCGCCCGCCTTCGTGAAGCTGAACGGGCTGATCACTACGGCCATCTCCCTCGCCGGTACGGTTGCACTATATTATCTGGCGATCCAGACCGGCGTCTCGGTCAATCAGTATTATGCGTTCAATGCTGCGTTCGGGCGGCTGTCAGGCGCGTTTTCCGCCCTCACGGGCATCGCGGTCTCCGTGGCGGCCATCAAGCCGGTGCTGGAGATGGCGGAACCGATCCTGCAGGCGGAACCGGAAGTGGCCGAGGAGAAGCAGACGGTCTCCCATGTGAGCGGCCATATTGAGATGAGCCATGTCACCTTCCGGTATGACGAAAACACCTCGTATATTCTGAACGACCTGAGCCTGAACATCCGCTCCGGCGAATACGTCGCGATCGTCGGCCGAACCGGCTGCGGAAAGTCCACGCTGGTGCGCCTGCTGCTGGGCTTTGAAAAACCGGAAAAAGGTTCCGTCTTTTATGACGGCCGGGATATGAACAGCCTGGATCCCCGGTCCCTGCGCCGGCAGATTGGCGTGGTCATCCAGAACGGCCAGCTGTTCCAGGGCGATATTTTCTCCAACATCACGATTTCCGCGCCCCAGCTGACCCTGGAAGAAGCCTGGGAAGCGGCGGAGACCGCCGGAATCGCCCAGGATATCCGTGAGATGCCCATGGGCATGCAGACCGTCATCTCCGAAGGTCAGGGCGGAATCTCCGGCGGCCAGAAACAGCGCCTGATGATTGCCCGGGCGATTGCTCCCAAACCGAAGATCCTGATCTTCGACGAAGCGACTTCCGCCCTGGACAACAAGACCCAGAAACAGGTGTCCGATGCGCTGGACAAGCTGAAATGCACCCGCATCGTTATTGCCCACCGCTTGTCCACCATCCGCAACTGCGACCGGATCCTGGTTATGGACGGCGGCGCGATCATCGAGGAAGGGACCTATGATCAGCTGATTGAAAAAGGCGGTTACTTTGCGGAACTGGTCGCCCGGCAGAGGCTGGATACGGAAGGGGAACAATAAAATGGCAATGGACCTGGATGAGATGATCCTCCGGTTTTTCAGGAACGATATCGGACGGATTCTGATTACGGATGAGGACGGAAAAGTCCTGTATGAGGACGCCAAGGCGGCCTCTGTCCGGCAGGGAAAGACCAACTGGAAAGCAGCCTGTCCTCCTCCGACCTACGGACAGCGGGCGGAGATGTGGGACCTGCTGGATACCGGCAGCGGCAAGACCTGGGTGGTCTATTCCTCCACCTTCAGGGAAGACGGGCGCCTGCGGCAGATTCATCACCTGATGGATACCAGCCTGTATATGGATCTGGTCCGGGATATGGGCGAATACTCAAAATCGCTGAAGAACGAAAAGGATCACGACGGGTTGACCGGCCTCTACAACAAGAGCAGATTCCTGGAGCTGAAGAAGACTCTTTTCCGAAACCAGAAGACCATCGCTGTGTTCAATATGGATGTCAACAATCTGAAACAGATGAACGACATCCACGGACATGAGGCGGGCGACAGGCTGATCCTCAAGGCGGCTGAAAGCCTGAAAAAGATTGAGGCCCGGAACATCATTCCCTTCCGCGTCGGCGGAGACGAGTTCATCGTGGTCGCTATCCATGTGAACCGGGAAGAGGCGGAGCGGATCCTGAAGAACTGGGAGGAAGGCCTTGCCGAACTGAATCGCCGGGACGACGGGATCCGCTGCGAAATCGCCTGCGGATTTGCCTTCGGCGGCGAGGACTATGACCTGGATGAGATCTTCCAGAACGCGGATGAAAAGATGTACGCGGATAAAAAGGCCCGCAAGGGAGAGGGAAACGTCCGTTGATTTCCTTTACATTCCCTGATTTTCCGCTATAATAGACGCATCCGCATCGGTTTTGCGCAGGCAGCCTTCCGGGCGCCTGACGCAGGGATAAATCAATATGCGGAAATAAAGTTTCGACGGGTATCTGAAACACGAACCCGAACGGAGGAGATTCTGATGACAAACACAACAACAAGACGCACCAAGATCGCGCGGATGACGCTGCTGGCTATGCTGGTGGCGGTTTTGATCGTTCTGGCTTTCGTCAACATCCCGATGCCCATGGGCCTTTCGATCACCTTCAACATGATCCCTGTGGCGATCGCAGTCATGGCGATGGGCATGTCCGGCGGCCTGATCATTGGCGGCGCATTCGGTCTGATCAGCTTCCTGCAGTGCTTCGGCATCTTCGGGTCCAGTGCCCTCGGCGCGGCCCTGGTCAGCTATAATCCTTTCCTGATGTTTGTACAGCGCTTTGTATCCCGGGCACTGGTGGGCGCGCTGACTGCCCTGGTCTGGTCTGCGCTGAAGAAGACCTCGCTGCCGCTGTATGTCCGGGGCGCGATTACCGGCTTTTCAGCTGCGTTTTTCAATACGCTGTTTTTCATGAGCCTGCTGGTTCTGCTCTTTGGCAACACGCCTCAACTGGCGGACAAAATCGCAGCGAAGGGTGTGATCATGTATATCATCACTTCCGTGGGCATCAATGCCGTGGTCGAGATGATCGTGGCAGCTGTTGTAACCGGCGCTGCCGGCGTCGCGCTGAAGAAAGCGAGGATGATTTGATTTGATCCTGACCATGGATATCGGCAACACCAACATCAAGACGGCGTTGTTCGACGGAAAGGAAATGTACAAATACTGGCGCATGTCCACCAACATCACGTCCACCTCGGACGAATACGGTGTGCGCCTGATGTCCATGTTTGCCCATGAAGGTGTGAGCAGGGATGTAGTGGACGGCATCGTTGTTTCCAGCGTTGTGCCGACCATCAACTATACGATCGAGCACATGCTCACAAACTATATCGGCAAAACGCCGCTGTTTGTGGCGCCCGGCATCAGAACCGGCATCAATATCCGGTATGAGAATCCCCGGGAGCTGGGCAGCGACCGGATCGCCAATGCCGTCGCGGCTTACGACGAATACGGCGGGCCGTGCATCTTCATCGACTTCGGCACCGCCACGACCTTCGGCGTTGTGGATAAAGAGGGGTCCTTCCTGGGCGGTACCATCTGCCCGGGCATCAAGCTGAGCAGCGAGGCCCTGGTCACCGGTACGGCAAAGCTGCCGCGGTTCGAACTGGCCAAGCCGGAGAACGTGATCGGCCGGACCACGCTCAGCAACCTGCAGAGTGGAATGTATTACGGCTATGTGGGCCTGGTGCGGAACATCGTACGGAAGATCCGCCAGGAGCTCGGCGTGGACGCCTACGTGGTGGCTACCGGCGGTATGGCGCTGATGATTGCCGATGAGAGCAAAGTCATTGATAAACTGGACGGCCTGCTGACCCTCAAGGGCCTGCGGCTGATCTATGAACGGAACCGGACGGATAATTGAAATTGCGGAGGTAAATGACAAATGAAAGAGATCGTGCTGGGACTGCTGGGACTGGGAAACATCGGCGGGGGCGTCTGGGACCTGATCCGCGAATTCGGGGATGAAACGGCAAAGCGCACGGGCGTGAAGCTTCGCGTGAAGAGAGCGCTGGTGCTGGACAAGAAGATTCACGGCGGCAAGGAAGTGCCGGACGAGGTGCTGACTACCGATAAGAATGACATTCTGGAGGATCCGGAGATTCAGATCGTCTGCGAGTTCCTCGGCGGGGAACAGCCTGCGGCTTCCATGATGCTGCGCGCGCTGGAGAACGGCAAGTCCGTTGTCACCGCGAACAAGATGGCCCTTTCGCTCCATTTTGACGAACTGCGGGCCATGTCGCAGAAGACCGGCGCCGGCCTCTACTATGAAGCCAGCGTGGGCGGCGCGATCCCGATCATCAACGCGATCCAGAGCCCGCTGATCGCAAATCATCTCGAGCAGATTATGGGCATTGTCAACGGCACCACCAACTACATCCTGACCCGGATGGCGGCGGAAGGCGCCGAGTACGAAACCGTCCTGAAGGATGCCCAGCGCCTGGGTCTGGCCGAGCCGGATCCCACCGCGGACGTGGAAGGCTACGACGCGGCTTACAAGCTGAGCATCCTGGGTTCCATCGGCTTCCATACCCGGGTCCGGGTGGAGAACGTATACCGCGAAGGCATCACCAAGGTCAATTCCGAGGATATCGCTTTCGGACGCGAGATGGGTTATGTGCTGAAGCTCCTGGCCATCGGCAAGGACAACGGCGATTCCATTGAAGCCCGCGTGCATCCGGTGTTCCTGCCGGCGGACCATCCGCTGGCCCGTGTGGACGGCTCTCTGAACGCGATCTATCTTTACGGCCATTCCTTCAAGGATATGATGCTGGAAGGCCGCGGCGCGGGCGATGCCCCGACGGCCAGTGCCATCGTGGGCGACATCATCCAGGCAGCGCAGAACGCGGTCCATCCCATGCCGGTCATGCGGGAAGATCCGCTGCCCGTGGCGGACGACTGGTACAGCAAGTACTTCATTCGTATGAAGGCTAAGGATGAACCCGGCGTGCTGGCGGAGGTTGCCGGCCTGCTGGCCAGGGAAAAGATCTCCGTTTCCGCCATGATGCAGAAGGACGCCGGTCCGGACGGAAAGGCGACCCTGATCTTCATTACCCACAGCGCGCCCGAAAAGGCGATGCAGCGTGCAATGAATTCCCTTAATCCTGAGATCACCAAGGTTGAAAATGTCATTCGGGTGGAAGAATAACATGCTGAAAGACACCTGGATCCTGTTCGATCTGGACGGAACGCTGACACAAAGCGAGGAAGGCATCTGGAACTGCGTGAAGCACGCGGTGAAAGAGATGGGCCTTCCGGAACCGGATGCGGCGACGCTGCGCAAATTCATCGGTCCGCCGCTGATTTACTCTTTCCGGACGTATATGGGTTTTACAGCCGAGCAGGCGGAGGAAGCGCAGAAGATCTACCGCGCACGCTATACCACTGTCGGCATGTATGAGAACCGGGCCTATCCCGGCGTCCGCACCATGCTCCGCACCCTCTGGAAACAGGGGGCAAAGCTGGGCGTCGTTACCGGAAAGCCCGCTTATCCCACCGGAAAGATCCTGGAATATTTCGGTTTTGACCGGTTTATCTCCAAGGTGGTCTGCGCGACGGACGGCCATGCGGAAAAGGAGTACCTGATCCGTGAAATCCTGCCGGAAAACCATGGCGAGGTCTGGATGGTCGGCGACCGCTGCTTCGATATGGAGGGCGGCGTGAAGGCGGGCGTCCATACGCTGGGCGTGACCTACGGCTACGGCAGCGAACAGGAACTGAATGAGACCGGTGCGGAAAAGATCGCGCATACGCCGGTGGAGATCCTGGATATTCTCTGCCCGGAGGCGAAGCGGGAACGCGGCGCTTTCCTGACCGTGGAAGGCCTGGACGGCAGCGGCAAAGGCACCCAGATCGAGCGGCTTTCGGACGCCCTGGACCGCTGGGGCTTCGAGGTCGTGCATACCCGGGAACCCGGCGGGACACCCATCGGGGAAAAGATCCGGGAGATCCTGCTGGACAAGGAAAACACAGCTATGACGGACGTTACGGAAGCGCTGCTTTATGCGGCGTCCCGTGCCCAGCACGTCCGGGAGAAGATCCTGCCCGCCGTGGCGGAAGGCAAGGTGGTTCTCTGCGACCGCTTCCTGGATTCCTCCGTGGCCTATCAGGGCGGCGGACGGCAGCTGGGCATCGACGAGGTGCTGCAGATCAATGCCCCGGCGGTGGAGGGCGCTATGCCGGACCTGACCGTCTACCTGGATATCGATCACCGGGAATCGCTGAAGCGCCGCTGCGCCGCCAGCGAACCGGACCGGCTGGAGATGGAGGCGGAAAGCTTCCACGCCCGGGTGGAGGACGGCTATCATCAGCTGATTGCCCGGGATCCGGACCGCTTTGTGGTCGTGGATGCGTCAAAGACCCGCGACGAGATCGCAGCGGAGATACAGGATAAAGTAATAACCCGGCTGATGAATATGGAGACTGCTGAATGAGCGAACGGATCGTCGTCGGTATGAGCGGAGGGGTGGATTCCTCCGTTGCGGCCCTGCTTCTGAAGGAGCAGGGCTATGATGTCGTCGGCGTCTTTATGAAAAACTGGGATGAAGAGGACGAGAACGGCGTCTGCACCGCCGAGGAAGACTGGCGGGACGTGCGGGACGTCTGCGACCTGATCGGCATTCCTTACTACAGCGTAAATTTCGCGAAGGAATACTGGGACCGGGTCTTCTCCTATTTCCTGAAAGAGTACCGGGCCGGCCGCACGCCGAATCCGGACGTGCTGTGCAACCGGGAAATCAAGTTCCGGGCTTTCCTGGATTTCGCGATGGACCTGGGCGCGGCCCGCATGGCCACCGGGCATTTTGTCCGTACGGACGAAGCGGGCCGGCTGCTAAAGGGCGCCGATCCGGAAAAGGACCAGAGTTATTTCCTGTATATGGTGCATGCGAATCAGCTGAAGAGATCCGTCTTCCCTGTGGGCGGCATGACCAAGGCACAGGTGCGGCAGATCGCGGAGGACCGCGGCCTGCCGGTCAGCAAAAAGAAGGACTCCACCGGTGTGTGCTTCATCGGGGAACGGAATTTCAAAAAGTTCCTGTCGGAATACCTGCCGGCGCAGCCCGGCGACATGGTCTCGCCGGAGGGCGAGGTGGTAGGCCGCCATGACGGACTCATGTACTATACCCTCGGCCAGCGCCGGGGACTGGGCATCGGCGGCCGGGGGGACGGCCGCAGCTGGTTCGTCATCGGCAAGGACCTGGAACTCAACCGCCTCCTGGTCGCCCAGGGGGAGGATCACCCCATGCTTTACAGTACCCGCAGCGTCGCGGAGGACGTCACCTGGGTGGGTGAAGCGCCGGTGAAGGAAGGCGAAACCGTTGCCTGTACGGCCCGCTACCGCTACCGCCAGCCGGACCAGCCGGTGGAGGCGGTCCTGCGGGACGGAAAGCTCCTGCTGCGTTCCCTCACGCCCCAGCGTGCCGTGACCCCCGGCCAGAGCGCCGTGCTGTATAACGGCGACGTATGCCTTGGCGGCGGAATCGTTACAGAAGTGCTGGACGCGGGGAATACCGGAGGCTTAACGTTGTGAGCCTGACGCCTGTTTCCTTTCTGATTGTCTGCCCGATGCTGTTCCTGGCCGGCTTTGTGGACGCCATCGGCGGGGGTGGCGGATTGATCTCCCTGCCGGCCTATTTGTTTGCGGGCCTGCCGGTTCATCAGGCGATTGCAACCAACAAACTCTCTTCTTCCTGCGGAACGGCCCTTTCAACGGCCCGTTTTCTGAAGAATGGCCTGGTCAACCTGAAACTCGTGCTGCCTTCCGTAGCGGCGGCCTTCGCCGGATCCTTCCTGGGCGCCCGGCTTTCCCTCACGGTCAGCGAGGATGTGATGAAATATGTCCTGCTCGCCATACTGCCTGTGACGGCCTTTGTGGTACTGAACCGCCATCTCTTCGGCGACGGCGGCAGGAAAGCGAAAGCGGACCGCCGGACAGTCACCGTCTGCATTCTGTCGGCCTTGGTGATCGGTATGTATGATGGCTTTTACGGTCCCGGCACAGGGACCTTCCTGATCATCGCCTTTACGGTATTTGCGAAGATGGCGGTACCTGCGGCTAATGCCCAGGCCAAGGTGATCAATCTGACCACCAATATCACGTCGCTGGCGGTTTTTCTGCTGAGCGGACAGGTGGTCCTGCTGCTGGGCCTGGCCGGAGCGGCCTGCAATATGGCCGGGAACTGGTTCGGTTCCGGCCTTGCGATCACCAAAGGCGCGAAGATCGTCCGGCCGGTGATTCTCATCGTGCTGGCGATCCTGATGATCAAGATCCTTACGGGATTCTGACTGCGGACTGAAGAAAAGAGGTGCCTGCCATGAACAGCGTACGCCGCGCCGAGACGCGGGACATCCCGGCGATCCTGGACCTGCTGGTCCAGGTGGATATGGTGCATCACAACGGCCGGCCGGACCTGTTTAAAGGCCCGGCGACGAAGTACGGCGCGGAGGAACTGGAGCGGATCCTCGCCGATGAGGAGACGCCCGTATTTGTCTGCGAGGATGAACAGGGCAGGGTACGGGGCCACGGATTCTGTATGATGCAGCATTCCGGCGGCCGGCTTCTGGAAGAGCATACAACCGTCTATATTGACGATATCTGCGTGGACGAGGCGGCCCGGGGACAGGGCGTGGGCCGGGTGCTGTATAACCATATTCTGGCTTTTGCCCGGGAAAAGGGCGCCTATAACGTGACCCTGAATGTCTGGACCTGCAATCCCGGCGCTATGGCATTCTATGAAAAACTCGGACTCACGCCTTACAAGGTGGGTATGGAAAAGATCCTGTGACATAAGATAAGTTTATAAAACAGAGGAGGACAACAGCCATGGAAAAATCAAAGGTCTATTTTACCGATTTCCGGACGAAACCGAACGTAAGCCAGGGCGTCAGGCTGCAGAAACTCTGTCGGCAGGCCGGTCTGGAAAAGATCGACTTTGAAGGAAAGTTCGTGGCGATCAAGCTGCATTTCGGGGAACTGGGGAACTTCGCCTATATCCGGCCGAACTATGTGAAGGCCGTGGCGGACCTGGTGAAGGAACTGGGCGGCAAGCCCTTCCTCACGGACTGCAATACGCTCTATCCCGGATCCCGGAAGAACGCCGTGGACCATCTGCTGAATGCGGATATCAACGGCTTCAATTATATGACCACCGGCTGCCATAATATCATTGCCGACGGCCTGAAGGGCACGGACGACGTGGTCGTGCCGGTGCCCAACGGCGTTTACTGCAGGGAAGCGTATATCGGCCGGGCTCTGTATGACGCGGACGTCATCATCGTGCTGAGCCATTTCAAAGGCCATGAGGTCGCCGGTTTCGGCGGCGCCGTGAAGAACCTGGGCATGAGCGGCGGCAGCCGCGCCGGCAAAATGCAGCAGCACAACGAGGGCAAGCCCACCGTAGACCCGGATGCGTGCCGTATGTGCCGCCAGTGCGCAAAGCAGTGCGGATCGGACGCCATTTCCTATGACAGCGGCAAGGCGTACATCGATCCGGACCTGTGCAAAGGCTGCGGCCGCTGTATCGGCGTCTGCGCCTTTGACGCAATTTATACGAATTTCGACAGCGTATCGGAAGCACTGGGACGCAAGATGGCGGAGTATACCGCGGCGATTGCGGCGGGGAAGCCGGTGTTCTGGATCAATATGATCATGGACGTTTCCCCGGACTGCGACTGCCATGGAGAGAACGACGCGCCGATCCTGCCGAACCTGGGCATGCTCGCGTCCTTCGATGCGGTGGCGCTGGACCAGGCCTGCGCAGATCTGTGCCTGAAAGCGGATCCGCTGCCCAACAGCCAGCTGACGGACCGCCTGAGCGATCCCCATGCGCATACGCACAACGATCCCTTCAAGGACGTCCATCCGAACACCAGCTGGCGGGAATGCCTGGAGCACGCGGAAAAGATCGGCCTGGGCACCCGGGACTATGAACTGGTCCGGATGAAATGAGGAAAAGCATGAACCGTCCGCCATATCGTGCGGTCATCGTCGATTTTGACAGGACTCTGCTGCATACGGACAAAACCATATCGGATCATACTGTAAAGGTGATGCGGACCTGGCAGGAAGCCGGCGCCCGGTTGTTTGCCGCCACCGCACGGCCTCAGCGGGCGATCACGGAATACTGCCGGCTCATCTCTTTTGACGCGGTCACAACCCTGAACGGGGCCCGGACCGTCACGCCGGACGCTGTTCTGGAGAACCCGATCAGCGCGCCGGAAGCGGAAGCGATCCTGGAACAGCTGGACCGGATCCCCGGAGCGGTCATCTCCGTGGAAGCGGGGAACGGGATCTACGCCAATACGGATATCCCCCTCTGGATGCCGACCGTCGTCCGTGATATCCGGACGCTTCCCCGGAAAGAGAAAATCTATAAGGTGCTGGCCAGCCATCCGCAGATCCCTGTGGAGGATCTTCCCCTGACCCTGCCGGAAGATACTTACTGCACCGTTGCGGAGCACAAGCTCCTGCAGGTCATGAGCCGGTCCGCCACCAAGTGGAACGGGATCCGGAGCATGCTGGAGGCTTTCGGGATCGCCCCCGGGCAGGCTGTTTACTTCGGAGACGACAACGACGATATCGAACCTGTCCGGAACTGCGGCTGCGGCGTGGCGGTCAGCAACGCCCTGGACTGCATCCGGGAGATTGCGGACCATATCACAGGCAGCAACGACGAGGACGGCGTTGCCGCATATCTTTCCGAGCTGTTTTGTTGACATCTTTTCTTGTCAATACATGCCTTTCCCGATACAATGAGCATATATATCCTTGGACAACGGGGTGAGCGCAATGAAGATCGTTCTGCTGGCTGACCTTCATGGGAACATGGTCGCGACGAAGGCCATGGAACAGGAACTGGAAAGGATCCGGCCGGACGAGGTATATTTCCTCGGCGACGCAATCGGAAAGGGCCCGGAAAGCGACAAGACCTGTGACTGGGTCCGGACCCACTGCGATCACTGGCTTGTCGGAAACTGGGACCGGAAACTGAGTGAAAACCGGGATCAGGCGGATTACGCTTTTTACACAAACCAGATCGGTCTGGAACGGTTTGCCTGGCTGGATTCCCTGCCCCTGGAGGACGAACTGACAATCGGCGGCATGCGGTTCCGCCTGGTGCACGGGCGCTACCTGGACCCACTGTATATGAGCTTTGACCCGGACGAAAAACTCCGGGGAGGTTTCCGGTTCAAGGATGGCCGCCCGGACGCGGACGGCATGATCTGCGCGGACTGCCACAGGCCGTTCATCCGGCCGCTGGAGGGCGGGTACGCCCTCAATACCGGCAGCGTCGGAGACAATCTCAGCCTGCCGAGGGCCCATGCCCTGCTGCTGGAAGGGGAAAAGGAAAGCGGTCCGCTGCATATCACGGTGCTTTCCGTTCCCTATGACAACCAAAAGGCGGTGGAAACCGCGGACCTTTATCCGGACCTGCCGCTGAAGGAAGCGTTCCAGAAGGAAGTCCTGACCGGCATCTATTCCCGGTAACAGGGAGGAACAGCAGATGAACGAGTTAACAAAGCAGCATAAACAGGCCTGGGAATTTGACACGTATGAGTTCTGGGTCAGGCAGGCCGGTACGCCGGAGGAGCGGGCCCGGGAAGACAGGGCGGATCCGAAAAAGATGCTGCGGAAATACGCGCAGTACTTTGACCGCTTTGAGGGCGTCAGGGTTGCCAACATCTGCGGATCCTGCGGAAAGAAAGCGATCCCCCTGGCGCTGCTCGGCGCGGACGTGACGATCTTTGACATCTCCGAGCAGAACAGACGCTACGCCATGGAAACGGCGCAGGCCGCGAACGTCAGCATCGCCTATGAGGTGGGCGACGTGATGGAGACGGATCTGTCGAAATTCGGCGGATATTTTGACGTAGTCTTCATGGAAGGCGGGATCCTTCACTATTTCTTTGACATCAGCGCGTTTATGAAGATGATGTACGCCCTGCTGAAGCCGGGCGGAAAGATGATCTGCAGCGATTTCCATCCCGTGACAAAGATCATGGATACGCTGAAGATGGGCATGCCGCCGGTAGGATATTTCACGACCGATATCGTGGAGTGTGAGATGGCTCACGCCCGGTTCTATGACGAAGAGATCCGGAAACAGATCCCCAAATGCAGCCTGCGGAAATATACGGTCAGCGAAATTATCAATGCGATCATTGACAGCGGCTTCACCCTGAAGCGCTTTGACGAGCATCCGGCGTGGGAGGACAAAGACCTGCCCGGTGAATTTACGGCGATTGCGGTCAGAGAATGAAAAAACGGGAATTGCTTTCGACACAATGGCTGCAATCTGTGAAAGGATTCATTGATAATGTCTAAGATTGTTTTGATTTCAGGGGCGTACGGATGCGGGAAAACCACTTTCGCGGACGCATACGCCAGGCACCTGGTCCGGCAGGGCCATAAGACGGTGTACCTGATCCACGGCGATGATTTCCATCACGGGTTCATCGAGCCGGAAGACAAGGGGGATTTCTTTCAGGACGGACAGGCTTCCGATCAGGTGCTGTGGGAGGATATCCTCCGGTTTAGCTGGGACTGCATAACTGCGACGGCAGGAAGAGCGCTGCAGCAGGGTATGGATGTGATCATCGACTATGTTGTCGAGGATGAGCTTCCCCGGGTGCAGAAACTGGCGGCGGAATACCGGGCGGATCTGTATTACATTGTGCTGACAGCGGATACGGAAGAGATTAAGCGGCGTATCCGCGGCCGCGGCGACACAGATCTGACCGAAAGGGCGCTGTTCCTGAAAAAGAAACTGGAAGCCATGCCGGAAAACCGGGGACATCTGTACAACACCACCGGAAAGCAGATTGATGAGATGATCCGTGAGATTGTTCCGGAGCACTGGCTGCTGCGGCAGTGATATCGGATTAAGATGCGGAACGGAGGGACCAATGACCGGGTTGATTGAAGAGATCAGGAAATATGTTATTGAAAGGTCCGAAGCATACAGGGAAACGTCAGAGGATCATTATGATTTCTGGAATGAACATATCCGCTACGTATATGAGGAAGCTGTCAGCCTGGCCAAGACATACGGGGCGGATGAAACGGTGGTTGCTTTGGGGGCGCTGCTGCATGACATTGCGCTGATCGAGAAAACCGGAAGCAGAAAGGATCACCATCTGAACGGAAAGCTCCTGAGCAATGAGATTCTGGACCGCTTCCACTGCCCCGGAGATCTGAAGGACAGGGTGCTGGGCTGTGTGCTGAACCACAGGAGCTCCAAAAACGCGGAGAACATTGAGGAATTGTGCGTCTGCGATGCGGACTGCCTGGCCCACCTGGACAACATTCCCATGCTGTTCAATGCGGCATTCAACCGGGACGGCGTTTCTTTGAACGAGGTCAGGGCCTGGATGCGGGATTCCTTTGAACATGACTATAATGATCTGAGCGACAGAACAAAAGAAGCTTTCAGGGACAGGTACAATACCATAAAGCGTGTTGTGCTGGGTGACAGGCAGGAAGATGAATAACAGGTATATCTGTAAAATCGCCTCTGCGGAGGAAATGGAACAAAAATGGGATTATGAGATCGGGATCCATGCGGAGAAGGAAAACTGGATCTCCTGGAAAGGCGAGGCAATCGAAGGCGCCCGGTCAGGCCGGTCCATTCCGTATTACGGGATACTGGACGGAACGGTCATCTGCGAGGCGACCGCAATCCCGAATCCCGATCTGAAGCAGGCTCCGGATCATGCGGTGGAGCTTTGCGCCTTCCGGACCAACCGGGCGTTCCGGGGCCAAGGGTATTTCTCAAGGCTGAAGGACTTCATGCTGAAAGACCTGAAGCAGAAAGGATACACGAAAGCGGTTGTGGGCGTGGAACCGGAGGAGGTTCTGAACCGGGAGATGTATCACCACTGGGGATTCACCGAATACCTCTGTTCTGATACGGAAACCTATCCGGACGGAACGGTGATTTATGTGGACTTTTTCGGGAAACCGCTTTGAGA
>CAZUXV010000005.1:0-39104 GCA_964624445.1 uncultured Oscillospiraceae bacterium | reverse complement strand
GGTGCAGCTGAAGGAAGCGACGCTGTATACGGCGTTCCGAAGGATGGAAGAAAGCGGATTTATCAGCTCCTACTGGGGAGATGAGGCTACCGGGGCGCGCAGGCGGTATTACAGTCTGACGGAACCCGGCAGGGAAAAGCTCGCGGAAGATAAAGAAGCCTGGGAAGAAACAAGAAAAGTAATCGATACATTATTGGGATAAGGAGGAAGAAACAATGAACCAGACAGTAAAGCGGATTGTGGATATCCTGTTTCAGGATGTCGTTGAGAATGAAGAGACACAGGCGCTGCATGAAGAGCTGATGAACAACTGCCAGGAGCATTACCAGGACCTGATCGACCGGGGACTGAGCGAGGATGAAGCAGTCGGAGAAGTAGTGGAAAGCCTGAAGGGCATGAAGGACGTGATCGCCCAGTATCCAAAGAAAAGCGCCGGTTTCTCCTCTTTCTCTGAAGACAAGGAAGAAGACGAAGGAAAGAGCTTTGTGTTCAACGGAGCGGACAGGCTGAAAGTCGAAACGAGGGACCAGGATATTACCGTGAACCCTTCCGCGGATGGAGCGATCCACATCCGGTGTGACGATCCGGAAGGCATGAAGGCGGAGATGGTCGGCGGCGAAGTCCGCGTGACAGGCGAGAAGAAGAGCGAAAAAGTGTCCTCTTCCTTCCAGTTCAGCGAAGGGGAGGAGATCAGCATCAGCGGCCTGCTGAACATGGTGGGCAAGGCGATCCGGAACGTTGCGACTACTTTCCAGGGAGGCGCTCCGATCTTTATTGAGGTTCCCGACGGACAGATGAAAGAGATCGAACTGAACAGCCGCAGCGGCGATATTGAGTGCTACTGCCCCCTGGCCCGGAAGATGACGGCTCGTTCTACCAGCGGAGACGTGACGCTGCAGCCGGAGACCGAAAAGACTGCCGAAAAGCTGATTGTCAGTACGGTCAGCGGCGACGCCGAAGTACACGGATCCGCACTGGAAGCAGAGATCAGCAGCATGAGCGGTGACGTGACTGTGGACGGCGTTTTTGAAACGCTGGAAATGAAGAGCACAAGCGGAGAAGTGGAGTTCAACGGATCCGTGCTGGAGGCAGCTGCCAGCGCGATCAGCGGAGACATCAGCGTGACGGTTGAAAACCAGACGGTGAAGCGGATCACAGGAAAGAGTACCAGCGGCGATGTGGAAATATACCTGCCGCAGGGCCTCCGGAGCGTACACGCCGAGTGCTCCACGGTCAGCGGAGACTGCCTCAGCAGGGTGTCCGACGCAGGCCTGGACGCTGCAGTTCAGATCCGGGCAAAAAGTGTCAGCGGAGACGTTACTGTGCAGTAAAAAAACATAGTAAAAAACTGGAATACCTGCTATAATAATTACAGGTATTCCTTTTTTATGTTTGTTTGCAAACATCCGGACAATCCGGCAAGGGAGAGGGACCAATGAAAAGACAGTGTTTCCGTGCGACGGTGAGCCTGATTCTGGGCGCAGCCCTCTGTTTCTGCGTGACATTTCAGTCCGCCGGAGCCGAATCTTTCTATGTGGAAAATGAGTGGAACTATGCCGACGGATCCATTGACGTGGATCACGGTATTCCCGATAACGCAACGGGTGTGATGGACCGGATTAAGCGCAAGGGCGTGCTCCGGGTAGCAACGGAACCGTTTTTTCCGCCGTTTGAGTTTATCGATCCGGAACAGCTGGATCAGCGGCAGTATATCGGCGCGGATATGATGCTGGCCCGCCTGATCGCGGAGAAGATGGGTGTGGAACTGCAGATTGTGCCGATGGAATTTACGCAGGTGCTCCCCGCACTGAGTGAAAATCAGTGCGACCTGACCATTTCCGCGCTTTCCTTTACGCCGAGCCGGGCTTCTTCCTACGCGCTGTCCAAGGGTTATTATTTCCCGGAAACCACTGCGAGCACTGCTTTTGTAATCCGGGAAGAGGACAAGGACAATATCACCTCTTTGGGAGACCTGACAGACAAAACGATCATTGCCCAGAGCAGTTCCCTGCAGGAGGCGATGGCGTCCAAAAACATTGTGAACTACCGCGAATTCCGGCGCGTCTCTTCTGTTCAGGCAGTCTATGAAGCCGTGCGGAAGGGCCGGGCGGACGCGGGCATAGTGGACATGGAAACCGCGTCCAACTATATACGAAACAATAAAGACGCCGGGCTGATCCTGGCGGAAAACCTGTATTTCACCCTGGCGGAACAGTATCTGGGACACCGGATCGCTGCCAAGAAGGGTGAACTGCAGCTGATCTATTTTGTGAACGGCGTGATTGACGAGGTGCTTGCCGACGGCCGTTACATGAAATGGATCGAGGAAGCGCAGAACCGGGCCGCTGAAATAGGAAAGTAAACAGGAAGCGGGCCGAAAGAGCGCTGAAGGGGGAACGCACGTGAAAAAAAATAAAGCTTATATACCGCTGCTCTGCCTGCTGATCCTGCTGTGCCTTTTTCTGAATTGGGGCGGGGATCAGCTGGTGTCACGCTGGAACTGGCCTGTCTGGATGGATTCGTTCGGCACTATGCTGACGGCCTATCTGCTTGGGCCTTGGTGTGCCGCGATCGTCGGCGCGACGACAAACATTCTCGGGCATATCCTGTACGGCATTCCCTGGTGGTATGCCCTGGTCAGCATCGTGATCGGACTGATCGCCGGATTTGCTGCAAAGAAAAAGTGGCTGGATAATTTTCTGGGAACGCTGACCACCGGTGCGATCATGGCCGCGGCTATAGCCGCCGCTGCCTATCCCATCAACCTGATCCTGAACGGCGGAAGTACCGGAAACAACTGGGGCGACGCTGTAATCGGCTTCCTCGGGGAGGCCGGTATCCCGAACTGGACAAGCCTGTTCATCGGCGAACTGTATGTGGAACTGATCGATAAGGTCATTATCCTGATTGTCCTGCATGTGATTATCCGGATCGTGAAAATGATCTGTCAGAAACTGAAGAAGGACGAAGCCGGTCCGGAAGAAGAGACGGACGGAAGTGTCTCCGCCGCGGTTAAGGCGACAGCGCTCCTGCTGGCCGCAGGGCTGGGCGTATCCGCGCTCGGCGCGGTGATCCCGGCCGCGAAGGCGGAGGAATCCGCATCGGCCTTTGAAATCAATTACAACGACTACGTGCAGACCATCTATTCCAGCACAAACGGCCTGCCCTGCGGTGAAGCAAACGACATCGCGATCACCGGGGACGGCATCATCTGGATCGGTACCTATGCCGGCCTGTACCGCTATAACGGACGGGAATTCCGCTGGATGGACGGCTTTGATTCCGTCCGGAATGTCAACTGCCTGTATGTGGACGAGGAAGGCCGGCTGTGGATCGGTACGAACGACAACGGCCTGTCCATCGTGATCAACGAGCAGGTGGTCAATGTCATCGACCAGAGCCAGAGCCTGCCGTCCAACGCGGTCAAGTCCATCATCAAGAGTTCAGACGGATACTACTACATCGGTACGACATCCAGCATGCAGATCCTGACGCTGAACAACGGCCTGAAGCGCCTGAACACACTGTCCGAGGTTGCCTACGCGGATCACCTGGCGGCTGACGGCAAGGGGAATGTGGCCGCGGTGACAAATGACGGCACACTGTTTCTTCTGCAGCAGGGACAGATCATTTCCTCCCGCCAGCTGCCGGAGAGGCAAAGCACCTTCCGCTGCTGCGCGTTCGATCCGGACGGCTACCTGCTGGCGGCAACGTCGGAAAACGAGATCTTCCGTTTCGATATCAGCAAGGGCTGGTTTGAAATGGCGGATGTGAAAGAATGCCCCGGGCTACAGAGCATCAAGAACATGTATTACCTGGAAAACGGACAGATGTTCATCTGCGCGGACAACGGCGTGGCTTATGTCGACCTGAACGGCGAATATGAAAAGCTCAACACCAACGACTTCAACAATTCCATTGACAATATGCTGGTGGACTACCAGGGGAACCTGTGGTTTACTTCCTCCCGGCTCGGCCTGATGCGAATGGCCGCCTCCGACTTCCGGGATATCTATACGACCGCCGGCATGGATAACCGGGTCGTCAACACGATCGTCCAGTGGAACGGCGTCTATTATTTCGGAACGGACAAAGGCATGGACGCGGTGGACGTGAAAGGAAAGCACCGGGTGAACGACGACCTGACCGAAAAGTTTGCCGGTGTCCGCATCCGCTGCATGACGGTGGACGAGCAGAACCACCTGTGGATCTGCACCCACGGCAAAGGCCTGTATGAATACAATCCGGACGGGACGGAATATGTATACAACAAGGAGAACGGCCTGTTCGGCAACAAAGCCCGTGTGGTGACCCAGCTGCGGGACGGCACGATCCTGGTTTCCGGTGATACAGGCCTGGGTTTCTTCCGGGATCATCAGCTTCAGGATATGATCTGGTATTCCGATACCCGGATCACCAGCAACACCGTGATGACCATGACGGAACTGCCGGACGGCACAATCCTGGCCGGCACGGACGGAAACGGTATCGCTGTGATCGAGAACCGGAAAGTGACCGGAATGCTGACGAGGGCGAACGGCCTGAGCAGCGACGTCATCCTGCGAACGGTGCTTGATGCCAAGACCGGCGGAGCGTTTGTGGTCACCAGCAACGGACTGTGCTACATGAACACAGACGAGACCATCCGGACGCTGGACAACTTCCCCTATTTCAACAACTATGACATCTGGATCAAGGGAACGGACGGACTGTTCGTCCTCTCCAGCGCCGGTATCTATACCGTGGACCGGAACGAACTGCTCAGCGGAAAAGACGAGATTTCCTATGACCTGCTGGATTCCCGACGGGGTCTGAACAGCAGCCTGACTGCCAACAGCTGGACCTGGTTCAACGACGAAACCGGTGAACTGTATCTGGCCTGCGACACGGGGGTGTTCGTGATCAACACGAACAGTTTTTCCTCCGGTACAAAGATCTACCGGCTGAGCGTACCTGCCATCAAAATGGACGGCGTCGCCCACCGGGTGGACCGGAGCGTAACCCAGAAAATCCCCCGGGGCGTCAGCCGCATTGAGATCCAGCCGGAGGTCATCAACTATACGATCCAGGACCCCAACGTGGGTTATATGCTCGAGGGATTCGACCAGAACTGGAACATCGTACCTCAGAACGCGCTGAACACCATTTCCTATACGAACCTGCCAGCCGGCAACTATACATTCCACCTGGCGGTTTTTGACAACAACCAGGAGAACATACTGGTGGAACGGACCTATAACATCACCAAAGAGAAGGAGATGTACGACAACAGCTGGTTCATCTTCTATATGCTCTCGGTTCCGATGTTTACGGTGGGCTGGATTACCTGGCTGCTGGTCAAACGCCATGAGCGGAAGATGGAAGAACAGCTGGCTATCGCCAACCGCCAGATCGAGATGGGCAAGCAAACAGTCATTGCCATCGCGCGCACCGTCGATGCCAAGGACCAGCGCACCAGCGACCACAGCCGGCGCGTAGCCATCTATTCCAAACAGATCGCCGAAGCCTACGGCCTGGATGAGAAGCAGTGCCGGGATATCGAATGGGCGGCCCAGATGCACGACATCGGGAAGATCGGCATTCCGGACGCGATTCTGAACAAGCCGGCCCGGCTGACGGACGAGGAATACGCGGTTATGAAATCCCATACCGTTCGCGGCGCGGAGATCCTGAAGGACTTCACGCTTCTGGACAATGTTATCGACGGCGCCCAGTATCACCACGAGCGGTACGACGGCAGGGGCTATCCGCAGGGCCTGAGCGGGGCGGACATCCCACTGTTCGCCCGGATCATCGGCGTGGCGGACGCGTTCGACGCGATGACTGCCAACCGTATCTACCGCCAGCAGATGGACTTCAGCTACGTGCTGGGCGAAATGCAGAAAGGCCGCGGAACCCAGTTTGATCCGCAGTTTGTGGATATCCTGCTGAAGCTGATCAACGACGGCGTCATCGACCTGAACAAACTCTATCACGTTTCCAAGGAAGACAGCGACCAGGCGGAAAAGGCGGCCGCGGAAGCCCGGGCTGCCAGCGGAAAGAAGGCAGAACAAAGTCCCTACAGTTCCGGCAGCGTATCTGAGCGTAAGGATCCGGAGAAGGGAGTCAAAGCATGAAAAAGCAGATTATCCTGACGGCCGTTGTCTGCGCGGTCGTGCTGATCGCGGCAGCGGTCCTGACCGGTTTCCTGGGCGGCCCGAAAAGCACAAAAATCCTGAAGGTGGGTTTTGTCTATTCCGAGGATGAGAGCACACCCTATACTGCCAACTTTGTCAAGGCCCAGAGGGCGCTGCAGGAAGAATACGGCAGCAGGATAGAGATCCTGGCAAAGAGTAACGTGCTCAGCCGGGAATGCGAGACGCCCATCCGGGACCTGATCCGGGACGGGGTAAAGATCCTCTTTATCAACATGGACACGGATATTCCGGTGACCCTGGCCCGGGAATTCCCGCAGGTACAGTTCTGCCAGGCTTCCATGCCGACAATCAGCATCGAAGGAACGCCGGAAAACTACCACACCTTCAACGGGGAAATCTACCAGGCCCGTTATGTCAGCGGTATCGCCGCAGGCATGAAGCTGCGCCAGCTGTTGGACAGCGGCGCACTGCTGCCCCAGGACGCGCTGGTGGGCTACGTCGGCGCGAACTCCACAGCGGAGGTCATTTCCGGCTATACCGCTTTCCTGCTGGGCGTGCGGAGCGTGGCGCCTGAAGCGACCATGCGGGTCCGCTATACGGGCAGTTGGAGCAACTTCGCGGCTGAGAAGGAACAGACCCGGGAACTGATCAAGGAAGGCTGCGTGGTCATCGCCCAGCACGTGAATACTACCGCGCCGGCTGTGGTCTGCGAAGAAGCGGCGGCCTCGGGACTGACGGTCTATCATGTGGGCTATCACCAGAGCATGATGGACATTGCGCCTTCCTCCTCCCTGACCAGCGTGAGGACGAACTGGGCGCCCTACGCCATTCAGGCAGTGGAGGCGGTGCTGAACGACCAGGTGATCGAAAATGTGGTGGAAGCCCATGCCCACGGCCGGGACCTGAGCGCCGGATTTGAGAACGGCTGGGTGGAACTGCTGGAGCTGAACAAGTTCGTCATGGCGGAAGGAACCCAGGAGAAGGTCAACAATGCGATTGAAAACCTGAAAAAGGGAAGGACCAAGGTGTTCAGCGGGAATTATACGGGCGTAAACCCGATCAATCCCGCGGATACAATCGACTTGAATACGGGCTATACCGAATGCCAGTATTCTTCCAATCCATCGTTCGGATATGTACTGAGGGACTGCATCACGGTAGAAAACTAACATTATAACAAATGGATTATTGTTGGAGCGCGGGACGGACGGACCGCGCCCCGATGGCATAGGGAACCAATGAGGGGGATCTCCGGATGAAAAACGAGCGGAAGAATCTGACGTTGCGCATCGCGGTCATCGGCGGGATTATTGTGGCCGCAATCCTGGTGATCGGCACGATCTGGATGGGCCAGAGCGCCCGCCGTGATACGGATGACGCAGCCCGTTCCGTGAGCCTGCTGTATCTGGACGAACTGGCCGGCCGGCGGGGACAGGTGGTGGAGGAAACCCTCAATGACGATATCGGGAAGATCAGGGTCGCCGTCGAGCTGATGACGGATGAAGACCTGAGCGACATTGAACACCTGCAGGCTTACCAGGTTCGAATGAAAAAACTGTACGATCTGGAAAAATTCGCATTTGTCGATACAGACGGACTGATCTATACTTCCCGGGGAACACAGACGAACATCGATGATTACCAGTTTGACCATACATCGCTGGAAAAGCCGGAGATCTCCATTGTCAATACCGACAGCACGGAGGACAGGAAGGTTGTTATCGCGGTACCGGTGGACCGGACACTGGGGGATAAACGCCTAACGGTATGTTTCATGGAGATCGACATGGCGGTGATGCTGGGATCTGTTTCGGTAACCCAAAACACGGATTCCACCTATTGCAACATCTATACTGCCGACGGTATACCGCTGAGCACCCAGGTCCTGGCCGGAACCGCAACAGAGAGCAACCTGTTTGACGCGCTGGCCAACGCGTCCTTCCGGGAGGGGTACTCCCTGGAACAGGTGAGAGCGGACTTTGCACAGGGAAAGCGGGGAATTGCCTCATTCAACTACAACGGCGCGCGGGAAATGCTCAGCTATGTGCCCGTGAAGGACACGGACTGGTTCCTGACCTATCTGATCCGTGAGAAAGTGATCAGCGACCGGATCGGCGCCGTTTCAAACGGGATCATCACCCGCAGCCTGGTTCAGTTCCTGCTGGCAGCACTGGCACTGGCGGGCCTGTTCACGTTCATCATCCGCCAGATCCGGAAGAATGCGAAGCTGCAGCTGGAAAAAGAAACCTCCGATGCGGAAAACCGGGCACGGCACGAGGAGATGGAACAACGACTGGCCCTTCAGGATCAGCTGCTGGCGCAGAAGACCCAACAGGAGGAACAGGGCAAGCTGATTACGGCACTGGCATCCGACTACCGGAGCGTGTACTATCTGGAACTGGATCAGAACCGGGGTGTGTGCTACCAGGCACGGACTGACCTGCACGGCTTCAGGGCGGGAGAGACTTTCAATTATCTGGAGTCTGTGACCGCATACTGTAACAAATATATCCTGGAACCATACCGGAAGGACTTCCTGAAGTTTATCCAGCCGGACCATATCCGGGAGGGACTGAAAGAAAACCTGGTGATTTCCTACCGATACATGATCAACGTGGACGGAAAGGAATCCTGGGAGGCCGTGCGCTTCGCGGGCGTGCGTCATCCGGAAGACCGGGCGGACCATCTGGTGCACAGTGTGGGCGCGTGCTTCGCGGACGTGGATGCCGAGACCCGGCAAGCCCTGGCGCAGCAGCAGGCCCTGGGCGAAGCCCTGGCCGCAGCGGAACAAGCCAGCAAGGCCAAGACTGCCTTCCTGAGCAACATGAGCCATGAGATCCGGACGCCCATGAACGCGATCATCGGCCTGAACAATATCGCACTCAACGAGCCGGACGTATCTGAAAAGCTGCGGGGATACCTGACCAAGACCGGAGAGAGTGCCCAGTACCTGCTGGGGATTATCAACGATATTCTGGATATGTCACGAATTGAATCAGGCCGGATGGTGATCAAGAACGAGGAATTCTCCTTTGCCAAGAACCTGGAACAGGTGAATATGATGATCAGCGGCCAGTGCGCCGAAAAGGGCCTGACCTTCGACTGCCGGATGATCGGAAAGATCGACGACTATTATATCGGCGACGGCATGAAACTGCGCCAGGTGATGATCAACATTCTGAGCAACGCAGTGAAGTTTACACCGGAAGGCGGCACGGTTACGTTCCTGATCGAGGAAGGCCCCCGCTATAACGGCAAGGCAACCCTGAAGATGATCTTCAGGGATTCCGGTATCGGCATGAGCAAAGAATTCCTGCCGCACCTGTTCGACGCCTTTGCCCAGGAGGACTCCTCGTCCACGAGCAAATACGGCAGCACCGGCCTGGGCATGCCCATCACGAAGAATATCGTGGAGCTGATGAACGGTCATATTGAGGTGGAGAGCGAGAAAGGGAAGGGAACCACCTTTACCGTAACGGTAACACTGACAGAATCCGAACGGAAGGGCGCCGTGCCGGAGGGGGAGCTAAACCCGAAGGAAATGAACGTGCTGGTGATCGACGACGACCCGATCGCCCTGGAACATGCACAGATCGTGCTGGGACAGATCGGAATCAACTGTGAAACGGCGCAGTCCGGTGCGGAAGGGATCGAAATGGTGAAGATCCACCACGGGCGCAGGGCAGATTACGACCTGCTGCTGGTGGACTGGAAGATGCCGGAGCTGGATGGCGTAGAGACGACCCGCCGGATCCGCGCCATCGTCGGGAACGATACGCCGATCATTATCCTGACCTCATATAACTGGGACGAGGTGGCGGAGGAAGCCCGCAGCGCGGGCGTTGACACCTTCGTACCCAAGCCGCTTTTTGCCGGCAGCGTGATGGATGAATTCCGCGAAGCGTTCAAGCGGAAAAGCGCAAACATGACCAGGGAAGCTGCAGACCTGAAGGGACGACATATCCTGCTGGCAGAAGACGTGGCGGTAAACGCCGAGATCATGGTCATGGTGCTGAACATGCGGGAAATTGAGGTCGACGTGGCGGAAAACGGCCGGATCGCGGTGGAAAAATATGAATCCCATCCGGACGGATACTACGACGCGATCCTGATGGATATGCGGATGCCGGAAATGGACGGCCTGGAGGCGACGAGGAAGATCAGGCATACAGGCCGGCGGGATGCCATGACAATCCCGATCATCGCGCTGACGGCCAACGCCTTTGATGAGGACGTTCAGCGCAGTCTGCAGGCTGGCCTGAATGCGCACCTGTCCAAACCGGTGGAGCCGGAAGCTCTGTTTGAAACGCTGGAAAGCCTGATCCGTCCGTGAGGCGGGAAAGAGAACGAAGGGATATAGCCGGGATGAAATACAGAACAGGCAGGGAAACGGTACGCAGCCATATCATGATATGGCTGTGCGCTGTGCTGCTGTCCGTTCTGCTACTTCCGGCGTCCGGGTCAGCCGGAGACGGCGATGAAACCGTCCGGGTCGGCTATTATGAGAACGAGGTGTTCCAGGAAGGCGCTTCGAAAGACGCGATCAAGACCGGATACGCTTATGAATACTATCTGAAACTGTCAGAATATACGGGATGGAAATATGAATATATTTATGGCAGCTACGGGGAACTGTACCAGATGCTGCTGGACGGCCGGGTCGACCTGCTTGCCGGACTGGCGTGGAAAGAGGAACGCAGCGGCCTGATCGGCTATCCGGACGCCGCGATGGGCCACGAAACCTACAGTCTGGTGAAACACGACACAGATCCGGGTATTACGGCGGAACCTTCCACGATTGCCGGAAAAAAGATCGGTGTGCTGGACAGTGCCATGGTCGGCGTGCTGGAGAACTGGCTGGAAAGCAAGGGCGTATCAGCCGACGTAGTCCGGTTTACCGATTATGCAGAGTTATTCACTGCTTTTGATAATAACAGGGTTGACATTCTCGCCGCGGAGGGCGACGGCGCCTACGGCCGGGAACATGCCGAAGTACTCTGTTCCTTCGGCGCGTCGGATTACTATCTCTGCGTGAACATCCAGAGGTCCGATCTGCTGACGGAACTGAACCTGGCCCAGGCCCAACTGGCTGTGGAAGAACCGAACTACCTGCACTCCCTGAACTCCAAGTACTATTCCCTGAGCATGTCCAGCCGGGCGTTTTCCGCATCGGAACGGGAATGGATCGACGGACACAGCAAACTGAAAGTAGGCTATCTGAACAACTACCTGCCTTACAGCGATACAGATGCCCAGGGAAAGGTGACGGGCATTGTCCAGGATATGGTGCCAGGGATCCTGAACGGGCTCGGAATTGACGGGATCGCGGTATCCTATCAGGCCTTTGACAATTATGACGACATGATCGCGGCTGTGAATGACGGGAGCGTCGACGCGGTATTTCCCGTTGGCGGCGGACTGTATTATTCAGAAGAGAACGGGATCTATCAGTCCAGCGCGGTGGTTTCCGCGCCGACCGAGCTGGTTTACAGCGGAGAGTATTCCGACAGAAAGACGGAAAGCTTTGCCGTGAATGAGCAAAACCGGATGCAGTATTACTACATCACGACCAATTATCCGGAAGCACGGATTCTGACATTCCCGTCCATTGCCGACTGCCTGAAAGCGGTGCTGGACGGAAAGGTCGGCGGAACGACACTGAACGGCCTGCGGGCGAACGATATCCTGAAGAACCGAAAATACCGGGAGCTGTCCATGCGCCAGCTGACCCGGAATGACGACCGGTGCTTCGGTGTGAAGATCGGCAACGAAGGACTGCTGAAACTGCTGAACCGCGGCATCAGCGTGCTGGGGCCGGAATATGCCCAGAGCATCTCCTACCGCTATACGGACGGGCTGTATTCCGTTTCGCTGATGGACATGCTGAGAGACAACATGGCCGTTGTCGGCAGTGCGATCCTGGCAGTGGCCGCGCTGATCATCTTCCTGCTGGTACGGGGGATCCGGCAGAGCCGGAAAGAAACGCAGACCAAGGAACAGGCCCGGCTGGAACTGGAGGAAAAGAACAAGGAACTGGCGGAGGGCCGGGAAGCGCTTTCCAAAGCCCTGGACGCGGCAGAGAATGCCAGCCGGGCCAAGACCACCTTCCTGAACAACATGAGCCACGACATCCGCACACCCATGAACGCCATCGTGGGCTTCACGGAACTGGCTTCCACCCACATTGACAACAAAGAACAGGTGCAGGATTACCTGAGCCGGATCTCCGTATCCAGTCAGCACCTGCTGTCCCTGATCAACGACGTGCTGGACATGAGCCGGATCGAGAGCGGCAACGTGACGATTGAGGAAGCGGACGTACACCTGCCGGACGTGATCCGGGACATTCATACGATTATCGAGCCCAGCACCGCGGCGAAACACCAGAAGCTGACGGTCAGCACGCAGGGAATCCTGAACGAAGATATCGTGACCGATAAGCTGCGGCTGAACCAGATCCTGCTGAACATTCTGTCCAATGCGGTCAAGTTTACGCCTGACGGGGGAGAGATCAGCCTGAAAGTCAGCCAGCTGCCGATGGAAGAGACGGACATTGCCGAATATGTATTCCGGATCAAGGATAACGGGATCGGCATGAGCGAGGAATTCCGCCAGAGCATTTTTGAGGCAATTGCCCGTGAACGGACCAGCACCGTCAGCGGCATTCAGGGCACAGGCCTGGGCATGGCGATCACCAAGAACATCGTGGACATGATGGGCGGCACCATCACCGTGGAAAGCGAAGTCAACAAGGGCACGGAGGTGACCGTGATCCTGCCGTGCCGTTTCAGCAGCGGAGCTCAGGAAGCCGAAATGCCGGCGGACGACACCGGTTTCAGCGGGAAGAAGGTGCTGCTGGCCGAAGATAACGAGATGAACCAGATGATTGCCGAAGAGATCCTGAAGCAGCACGGCTTCGCGGTGGAGATTGCCGGCGATGGCGAAGAAGCCGTGCGGAAGATGACGGAAGCGCCGGCGGGAAGTTATGACGTGATCCTGATGGATATCCAGATGCCGCGGATGGATGGATACGAAGCTGCCCGGCAGATCAGGCGGCTGGAAGATCAGGAAAAGGCCGGCATTCCGATCATCGCCGTGACGGCCAACGCCTTTGAAGAAGACCGGAAGGGTGCGATGGAGGCCGGCATGGACGGTCATCTGGCCAAGCCTTATGATATTCCGAAGATGATGGAAACACTGCATAACGTTCTGCGGAAGAAAGATAAACAGTAACACAGGAGAGGAGCAGCGAGCCATGAGTGAAGCTGGAATGAGTATGGATTTTGCAGGCGAAGACAGGGAAAGACTGGCCGCGATGGGAAAACGGCAGATCCTGATCGTGGAGGACGAATTTGTCAACCGCGAGATCCTGAAGGCCTATCTGGAACCGGAGTATGAGGTGCTATGCGCGGAAACGGGTGAGGAAGCCCGTGAAAAGATCCGCGCCGGGTTTGATACCATCAGCCTGATCCTGCTGGACCTGAACCTGCCGGATCTGCACGGTATGGATATCCTGCGCTGGATCCGGGAGGACACGCATTTTTCCAAGATCCCCGTGATCGTGATAACCTCGGACAAGGAATCCGAAGTAGAGAGCCTGACCATCGGCGCGGTGGACTTCATTACGAAACCCTATCCGATGCCGAAGGTGATCCAGGCCCGGGTGCGGCGCATCATCGAACTGAACGAAACCAGAGACCTGATCCGGGAGACATCCCGGGACAGCCTGACAGGCCTGTTCAACCGGGAATACTTCTTCCACTACGCGGAGCAATACGACCACTTCCACGGGGAGGAGCCGACAGACGCAGTAGTGTTGGATGTCAATCACTTCCGGATGATCAATGAACGTTACGGTAAAGCCTTTGCGGACGAAGTGCTCCGGCGGATCGGCATCGCGGTGAAGGCATTTGTGAAACAGAACGGCGGCGTCGCCTGCAGGCGGGAAGCGGACCGGTTTCTGCTCTACTGCCCGCACAGGACGGATTATACATCGCTGTCAGAAGAAGTGACCGCGGCTGCGGGAGGCGGTATGAAGGGAAAGATCCGGATCCGGCTGGGCGTTTATTCCGGGGTGGATAAGACCGTCGAGATGGAACAGCGGTTCGACCGGGCCAAGAGCGCGGCAGACACGATACGGAACAGCTATAATGTTACGGTGGCACTGTATGACGACGAGCTGCATGATAAGGAGGTTTACGCGGAACGGCTGCTGGACGAATTCCAGGAAGCGATCGATCAGAAACAGTTTCTGGTGTTTTTCCAGCCGAAGTTCGACATTCGGCCGGAGAAACCAATGCTGTGCGGCGCGGAAGCGCTGGTGCGCTGGAAACATCCGGAACTGGGCATGATCAGCCCGGGCGTCTTTGTGCCGCTGTTTGAGAGCAACGGCCTGGTGCGGGAACTGGATCACTATGTATGGCGGGAAGCCGCCACGCAGATCAGGGCCTGGAAGCAGAATCCGGGGAAGGCGGTGCCTGTATCCATCAACGTTTCCCGGGTGGATATGATGGATCCGGATCTGCAGGATATTCTGCGGTGCCTGATCGAAGACAACGGACTGGAATACGGCGACCTGCACCTGGAGATCACGGAATCCGCCTATACGCAGAACGCAAAGCAGATCATCGATACGGTGAACATCCTACGGAGCATGGGTTTTGTGATCGAGATGGATGACTTCGGAAGCGGATATTCTTCGCTGAACATGGTAACCTCTCTGCCGATCGACGTGCTGAAGCTGGATATGGGATTCATTCGCAGTGCGTTCAGCAAGGGAGGGGACACCCGGATGATCGGGGTGATTGTGGATATTGCCCAAGCACTGAATGTGGCGATGATCGCAGAAGGCGTTGAAACGAAGGAACAGATGCTGGCCCTGAAAGAACTGGGCTGCGACATCGTGCAGGGCTATTATTTCTCCCGCCCCGTACCGGCGGATGAATTTAAAACTTTCCTGAAAGTGTAATATTCTATTGGAAGAAAGAGGGGGAATAAACAAATGCTGACAATTGACGCCCTGCGCGCATACGGCGCGGATGTGGACGACGGCCTGAAAAGGTGCATGAACAACGAGGGATTTTATCTGAAACTGGTGGAAAAGGTGGCAGCGGATCCGTCCTTCGAACAACTGAAGGAAGCGGTGGAAGGCGGAGACCTGGGGCGGGGATTCGAACTGGCCCACGCCCTGAAAGGAGTGTCGGCAAACCTGTCGCTGACGCCGATTGAGACGCCTGTCCGGGAGATTACGGAGCTGCTGCGGAACCGGGCAGAAACGGATTACGGCCCATATCTGGACCGGATCGGTGAAGCAAAAAAGAAACTGACAGAACTGTTATAACGGAAGATCATAAAGGAGCGCGGTCCGAACTGAACCGCGCTCCGCGTTTTTTATTCTTTTTCTTTCTCTTTTCTCTCCCGGACCAGGCTGACAATCAGCGAGATCAGGAAGAGCGGGATTCCGATGATCCCGGCAGGAAGCCATACCTCCGCACAGAAGGCGCCGAACTGATCCAGCGCGAAATCGTAACGGTAAGGGCGGTTCAGGGCACCGGGATTCTTTTCCACGGCCAGACCGACTGCAAAGATCACAATCAGTATCAGACCGATGAAGATGAGCACGGCGCCGGAGTTTCTGCCTTTCATAGCATTCCCGCCTTACGGAGAAATGTAGTTCCTGTGGACCCAGCCTGTAAAGCCGTTGTACTGTACCTTGGCCCAGTTGCCTTCGATTGCCAGGACATGAACCGTCTGGCCGGACTGCAGGCGGCCGACGCCGTCCACGTTGGAGGACCAGTCGCCCTTCTGCTTGTGGAAGTTCAGGTCGTTGATGGTAACCGTGGCGTCATATTCCTGGAAAACAGCCTTCGGAGCCGGCGTGGCGTTGGGATCCGGCGTTTCGACGTTACCGGCGTCTGCGGGCTTGGAGAGCTGCAGGAAGCTGTTGTCGATGTATCCTTTGTTGCCGCCGTACTGGATATAGTCCCATTTGGACTGATGCTTCAGCACGATCACAGGCGCGCCATAGGGAACCTTGAACAAAACGGTATAGCCTTTTCCGGCGCCCTTGCGGACGTTGACGGCTTTCTTGTTGCCTGATACCGTATAGGCGGTGTAGCCTGTGCTGCTGCCGCCGCCGCCCGGAGCCGGATCAGCTGTCGGGGCGGGTTCACTGGTATTCAGATACGCTGTCATCATCCAGCCGGTGTTACCGTCAACGGAAACGTAGTCCCATTTGGCGCCGTGGCTGATGACATGGACCTTGGTGGCAGCAGGATAACGCGCGATTACCGGCGCGCTGGTGCTGGCGCTGCTGCGCAGGTTCACCGTGCGGCCGCCCGCGATGAGCACCCAGGCATCGTAATCACCGCCGCCGCCCATGTTGGAGGAGGATTCAGCCCCGGAAGCCGCTACCTTTTTCTTGCTCAGGCGGCTGTTTACGATATAGCCGTAACCAAAATCCGCGGTCTTGACATAGTCGTAATTGGAACCGTGGGAAAGAACGGTCACCTTGGTGCCCTTTGCCAGGGAGGCATTGGAACCGGAACCGCCATCGGGCTTCGGCCGCAGCTGGGTATCGTCATAAGCGACCCAGGCACCGTAGGAAGAAGCCTTTTTCAGGTAGCTGGTCTTCACATATCCCTGGGTTCCGTTGTAGAAGGTGACATAGGACCAGCCGTTTTTTGTGCTGGAGACCGTGCAGACGGAGTCCTTCTTGTAGCTGGCAAGCACTTTGGCACTTTCACTGGGCTGCATACGTACCTGCAGGGTAGACGTTACCCGGTAGTATGTCGCGGCGGAGGCAATGCCCGCCGGGATCAGCAGCACGAGCACGAGCAGCAGTGCAATCAGACGTTTCTTCATCAGGGTTCCCTCCAAAAATGTAATACCAATAAACCAAACCACGTTGATTATATACAATTTTTATCGAATTGAAAACCCTTTCTGACGAATTTTTTACAATAATATTATGAAAAAACAACAAAATAGTTATATGCCGAAAAACCATATACAATATATTGTGGTAAAAAAACACTTGACTTTATTACGGTAAAGCATTATCATGATAAAGAAATTTTGCCGGAATGGCCGAAAGGCCGGACCGGGGACCCCGGAGGGAAGCATATGTTGATTGATGATCGGGTGATGAACGGACAGGAAAGGATCAGTTTCCGCCTGCGTTCCCTTTATTCGGAATACGGATATGAACGTTACCGGATGAGCAAGTTTGAGGAATACGACCTGTACAGCCGGAACAAGGATTTCCTGTTTTCCGAGGGCGTTATCACCTTTACGGATACAAATGGTCGCCTGATGGCGCTGAAACCGGACGTAACGCTTTCCATTGTCAAGAACCGGAAGGATACGCCCGGGGAGATCCAGAAACTGTATTACCACGAAAACGTCTACCGGGTTTCAGCCGCGGCGGACGGTTTCCGGGAGCAGACCCAGGTCGGGCTGGAATGCATGGGCGCGGTGGACGGTGCATGCATCGCGGAAGTGCTGAAGCTGGCGGCGGAAAGCCTGAAGCTCTGCTCCGACCGGTTTGTGCTGGAAATCAGCCATGTCGGGATTCTGAACGCGTTCGTGGACGCCATCGCCCCGGACGAGGCCGTGAAGGACGAGATCCTGACTTGCGCCGGGCAGAAGAACCTGCACGGGATCAGCCGGATCTGCCGGGACAACCATCTGGCCGAAGGAGCGGAGGACGCCCTGAAGCAACTGCTGAGCCTGTACGGTACGCCCCGGACCGTGATGCCGAAAATCCGCGCCCTGGCAGAAGAATACGGCGTGGGGGAAATGGCGGCGGAACTGGGCCGGGCGGTAGCCGGATTCACCGGCAGCGAGATCGAGGACCGGATCCAGATCGACTTTTCCGCTACGGGGGATGTGAAGTACTATAACGGTATCGCATTTAAGGGCTTCATCAGCGGGATCCCGGGAAGCGTGCTTTCCGGCGGGCAGTATGACAGCCTGATGAAAAAGATGGGCCGCAAAGACCGGGCGATCGGATTCGCCGTATTCCTGGACATGCTGGAAAGACTGACAGAGGAGGGTGACTTCCGTGCTTAATATCGCACTTCCCAAGGGCAGACTTGGTGAAAAAGTCTATGCCATGTTCGCGAAGGCGGGATTTGAGTGCCCCGCCCTGCTGGAACCCGGCCGCAAGCTGATTTTTGATAATGAAAAAGCCGGCGTTCGGTATTTCTGGGTCAAGCCGTCGGACGTGGCAATCTACGTCGAACGCGGCGCCGCTGATATCGGTGTGGCCGGCAAGGATATCCTGCTGGAGTACCGGCCGGACGTTTACGAGCTGCTGGACCTGAATGTGGGCAAATGCCGGATGGCCGTTGCAGCACCGGCAGGGTTCAAAGACGATATGAACCGGACGCTTCGGGTGGCGACGAAATTCTCCCGCATCGCCCGGGACTATTACACCTCCATCGGCAGGGACATCGACATTATTCATCTGAACGGCTCCATCGAGATTGCTCCGATCCTGGGACTGTCTGATGTGATTGTTGATATCGTGGAAACTGGAACGACCTTGCGTGAGAACAACCTGAACGTGATCGAGGAAATCGTCCCGATTTCCGCCCGCCTGATCGCCAACAAGTCCGGGTTCAAGTTCCGGACGGAACAGATCGAGCGGCTGACAGAGGGACTGAGAAAGGAAGTGCAGGAAGCATGATTCGCATTATGAAATACGGCGAGGTGTCCAACGAGGAGATCTTTGCCCGCTCCATGCCGACAGTGAACGTGACGGACGTCGTGTCCAACATTATCCGGAACGTGCGGGAGTGGGGAGATGCCGCCGTCAAGGAATATACGGAAAAATACGACAAGGCGAAGCTGGACAGCCTGCTGGTGACGGCTGAAGAAATGGAAGAGGCGCTGGAAAAGACAGGACCGGAGTTTATGGCCATTCTGGAAAAGGCGGCGGCCAACATCCGGAAGTTCCACAGCCGGCAGGTGCGGAATTCCTTCATCATTAATGATGAACCCGGCGTGGTCATGGGCCAGAAGGTGATCCCGGTGGACCGGGCGGGTGTGTATGTGCCCGGCGGCACGGCACCCTTGTCTTCCACGGTACTGATGGACGTGATTCCGGCGAAGATCGCGGGCGTAAAGGAAGTGATCCTGACCACGCCTCCCGGAAAGGACGGAAAGATTGATCCCTCAGTCCTGGCTGCAGCAAAGGTGGCCGGGGCGGACCGGATCGTGAAGGCAGGCGGCGCGCAGGCGATTGCGGCACTGGCATACGGTACGGAATCCGTGCCGAAGGTCGATAAGATCGTCGGCCCCGGAAACGCCTATGTGGCGGAAGCAAAAAGGCAGGTATACGGGATTGTTTCCATTGATATGATCGCAGGCCCCAGCGAGATTCTGGTGGCAGCGGACGGAAAGTCCAATCCCGCCTGGCTGGCGGCGGACCTGCTGAGCCAGGCCGAGCACGACAAGGTGGCCAGCGCCGTGCTGGTGACCGATTCCATGGAACTGGCGAAGAAGGTGCGGGACGAGCTGGAAAAGCAGATCCCGCAGCTGGACCGGGCGGAGATCGCCCGGGTGTCCATTGACAACAACGGCAAGATTATCGTAGCGGAAGACCTGAAGACCGTAATTGATATCGCCAACGAGATCGCACCGGAGCACCTGGAACTGTGCGTGGACAATCCCTTTGACTGGCTGGACAGCATCCGGCACGCCGGATCGGTGTTCATGGGCCGGAACTGTCCGGAAGCGCTGGGCGACTATATGGCCGGACCGAACCACACGCTGCCGACCCAGGGAACCGCGAAATTCTCCAGCCCGCTGTCGGTGGATGACTTTGTCAAGAAAACGCAGTATACTTATTTCACCCGGGAAGCGCTGGCAGACCTGGCGTGGGATGTGGCCGCCTTTGCCCGGAAGGAAGGACTGACCGGACACGCCAGGAGCGCGCTGATCAGGACGGAAGAGTAAGTCAGAGAGGAAGAAGCAGGATGAGCCGGTTCTTTTCAGAGAAGTATCTGGACCTGGAACCTTATGTGCCTGGGGAACAGCCGAAGGATCAGCAGAATATCGTCAAGCTGAATACCAACGAAAACCCGTATCCGCCCATGCCGGAAGTGACGGAAGCTGTCGCTGCGGCGAGCAGTAAACTGTATCTCTATTCGGATACGGAGTGCGTGGAACTGAGGAAAGCGCTGGCAAAACGTCTGGATGTATCAACGGACGAACTGCTGATGACCAACGGATCGGACGAAATCCTGAACTTCGCGTTCATGGCCTTCTGCGACAATCATATCCCGGCTGTGTTCGCGGATATTACCTATGGATTTTATCCGGTATTTGCCGCCATTAACCGGGTGCCTTATGAAGTGATCCCGCTGAAGGAAGACCTGACGATTGATATTACCGATTATTATCATAAAGCCGGTACCATTTTCATTGCCAACCCGAACGCGCCGACTGCCATTGCCCTGAGGGCGCGGGAAATCGAAGAGATCCTCAAACGCAATCCTTACAATGTGGTGGTCGTGGATGAGGCTTACGTGGATTTCGGCGCGGAAAGCTGCGTGCCGCTGATCCGGAGATACGACAACCTGCTGGTGACCCAGACTTTCTCCAAATCCCGGTCCATGGCTGGCGCACGGCTGGGCATGGGCATCGGTAATCCGGACCTGATCCGGGACCTGAATACGGTGAAGTATTCCACCAATCCTTATAATGTAAACATGCTCACTTCCGCGGCGGGCGTTGCGTCCCTGAGACATGATGAGTACAATCGGGAGAACAGCCTGAAAATCATGGATACCCGGGATCAATACGGACGGATCCTGCGGGGGATGGGCTTCGAGATGACGGAGTCCCAGACCAATTTCTTCTTCGCCCGGCATCCGGATATCCCCGGCGAGGAACTGTACCTGGAACTGAAAAAGCGGGGCGTGCTGATCCGCCACTTCAATGTGGAACGGATCAAAGACTATAACCGGATTACCATCGGCACTCCTGAACAGATGGACAGGCTGGTTGAAGAAATCAAAGCAATACTGGAGGGCAGGGAATGAGACAGGCAGAGATCAGCCGGAAGACCGGCGAGACGGATATCCGCATACTGCTGAACCTGGACGGAACCGGAAAGAGCACCGTCGATACGGGCGTCGGTTTTCTGGACCACATGCTGACGCTGTTCGCCCGGCACGGACGGTTCGACCTGGAAGTGTCCTGCAAAGGGGACACCTATGTGGACGACCATCACTCTGTGGAAGACATCGGCATCGCCCTGGGCAAGGCCTTTGAACAGGCGCTGGGTGACAAGAAGGGTGTGACCCGCTATGGCAGCACGATCCTGCCGATGGACGAGAGCCTGATCCTGAGTGCCGTGGACCTGTCCGGCCGAGGCCTGTTGGTCTATGACCTGTCGATCCCGGCGGAGAAGGTCGGGACCTTCGATACGGAACTGACGGAAGAATTCTTCCGGGCGCTGGCCCACAACGCCGGCATGACGCTGCATATCAAGCAACTTTCCGGCGGCAACAGCCACCACATCATCGAAGGCGCCTTCAAGAGCGTGGCCCGCAGCCTGCGGACCGCGGTGGCCATCGATCCCGCCTGCGCGGAGGAAATTCCCTCCACGAAAGGAGTTCTGTGATGATTGCGATCATCGACTACGGCGTGGGGAACCTGTTTTCCCTGCAATCCTCCTTTGCCGCGATCGGGCAGGAAGCTGTCGTGACACGGGACATTGAGGAGATCCGCCGGGCGGACCGGCTGATTCTTCCCGGCGTGGGTGCCTTCCAGGACGCGGCGGACAAGCTGCGTCTTTCCGGCATGGACCGGGCGGTAAAGGAAGAAACGGCGAAAGGGAAGCCCCTGCTGGGGATCTGCCTGGGGATGCAGATGCTGTTTGAGCGCAGCCATGAATACGGCGTGCATAAAGGCCTGGATTTGCTGAAGGGCGAGATCCGCCCGATCGCGGAGAAGATCCCGGCCGGGCTTAAGATTCCCCAGATGGGCTGGAACGCCCTGAAGATCGTGAAGGAATCCCCGCTGCTGAAATACACGAAGGCAGGAGAATATGTATATTTTGTCCATTCCTACAGCGCGGTGGACTGCGAGGACAGCCTGCTGGCTGTGACGGAATACGGCGCGGACCTGACGGCCTGTGTGGGCAAAGGCAATGTGTTTGGCTGTCAGTTCCATCCGGAAAAGAGCGGCGAGGTCGGCCTGCAGATCCTGAAAGCCTTCTGTGAGGAGGTATCCGCATGATCCTGTTTCCGGCAATTGATTTATATGAAGGCAAAGCGGTCCGCCTGTATAAAGGCGACTACGCGCAAATGACGGTCTACAGCGAGCATCCGGAGGAGATTGCCCTGGACTTTGCCGCCAAAGGCGCGACCCACGCCCATCTGGTGGACCTGGAAGGCGCGAAGAGCGGCACGACGCCGAACCTGGAAACGGTGCTGAAGCTGAAGGAAGCGGCGGGCCTGTTCTGCGAGATCGGCGGCGGCATCCGCAGTATGGAGACCGTAAAGACCTATCTTTCCGCCGGACTGGACCGGGTGATCCTGGGAACGGCGGCGGTGGAGGATCCGACATTCCTGCGGGCAGCAGTAGACGCATACGGTGAACAGATCGCCGTGGGCGTGGACGTGCGGGACGGCTATGTGGCCGTGAAGGGCTGGACGGAAAAGTCCGCGCTGCACTTCATGGATTTCTGCAAAGAGATGGAAAGCATCGGTGTGAAAACGCTGATCTGCACGGATATCTCCCGGGACGGCGCTATGCGGGGCACCAACCGGGAAATGTACCGGCAGCTGTCGGAAACCGTGGGCCTGCAGATTACGGCCTCGGGCGGCGTCAGCACAATGGAGGACATCGAAAGCCTGCGGCAGATGAACCTGTACGGCGCGATCATCGGCAAGGCATACTATACCGGAGATATCGACCTGAAGAAAGCGATCGAGGTATGTAAATGATCACCAAACGGATTATTCCCTGCCTGGACGTGAAGGACGGACGGGTAGTCAAGGGCGTCAATTTCCAGAAGCTCGGCGACGTGGCTTCCCCGGCGGAGCTGGCAAAGTATTACAGTGATAACGGGGCGGACGAGCTGGTCTTCTACGACATTACAGCTTCGGCAGAAGGTCGGGCGCTGTTCACGGACATCCTGACGGAAACAGCGCGGACGGTATTTATCCCGCTGACGGTGGGCGGCGGTATCAACACTACGGACGATTTCGACCGGGTGCTGAAGTGCGGCGCGGACAAGGTGTCTGTCAACTCTGGCGCCATCCGGGATCCGTCGCTGGTGGGTAAGGCTGCGAAGCTTTACGGCGACCAGTGCGTGGTGCTGAGCGTGGACGTGAAGCGGGTGGACGGCGTGTTCCGGATCTTCGCCAAGGGCGGCCGGGAGAATACCGGGATGGATGCCGTCGAATGGGTGAAGCGCTGTGTCGGCGAAGGCGCCGGCGAGGTGGTGGTCAACTCCATGGATACGGACGGCGTGAAGCATGGGTTTGACCTGGAACTGCTTGAACAGATATGCAATGTGGTGAAGGTGCCGGTGATCGCTTCCGGCGGCGCCGGATGCATTCAGGACTTCATTACGCTGTTTAAGGCGCTGCCCGGGGTAGACGCCGGTCTGGCAGCTTCGATCTTCCATTTCGGAGAGGTCGCGATTAAAGACCTGAAGCTTGAAATGCAGAAGAACGGGATTCCGGCAAGAATATAACTTTGGAGGAATAACAATGCTTAAGATTGAGGATCTGAAATTTGATGAGAAGGGCCTGATTCCGGCCATTGTGGTGGACGCGGAGAGCGGCAAGGTGCTGACGCTGGCGTATATGAACAAGGAAAGCCTGCAGATCTCCATGGAGAAGGGACTGACCTGCTTCTGGAGCAGGAGCCGGCAGGAACTGTGGCTGAAGGGAGAGACCAGCGGGAATTATCAGCACATCGTATCCATTACGGCGGACTGCGACCGTGACGCGCTGGTGGTGAAGGTGGAGAAGGACGGACCGGCCTGCCACACAGGCACGGAAAGCTGCTTTAACGACGTGATCTGGGAAAGCGACGAACTGCATGAGTTCACCTATGAGGGACTGATGGAGCTGATCGCCGGCCGGAAGAAGGAAAAGAAGAAAGGCTCCTATACCACCTACCTGTTTGAAAAGGGCCTGGACAAGATCCTGAAGAAGGTGGGCGAGGAGACTACGGAAGTGATCATCGCGGCCAAGGACAAGGACAAGAAGAACACGGTCTATGAGATTGCCGACCTGGCGTATCATGTGATGGTGCTGATGATCGAAGCGGGGATCTCCCTGGAGGATATCCATAAGGAACTGGCATCCCGTCATGTGATCGACAAGAAGGTCAAGCAGGAGAAGATGGTCTGATGAAAGATCTGCACATGCACACCGTGTTTTCCGACGGAAAGAACACACCGGAAGAGATGGTGCAGGAAGCGATCCGCCTCGGACTGGACACTGTGGGGATCTCGGATCACAGCCATCTGGATCCCTGCGGCATGACGCTGGAAGCCAGCGAAGAATACCGGAAAGAGATTGCGCGGCTGAAGGAAAAGTATGCCGGGCAGATCAAAGTGCTCTGCGGGCTGGAGCGGGATTTCATCTCGGATGACTTCGGGCCTTACGACTATGTGATCGGCTCGGTACACCTGCTGACGATGCCGGACGGACATCACGTTTCCATTGACTGGACCTCGGATAAACAGCGGGAAGGCGTGGAGAAATACTTCGGCGGCGACTGGTACGCGTTTGTTGAGGAATTCTACGCAACGGAAGCGAGGGTGGTCGAGGTCACCAAGTGCGATATCATCGGCCACTTTGACCTGATTACCAAGTTCATTGAGCAGGATCCGAACTTTGACGTACATCATCCCCGCTATGTGAAAGCCTGGCAGCAAGCAGCAGATATCCTGCTGAAGACCGGGAAACCCTTTGAGATCAATACCGGGGCCATTTCCCGCGGATACCGGACCAGCCCCTATCCAAGCAGGGAGATCCGAGATTATATCCGGTCCCACGGCGGCTCGCTGATCCTTTCCAGCGACAGCCACGCGAAGGAAACGATCGCATACCGGTTTAAAGAGTACGAGAATGAAATATAAAAAAGTTTCCGAAGAAATTCGGGAACTTTTTCTTTTGGCCTGCGTCTGACAGAGTGAGACCGGGAGGAACCGGCAGAAAGAAGACGGAGGGAAAGACAATGAAGAAGGTTACAGCGATCATTCTGGCCATGCTGATGGTGCTGAGCATTGCGGCTGGCGCCATGGGAGAAGAAAACAAGATCTGGCAGGCAGGAGATACGGGCGAAAAGGTTGCATGGATCCAGCAGCGCCTGAAGGACCTGGAGTACCTGGACCGGGCCCCGACCGGCATCTTTGACGAAGAGACCGCGGAGGCGCTGCAGAGATTCCAGCAGGACCACGGCCTGCTGAAAACCGGGATGGCGGACAGTATTACGATGAAGATGCTGGAAACCGTGACAGAGACCCGGTCTGATCTGGTGAATAAATGGAACGTATATTATGAAGAGGATGTATGCTATGAAGCGTCCGCCGAATCATATTCCATAAAATCAGCCTATGCGCCGATGGCGACTGCCATGCCGGCGGGCGGGGCAATGTGGAACGGAGGACCGGTTGACTGGAACACGGAGGAATATACGACCTTTGAGAGCAACCGCTTCCTGAGCGTGCAGACCTCGCCGCTGTCCACCTTCGCGGCGGACGTGGACACTTCCTCCTACGCACTGTTCCGGCGCAAGGTACTGAGCGGGGAAAGGGTTTCTCCCGACAGCATCCGGATCGAGGAAATGCTGAATTACTTCCATTATGACTATGCGAAGCCGCAGAACGGCGAACCCTTCGGGGTGACGGTTGAGATCGCGCCCTGCCCCTGGAATGAAAAGACGAAGCTGATGCTGATCGGCCTTCAGGCGGAGGAAATCCGGACGGACAATCGGCCGGGCTATAACCTGGTGTTCCTGATCGACACCTCCGGCAGTATGTACGGCAGCGACCGGCTGGATCTGGTGAAGCGCGCGTTCCTGCTGCTGCTGGATGAGCTGGAACCGGAAGACACCGTGTCCATCGTGGCCTATGCCAGCCAGGACCGGGTTGTGATCGAAGGTGTTCCCGCCGCGGACAAGACCAGGATCATGGAAGCAATCTCCGAACTTGAAGCGGGCGGCGCCACCAACGGATCTGCGGGCATCAACAGGGCCTATGAGATCGCAGCGAAGTATTACCGCGAAGGCGGCGTGAACCGGATTCTGCTGGCTACGGACGGTGACCTGAATGTTGGTACAACGGGCGAAGGAGATCTGGCAAACCTGGTGAGCGAAAAGAAAAAGGCCGGCATCAGCCTGACCTGTCTGGGCGTCGGCATGGGCAACTATAAGGATAACAAGATGGAGGCGCTGGCGGATTACGGCGACGGCAACTGCCGGTATCTGGACACGATCCATGAAGCCCGTAAGGCGCTGGTGGAAGAAGGCGGCGGCACGTTTGTTACAGTCGCGAAGGACGTGAAGATTCAGGTGGACTTCAACCCGGCGATGGTTAAGGGTTACCGGCTGATCGGCTATGAAGACCGGATGATGGCGGCCGAAGACTTTGCCAACGACGAGAAGGACGGCGGCGAGATCGGCAGCGGACACCGGATGACAGCCCTGTATGAGATCGTTCCGGCAGATTCCGACTTCGAGTTCGGCGAGGCGGGCAGCCGCTACCAGAATACTCAGGCGGAGGAAGCCGATGAAGGAGCTGACTGGCTGACGGTCTCCATCCGGGCTAAGGAGCCGGAAGGAAATGAAAGCAAGCTGTATGAGTATCCCGTGAAGGCGGACGCTGTCAAAGAGACCATGAGCGAGAACCTGCGGTTCGCAGCGGGCGTGGCAGAGGCCGGGATGCTTCTGCGGGAGAGCGAGTGGAAGGGAACCGCGAGCTGGGCGCAGGCGCTGGAGCTGGTGCGCGGATGTGAGAGCGTGACTGGGGACGCGTATAAGGAAGAGTTCGTGTATCTGCTGACGCTGCTGGAGAGAGCTCAGTAAGCAAACAGCGCTCGCTGTCAGGGGGGTCCGATTTGGGACCGTTCGCACTAAAACCAGCGGATCCGCAACCTCAAAGGTCGTGACTCCACACTGTGGAAGTCACTTCCTTTCGGTTGACCTCACCTCTGACGAGATTCCTGCCACTGGCAGTCGTCAGAGGTTCGCCCCACACTGCGGATGTCTCCAAATTCGGAACCCCCGCCGCGCTTGCTCAAATAGCGAGATTACCGAGCATACTCAAAGGAATGAGTTGCTGCACTCATATAAAAGAGCAAGAACAGACAACGAATAGTGCAAAATGAATATCGAAGTATTGAAATAGACGATGACAAACTAATCTAAAGTGAATATAATGGCATGGATTGGATCCGGAAGGAGAAACGCCATGCCATTTTTGTATGAAACCCATATGCATACCTGCCAGGGAAGCGCGTGCGGAAGGGCCACGGGGAAGGAACAGGCCCGGGTGTACAAGGAGGCCGGATATACCGGCATTATCATTACCGACCACTTTTTCGGCGGGAATACCGCGGTGAACCGCGAACTGCCCTGGGAAGAACGGATCAACCTGTTCTGGAAGGGATATGAGGAAGCGAAAGCGGAAGGCGACCGGATCGGACTGGACGTTTTTTTCGGGCTGGAGCAGAATATCCATTTTGACGAATACCTGATCTACGGACTGACGAAGGAATATATGATGACCCATCCGGAGATGGAACACTGGAACCGGCGGCAGCAGCTGGAGGAAGTGCACAAGGCCGGCGGCTGTGTGATCCAGGCACACCCGTTCCGGATGCGGAACTATATGGACCGGATCCGGCTTGGACTGCATTTCTGCGACGGAATTGAGGTCGCGAATGCAGGAAATGACCAGATGGACGACGCCCGGGCGTGGCTGTACGGGAAGGAAAACCATCTAGTAATGACGGCCGGATCAGACAACCACTGCGGCGCGAACTGGCCGCTGTACGGCGTAGCGCTTGAAAAACGATTGACAAGAATTGAGGAATATGTCAAAATAATAATGAATAAATGTCCTGTTCAACTGCATATTCCGGAAGGCAGGCTTACGTTTGCTGAACCGCCGGTGATCGACGAAAGACATCGGGCGCTCATGCTGGACGAGAATGAACAGGAACATCCTGCTGAAAAAGAATGGATTGACTGAGACGATCCTGACATGGGAAAGGACGGACGGAGATGAATCTGGTTCTGGTCCTTCGAGCAGAACTTGTCTGCCTGATCATCCTGATCTACCTTACATTTGTATCAAGAACCTACCGGATGGGAAAAGACGTCCGGATTTTTAACCTGATCCTTTTTTTCGCGATCATCCATGTCGTAATGGATATGGTGACCGTCTATACGGTTAACAGCCAGGGCAATACCCTTCTGAATAAAATTGCACATGTCATCTTCTATCTTTCGGCGATTATGTATTCCTATGAGATGTGCATTTATACGCTGAACCTGTCCCGCCCGCAGCAGATGAACCGCAAGAAACGGCTGCTGGCATTGCTGCCGGCGATCATCTACCTTGTGCTGCTCTTTACGCCGCTGCTGCCCATCCGGTATGAACAACTGAACGGCACAAAGGCCAGCACCGGTCCGGCGGCAACGGTGGGCTTTGTGATCGCATTTATGTATTTCGCGGTAGCGATCGGCAGTATCTTTACCCACTGGCGGAAGGTGGGCCGGCACTTTAAGCGCGTAATGCTGCCGATGCTGTTCCTGCTGATTATCTCAGAGCTGATCCAGACCCAGATGAAGGAATTCCTGTTTACGGGCTGCGCGATCACAGCGATCACGGTGGCTTTCTTCTTCACGCTGGAGAACCCTGCCACAGTGCTGGAACGGAAGGTCATGATGGACGCGCTGAGCGGGCTGGGTACCCGATCCGGCTACGAGCACGACATGGCCGAATACGACAAGGAATTTGAAGCGGACAAGAACACAATATTTACGTTCCTGTTTGTGGACATCAATAACCTGCGCAGTGTGAACGGCCTGTATGGGCACCAGGAAGGCAACAGCTACATCAGCAACATCGCCGTACTCCTGATGACCGGCCTGCGCGGGGCGGAACACATCTACCGTATGGGCGGTGACGAATTCCTGGCGATCTACCGGAAGGCGGATGAAAAGGTGGTTGTCCGCGATATCAAGCGGGTGCAGGACGCCTGCGTGAAGAGCGGTGAAAGCCACGGATACATGCCGGAGCTGGCGATCGGCTACGCAATCTCCGATCCGAAATACAACAACCTGCGTGATGTGCTGCGGGTTGCGGACTACATGATGTACCGCAACAAGGCGGACATCAAGCGGGACATCGTGGAGGACACGATCCGGCATACGGGTACGCACCTGAACCTGACGGGTCTGACGGACCGCGTGTTTGACGCGATGTGCCTGACCAGCGAAGAGTATTATCCCTATATCACGAATATGGAGACCAACGTGACCCGCATCGCGCCGGCCATGGCGGAATTCTTCGGGCTGGAAGGCGAATTTATCGACAACTTTGGCGAAGTCTGGCCGAAGTACGTCCATCCGGACGACCTGGCGGAATACATGAACGACCTGTCCGCGACAATCTCCGGACAGAAACAGTATCATTTCTGCCGGTACCGGGCGAAAGCTAAAAACAGCGAATATGTCGAGCTGACCTGCCGCGGCGGCGTGTATCACGGCCGGGACGGCGAGCCGGACGTGTTCGCCGGCTATGTGGTGAACCACGGTGCCACCGGGATGATCGACGGCGCTACGGGCCTGAAGAACCATCAGGCGATGTACGAGTATCTGACGGAAGCGCTGGCGGAACAGCGCAGCGGTGTGGTCATGCGGCTGGAAATCCGGAACCTGAACCGGATCCGGATGATCTACAGCGGCGAGACGGCGGCATCCCTGATCCGGAACCTGGCCAGCGATTTTGCCAACGCATCGGATACGGACGGCGAGGTATTCAGCAACCACGGGTCCAACTTTATCTTCTGTCTGCCCAATTATGACGAAGTGAAAGCCAACGAACTCTACCGCCGGATCCGGAAACACTGCAAAGCGGGCATCCTGACGGATCAAGAAGTGATTCCGGTGGATATCGTCGGCGGCGCGGTGAAGATACCGGACGAAACGCTGCCCGTGCCGAGCGCGATCCGCCAGGCGGCACTGTTTGCCACAGAGGAAGCATACTATCATAATACAAACAGCCTGTGGTTCTTCGGCGAGACGGACCAGGGTGCCGGTACCTATAACAAGGAACTGCTCCGGACAATCCAGCACGACTGTATCATGGACCGGACACGCTTCTATCTGCGGTTCCAGCCGATCATCCGGGCGCAGACCGGAGAAGTTGCCGGGGCGGAAGCGCTGCTTCGCTGGCGGTCTGAGGAGCACGGCGAGGTATCCCCCGGCCGGTTTATCGCTTTCCTGGAGAATGACCCGGCCTATGAGCCGCTGGGCTACGATATTATCCGCCATGCAGTCCGGACTGCCGGACGGATCCGGAAAATGCTGCCGGAGTTCCGTATCAATGTGAATATTACCGCGATCCAGCTGCTTTCGGACGAGTTTATTCCCACGGTGGTGAAGATCCTGGAAGAGGAGCAGTTCGACCCGGCGCACCTGATGCTTGAACTGACTGAGCGCTGCAAGGAAATGGAATTTGAACTGCTGAGCGAGCGGGTGACGGAGCTGAAGAAGACCGGCGTCCGTGTGGCCCTGGACGACATGGGCACCGGCTATTCCACAATCGACCTGCTGCTGCATCTGTCGGCGGACGAGTTTAAACTGGATATGGCCTTCACCCGGGAACTGCGGGGCAACGAAAGGCATGAGATCCTGACCCGGACCCTGTGTGCGTCCGCGGTCAGAAGCCATGTTGACATCTGCTTCGAAGGCGTTGAGACCGAAGAGCTGGCTGAATATCTGAAGGAGTACGGCAACGTGCTGCTGCAGGGCTATCATTTCGCAAAGCCGCTGATGCCGGAAGAGTTTATAGAAAAGTACTGTAAATAAAATTCTGCGATCGCTGTTACCAAAATCCTTTCAGGATTATGACAGCTGCTCAAATGAAGAACGGGAGCGTGCGGATGCATGCTCCCGTGATTGATTTTGGTATGTTACAACTGGCTGTTTTTGATCAGCATACGCCGGCCGGAACGGGTCGGTTCTTTCCGGTCCGGGGTTTCCGGCAGGTCAAATTCAAAGGAGATGCTTGCGTTGATGACCGGGATCCCGTTCCAGTCCCGCTGGCGGATGAAATGGGCGCCGGTATAGGATTGGTGAACATGGCCGTGGACCATGACCGCAGGGCGCCAGCAATCCAGCAGCGGGCCGAAGCACTCAAAACCGCGGTGGGCAGGATCCTCCTGATCCCCGAAGCCGCGGATCGGCGTGTGGGTCAGCAGGATATCAAAACCTCCCGCAGAGCGGATCTTCCGGCGAAGTGAAGCGATCCGGCTGGCCATCTCTTTTTCGGAATACATATTGACGCCATCGGGGCGGTAGCGGATGGAACCGCCCAGGCCGAGGATGCGAATGCCTTTTACCTGGACAATCTTTCCTTCCGCGCTGAGGCAGCCTTCCGGCGGCTCTTTTTCGTACCGGTCGTCATGGTTGCCGTGGACGTAGACGATCGGCGCATTGGTAAAGCAGGTTAGGAAAGACAGATATTTGGCGGGCAGATCGCCGGCGGACAGGATCAGATCCACGCCGCTGAGCGCTTCCCGGCAAAGGTCCCCCCACAGCCGATCGGAGGGTTCATCCGCGATCGCAAGAATCCTCATATCCGCACGCTCACTTTCTGTTCCAGCTGAAGGCTGACAACTGCGGCTTCAGTTCACCGTGGATGCCCTGAAGCCGGACCAGCGGACGGGCAGATTCAATCAGCTCGTCCATGACGGGAAGAGTGCCGACGATATTGTCAGCCAGATAATCCATACAGAGAATCTCAGCCGGCGTCAGGCGGCGGTCCGCGTCGCAGCGGAGAACGCCATCCTGATCCCGCAGTTCGCCCTCAAAGGGGGAGAAGGAACCGTCGCGGATCTGCTCCCGGAAATGGTGGATGGTCCGGGCGGCGTAAGGATCAAACCGGGAGGAGAAGGCAACATCCAGAATACTGGAACCGAGGCCCCACCAGTAATTGGTTACGTTATCCTTGCTTCCGGACTGGGCAAAGGTGCCGTTCAGCATCTGCTCAAGCATCATCCGGTAGAAAAGTCCCCAGCGCGGGACCAGGGTGGCCATATTGACGATCTCGCCGTTCTCCCGCAGATACAGGCCGTAATCCCGGGCCTCATGATTGGGCGCGGTGATATCCCGGTTGCAGATCACGCGGATCTCCGGATCCTCAAAGGGGCTTTCCGCGTTGAACCAGGAAGCGGAGAACCAGTTCAGGTACACCCTGGCCTGCGGATTGACCATACGGGCGCCCAGTGCGAAGGCGTTGGCCGCCGCGGGGGTTCCGTAGATCGGGTAGTCCGCGATATATCCGATCTTGCCGTTGTCGGACAGGATGCCGGCGGCCAGGCCGAGCAGGAATTTCGCTTCGTAGAACCGGATATAATAGGTACGGATATTGGTATAGTTGGACAGGAGGGAGCAGCACAGGAAATGGACTTCCGGATGCTCGAGGGCCGCCTCGATGGTGCTGTTGAGCATGACGGGCGACGTGGCGAAGATGGCGTTATAACCGTCTTTGATCAGGCGGCGGATTTCCTCTTCACAGTCCGCCCGGGAGGGAACGATGCAGGCAGCGGTTTCGAGCTTGTCGCCCAGCTTTTCTTCCGCCTCCAGCCGGCCGAGGTTGTGCCAGTAGTTCCAGGCGGAATCCTCGATGGAACGGTTGAAGAGGAAAGCCGCTTTGATCTTTGAAGGCCGGAACAGGACGGAGATCAGCGGAACCGGGCCGGCAGGCTGCACCTGCTCCATGACCAGGTTTACCCGCCCTTCCCGCAGCTCGAATTCCTTCGACATCAGCCGGATCCGTTCGGCGGTTTTCGCCATATCGTCATCCTTGACATCCAGATAACCAAAGGCGGTCAGATAGATCAGGAACGCATCGCCGCAGGGATGGGCATGCTTTCCTTTCATTATGGTCAGATAGTTTTCGGAGAAATAATGATACAGTTTCCGCAGGGACAGGATCTCATCCTCAGTCCATTTATCCCCGGCGCGGACGCCGGGCAGGGAAAGCAGTTTCCGGTAGGAACCGGGCCGGGAGAAAAAGATGGAATAAAGCCCGGTTTCCTTTGAAAAGTCGCAGTACTCATAATAGGAAACGATCTCCGGGTCGTCGCTCAGGGGCGGATAAACCCGGGTGACGTCTGCTTCGATATCGCGTGCGTTGAGGTATTTCATAACAGAAATGCGCTTGTTTCCCTCAATGGCATAATAATTGCCGAGGTATTCCAGCACGGTGACAGGCTGGTTAACGCCGCTTTGCTCAACGCTCTCGCACAGGCTTTCCCACTTGGTGGCGAACTCGCTTCCGGCTTCCAGGATCGGCAGGAAACCTTCCGCAAAGGCATAGCTGCGTCCGCGGGAAACGGAACCGATCACCCTGTCCAGCGGAATCGGCATGATGCCGAGGGAAAGCCGGCTGAGGGTGGAAAGATTCGGCACCTTTTCCTCCAGTACCGGCAGATAAGGATCGGTATTGGCCTGGATGGCTGCCTGATAAACGCGCAGCCCTTCACGGCGGGCTTTACTGTAATGGTCCATGGTATCACTTCTTTCTTCTGCAATCGCCGTTTCCAAAGCTCAGTTCGTCTACGTCTCCTGAGCTTTGACGGCTGTAGCATGGGAAGCATATTCCGCGCAGAGCGCGGATGCTTCCGAAACAACTCATAATTCATAATTCAGAATTATATTATCCTTATAATTCTGCGTGAATTAAGGCCCTCTCAGGCAGAATACATTTTAGCATCTTTGGAGACAATTGGCAAAAACGTGAACGATTTGAAGCACAAGGGATTGAACGTCCGTAAAGTTGTCGGATCTGGGAAAGTGATCGAACAATTTGTCCGTCTTGAGAAATAAGGGCGGGAATGATAAAATAAATCCGTATAATCTTGATTACGGAGGGACACGGAATGCCGGAAATCGGGATGATCCTGCGGGAAGGGAAAGGCAAGAAAATCTACGCGACGGATGATCCGGACAAGGCGATCGTCTATTTCAAGGACGAAGCCATGGCTTTTCATGGCCTGAAACGGGGCCGTATCCTCGGCAAGGGCGAAGTCAACAATTCGGTGTGCGAACACCTTTTTCAGCTGCTGAAAGAAAACGGAATTGAAAACCACTATCTGGAACGGATCGACGCCAGGCACAGCCTGATCAAACGGTGTGAGATGATCCCCCTGTCGGTGAAGATCCGCAACCGTTCCGCCGGACAGCTGGCAGAACGTACCGGAATTCCGGTGGGGACAAAACTGGAACCTCCGGTGGTCGAGTTTGAACTGCGGTACACCGGGATGGATGCGGATCCGCTGGTTAACAATTCCCATATCTACGCCATGAAACTGGCCACGCCGGAAGAAATGGACGAGATCAGCCGGGTCAGTCTGAAGGTGAACGATATCCTGACAGCGTATCTGAAAGATATCAATATTGAACTGATCGATTTCAAACTGGAATTCGGACGCTGGCACGGAAAGATCCTCGTCGCGGACGAAATCACGCCGGACACGGCGCGCTTCTGGGACGCGGGAACACATGAGCCGCTGGATATCGACCGGTTCAGAAGAGACATGGACAACGTTGCGGAAGCCTATCAGGAAGTGCTTCACCGGATGATGGGCGTAGGATAAAGATCATGATCAGAAAAAGCATTGCATTGCTGCTGGTGCTGCTGCTCCTGTGGGGCATCGGGTGCGCCGCGGCGGAAGATGGGGAGTTTCCGGCATTAAACGATGCCGGTTTTCTGGATTCCGGGGAATTCGTCTTTGAAGACGAGGAAAACGGCGTATGGCGCTATGCCAGCGATACGCTTCGCATTGAGATTTACCGCAGGGAACAGAAGAAGCCTGCCCGCGTCTGGTATGAGGCGGAGGTTTTCTGCGCAGAAGGAAGCACAGGGCCCCGGATGATCGCCAACGATCCGGAACACTGGAAAGTAGCGGCGAACATGGAATATCCCTACAAGATAGCCCGCAAGACCGGAACAGTACTGGCACTCTCCAACGATTTTGCCCAGCTGAGGCTGCAGCAGAAGAAGAGCCGCCCGGGCATCATTATCCGGGACGGCAAAGTATGGTCTGACCGGACGAAGAAACAGGGGGTCAAGGATTTCCCGAACCTGGACTGCCTGGCGATCTGGCCGGACGGCGATATGAAGGTTTATTACAGCGACGAGATGACCGCGGAGGAATACCTCGAAGCGGGCGCTGTCGACGTGCTGGCCTTCGGACCGATCCTGATCCGGGACGGGGAACTGAACGAAAAAGGATTGAGCAAGTACGGTACCAGCCACGCCCCGCGCACAGCCGTGGGCATGGTGGAAAAAGGCCATTACTGGTTTATGATGCTGGAGGGCAGGATCAAACGGAGCAAAGGCGACGGGATCCGTTTCCTGGCAGAGAAACTGCTGGATAAGGGCTGCATACTGGGCTTTAACCTGGACGGCGGAGACACAGCCTGTATTGTCTTTATGGGGCATCAGCTGTGCAAACTTCAGGACGGAAAGAAGCATCTCGCCTCCCGGCGGACGAGCGATATCCTGGGCGTCGGGCAGTCGGAACTGCTGCCGGCGGTGAGCGATCCGTGGTAACTGTTGCAATGCAAAGAAACTTGTGTTAGAATGCCATGCGGTGTTTTATACGCACCGCTGTTTTATGCTGAAATGATTCAGGAGGAAAGATATTCATGAGCCACACCTACGAGAAGCTGTCCGGAAACAAAGCGAAGCTGACCTTCACGATCCCCGCGGAGCAGTTTGACGAAGCGATGCAGCAGGCATTCCTGAAGCTGCGCAAGCGGATTAACGTGCCGGGTTTCCGGAAGGGCAAGGCTCCGAGAAAGATGATTGAGACGCTTTATGGCGAGAGCATCTTCTATGACGACGCTTTTGAGATCGTTTTCCCCGACGCATACCGTGCGGCTGTGGAAGAATATGATCTGAAGCCTGTGGACCAGCCCCAGATCGACCTGGATGAGATCGGCGCCGGCCAGGACCTGAAGTTCCATCTGGAAGTGTATGTCCGCCCCGACGTGACGCTGGGCGACTACAAGGGACTGGCGGTTGAAACCGAAATCCAGAAGCTGACGGACGAAATGGTTGATGCCCGGATCGAGGAAGACCGCAAAAAGGCCAGCCGGACCATTGACGTGGACGACCGTCCCGTTGAAGAAGGGGACACTGTGAACCTGGATTATGCCGGTTCCATAGACGGCGTTGCTTTCGCCGGCGGCACCGCCCAGGGACAGACGCTGACCATCGGCAGCCATCAGTTCATTCCCGGATTCGAAGAGCAGATGGTCGGCATGCAGATCGGTGAGGAAAAGGACCTGAACGTCAAATTCCCCGACGAGTATCACGCTGAAGAGCTCAAGGGCAAGGACGCTGTGTTCCATGTGAAGGTGAACGGCATCCAGAAGACCGAAGTGCCGGATCTGGACGACGATTTCGCCGCGGACATCAGTGAATTCGACACCTTCAAAGCCTATAAGGAAAATATCGTCAAGGAACTGACCGATCGTATCAACAAGAACAACGACGTCGCCGCAGAAAACGCACTGGTTGAAAAAGCGGCGGAGAACGCCAAGATTGACATCCCGGAAGCCATGATCGACGATCAGGCCGATTATATGGTCCGCGAGATGGCGATGCGGATGAGCTATCAGGGACTGCGGATGGAAGACTATCTGAAGTACACCGGCCAGACGATGGATGGTGTGAAACAGATGTACAAGCCCGAAGCCGAAAAGCGCGTCCGTATCGAACTGGTGATCGAAGCGATCCGCAAGGCCGAGAAGATCGAGCCCACCGAAGCTGACATTGAAAAGGCTATCGCGGAACAGGCTGAACAGATGGGCCAGGAAGTGGAAACCTTCAAGAAGAACCTGACGGAAGAACAGAAGGGGTATCTGAAGGACAACGCCGCGATCCGCCTGGTGCTGGATCTGCTGAAGAAGGACGCCAAGATCACGGAGAAGAAGGCAGAGGAAGCGGAAGACAAGAAGCCCGCGAAGAAGCCCGCTGCCAAGAAGACGGCGAAGAAAGCCGACGCGGAAGAAGCTCCCGCGGAAGAAAAACCCGCGAAAAAGCCTGCCGCCAAGAAGACTGTGAAGAAGGCAGACGCTGAAGAGACCCCTGCGGAAGAAAAGCCTGCCAAGAAACCCGCCGCCAAAAAGACGGCAAAGAAGACAGACGCTGAGTAACATTCACTGTACGGCGGCCCGGCCGGGCCGCCGTTTCAGTCAAAAGGAGGAACCGATATGCCGCTTATTCCGATGGTCATTGAACAGACGAACAGGGGAGAACGTTCCTACGACATTTATTCCCGCCTGCTGAAGGACCGGATCGTCTTTCTCGGCGGAGAAATCACAGACGATACGGCCAATCTGGTAGTGGCGCAGCTGCTGTTCCTGGAGATGGAAGACCCGGACAGCGACATCAGCCTGTACATCAACAGCCCGGGCGGATCCGTGACTGCCGGCATGGCAATCTACGACACGATGAAATACATCAAGCCGCAGGTCCGTACGGTATGCGTAGGTATGGCCGCCAGTATGGGCGCGTTCCTGCTGATGGCCGGTGAGAAAGGCAAGCGCCTTGCGCTGCCGAACGCCGAAGTGATGATTCACCAGCCGCTGGGCGGCGCCCAGGGCCAGGCGACAGACGTGGCGATCCGCGCCGAATGGCTGATGAAGACCAAGAAAAAGATGACTGCCATGATGGCGGAGATGACGGGCCAGCCCCTGAAAAAGGTCCAGGCGGACGTGGAACGGGATTATTTCATGAGCGCTGAGGAAGCGCTGGATTACCACATCATCGACGAGATCTATCAGCCGCGGGACAAGCAGAAGAAATGAGGATAAAGCATGGCTAACAATTACGGCAGACAGACGCCGCGGTGCTCTTTCTGCGGAAAAGAGCAGCGCATGGTGAACCGGCTGGTGGCCGGCCCGAACGTCTATATCTGCAACGAATGTATCGCACTGTGCAACGAGATCCTGAACGACGAGGAATTTCTGTCTGAAGACGGCGCCCAGGAACAGATTGGCCCGGTGAAACTGCCGTCTCCTGCGGAGATGAAAAAGACGCTGGACGAATATGTGATCGGTCAGGAAAGGGCCAAGCGCGCGCTGAGCGTTGCGGTCTACAACCACTATAAGCGCATCAACCGGAAAACGAAGCGGAACGACGTGGAGATCCAGAAGAGCAATATCCTGCTGCTGGGACCGACCGGCAGCGGTAAGACCTATCTGGCCCAGACGCTGGCGAAGATCCTGGAGGTGCCCTTTGCCATTGCAGACGCCACCAGCGTGACCGAGGCGGGATACGTCGGCGACGACGTGGAAACGATCCTGCTGCGGCTGATCCAGGCTGCGGACTGGGATATCGAAAAGGCCCAGCGGGGCATTGTGTATATCGACGAGATTGATAAGATCGCCCGCAAGGGAGAAAATATGTCCATTACCCGTGATGTCAGCGGCGAAGGCGTACAGCAGGCATTGCTGAAGATCCTGGAGGGAACGGAAGCCGCGGTACCGCCACAGGGCGGCCGGAAGCATCCGCACCAGGAAATGGTTCGCATTGACACGACGAACATCCTGTTCATCTGCGGCGGTGCTTTTGACGGCCTGGTTCCGATTATCGAGAACCGGATCGGCAAGAAGATACTGGGTTTCGGCGCGGAAATCCAGAGCCAGCGGGATCCCACCCGGACGGACGCCCAGAAAGACGTG
>CAZUXV010000004.1:0-42527 GCA_964624445.1 uncultured Oscillospiraceae bacterium | reverse complement strand
GCGTTGTGCAGCAGGTGGATACTCCCCAGAACCTGTATGACTATCCGGCCAATGAATTCGTTGCGGGCTTTATCGGAAGTCCTCAGATGAACTTCTTTAACGTCAAGCTCGATCGTGAAGGACAGGATGTTGTTGCCACCTTCGGTGATAACAAAATCGTCGTTCCCGAAAAGAAAGTTGCCAAGTTTGTTGACGAGAGCTTTATCGGCAAAGAGGTCATTATGGGTATCCGTCCCGAAAACATCCACGACGATGAACAGAAGCTTGCCGAATATGCCACTGCAACGATCGACGTAGATGTCGAAGTTACAGAACTGATGGGTTCTGAAACCTATCTGTACCTGAGCACCACCGGTAAGGAAGGAAACATCATTGCTCGTGTTGATCCACGCACTTCCAGCAAAGCCGGCCAGAAGATCAAGATCGCCCTGGATACTAATCATCTCCATTTCTTCGACAAGGAAACGGAAAAGACCATCCTCAGCAAATAATTCCTGTCAGAACAAGAAGATCGCCCCGGAAAACGGGGCGATTTTCTTTTTTTATTCTTGTTTGATATATCTTGATATTTTCAGACCGGGGATTGAAGATATTTCTTCGACAGATCTTGCATCCATTACATTTCCGTCTGTAAAACCGAAACCGACGGAGATCCTGTTATAGTTTCCGCCGGATACCTGCAGAAAAAGAATCTCTTCACCATTCACTGCATAAACCACCGCGCTGTGCTGGACCTGATGCCCGTTCTTTTTATATTCAACACGGATGATGTCACCAACCTGAAGCGGTCCGGATTTTTCTGTGCTGTAATAGAATTCCCAGTTGCCCTGGGGATTGATTTCTCCGGAAAGAAGATAACCGATAAACTGGGCAAAACCGAAGCATTCAGCATAACCGCCTTCGTCAGGGGCAAGCCTTCTGACATGATCTACGGGCCAGCGGCATCCATACCAGCCTTTCAGATAGTCTTTCCGTTTTGCGTTTTCCACAGAACTTGTCCAACCCGGAGATTCAGGATGACCGTGAAAAGTCTGGCTGATGTCCGGAAGCGTCGTCCAGTACCATCCGTCATACAATTCGTATTCATCTATGATTGCATCGAGATTTTCAGTTGTCAGTTTATCCCGAAAACGATCATCCGAAAAGAGAAATTCCGATGAAGCATGTGAAAAGAGAAATATCAACAGGAACAAGAGCAGCAGTACAACAGACTTTTGATCTCGCTTCATGCGGTGTTCCTCCGTTTAATCCGGGTTCTCCTTTTATTATAATCACGGCATGCGACTGTTTCAAGGACTAACCTGACTTGTGTTTTCCAGGATTCAGTTTTATGATATAATATCAAAGATCATACATAAGGAGGCGGTATCAGGATGGAAAAGAAAAAGGAAGAAATCCAAATCTGCCGTCCTAATGATCTCTCTGATGAAATCCGGAATGAACTTGCCTCCGCCCAGGATCACTTCTGTCTGAAAGATGACAGGATCTATCTTCAGATCGATCAGTCGGTATTCTGTTTTCCGAATAGTCCCGCTTCAAAAGAACTGGTTTTTACAATCAATAACAAATACGGAAGCAAATGCCAGAAGCCCTGCAGTTACAAGGAAGTGCTGGAAAAAATACTGAAGGATCCGAATTATCAGCCTGATTCTGCAATACTCAGAACATATGGCGTGAGACTTAACAGCAGAAGATGTGCAGCTGTATTGCGGGCATATTCACCGATTGAAACGGATCTGTGTTCCCTTATATCTTCCATGGCACCCCTTGAACGGGGCGACGCCATGATATCCGTGGACTATCAGACAGCTGTCTATGTCAAAGATCTTGATCATCAGTCCATCGAAGAAATGCAGGAATTTGTTGATGCGATGATCGGTACAATGGAAACGGAAGGGATTGTTGATATCCGTGCAGGGATCGGCTGCGAATGCGACGATATCAACGGTATCAGACGCAGTTTCGATGAAGGAAACGTGGCCATACAAACCGGGATACGTTTCCAAAGGCACGATCATGTTTTTGTATATTCGAAACAGACGCTGGAAAGAATCATCGATTCCATACCGTCAGAAGAAAAAGAGATGTTACTTCGCGGTTTTTTCGGCAATAAATCCGAAAACAGACTGTCAGAAGAAACACTTGAAACAGTCCGTGTGTTCTTTCAGAATGATCTGAATCTTACAGCCGCTTCAAAACAGCTGTACATTCACAGAAATACATTGAATTACCGTCTGGACAAGATCAGAAAAGATTTCGGGCTTGACCTGAGATCTTTTCAGGATGCCGTCATTTTTCGCGTCATTTCGGAAATCGCGAATGAAAAATATAATGGTCATTTACTTCCTGAAAGGAGTTAACCCATGAAAAAGAAAACTTTGATTCTGATGATTATGATATCCGCTGTTCTTCTTTCCTCATGTTCCCTGATTCCTGCTTCCAGACTCGAAGCGCTGTTCGGTGCCGGCAGCGAAACGGTGATTAGAAGCGGTGAAGCTACAGTCAACAGCAATGATACAGTCGTTATCAGCAAAGAAGAGTATGAAAAATACCGCAGGTTTGCTGACCTGTATGATATTTTTGACGCCGCCAATGAGAGCTTTTATCAGGAAACCGACCAGGATAAAATGATCGAATATGCAGTCAGGGGACTGATGAGCGGATTGGACGATCCGTATTCGTTCTACTATAATCCGGAAGAATACGCTGAACTGTGGGAAGAAGACGAAGGGAACTATGTCGGCATCGGCGTATTGATTCAGGCCAATATGGAGTCACAAATCTGTACGATTATCCGCGTATTCAAGGACGGTCCCGCTGAAAAAGCGGGTGTTCAGCGCGGCGATATCCTGTATAAAGTCGGAGATGATCTGTTTGTAAACGCTGACAATCTGCAGGATGCGGTTGATATCATGAGAGGCGTTCCGGATACGGATGTTGATGTAACATTCCTGCGCGGTGATGAAGAAATCAAATACACGATTACACGGAAACCGGTTAACGTAAACAGGGTGGAAAGCAAAATGATCGATCAGTCGGTCGGATATATTGCATTATACGAGTTTGCCGGGCAATGTGAAAAAGAATTTGAAAACGATCTGAACAGTCTTGTAGAACAGGGAGCAAAAGGAATTATCATCGATCTGAGAGACAATACCGGCGGATGGGTCGACCAGGCAAGATATATCGCAGATCTCTTTATGGACAAGGGAGAGCTGTGTTATCTGAAATACAGAGACGAAGAAGTACATGGAGACTACCTGACCAAAGACGGCAAAGTTGATGTAAAACTTGTTATTCTGATCAATGAAAATACTGCAAGTTCTTCTGAAATCCTGACAGGAGCGCTGAGAGACTGTGCGGATGCAGTTGCTGTAGGCGTAAAGAGTTTCGGGAAGGGAATCATCCAGGGTGTGTTTACCGTCGGAGATAAAGGCGCAGGTTATCAGATGACTGTTGCACAATATTTTACACCTAAAGGTTCTGCCGTGCATAAGATCGGTATTGAACCCGATTATGAGGTTCCTCTTCCTGAAGGCGATAACGGCATGTATGACTTTGCCGATACGGAACACGACGTTCAGTTGATCAAAGCCATTGAAGTGATGAAAGAAACCCTGAAATAATCGATTCCATTTGCATAATATCATTAAGTAGGATATAATACGCGAGTATGATGTTCCAATAACGCCCCGGAGGTCGCTGGATGTACAAGCTTTTGCTGGTATCTGATCAGGAGGATGTGCTGAACGCATTTTCCCAGATCAAAAACTGGGAACTGCTGGGTTTTAAACAGCCCCATATCCGTCATGATTACGAAGGCACAATAGACAGTCTTGCAAAGCACCATGCAGACGGTATTTGTATTGCCGTCAATGCTGACCAGGAAGAGATGATCCTGACGTATCTTCAGCAGCATTTTCCGAACGTTTCCATCTTTGAAGCCGGCCACACAGAGGAAGAAGTGCTCAGGTACCTGAGTGAACTGAAAATTCTTTTGAACAGGATTCATGCGGATTTTTACAATGAGCGCACTAATACAAAAGATATTCTGCAGATGTGCCGTCATGAATTTTTCCGTAAAGTAATCAACGGAAAAATCAAAAACAGCGTTGATCTGCATCGGAATATGCGCCTGCTTCGAAGCCGCATGGATGCAGACAGGCCGTGTCTGCTGATCGAACTTGATCAGTCCGCCCCGAATGACAAACTCGAAGGAAGATGGCACTACGGAAAGGAACAGCTTGAGGTTGCGCTGAGAACCTCTTTTGCCGGCGATCTGAACGGTATACATATTCTGCCTACGATTCATTCGGACGGAAGAATTCTTGTTCTTGCCTGTCCGCTTCACGGCGTGGACACTGATATGACGGTTGACACCATGACAGCAATGCTGACGTCATATACTGCCGACAGCATTGAGCATATGAAAGAATACTTCGGCCTGGAGCTGCATATTTCCGGAATCCGCGTATTTCCGGCACTGACTGCACTGTGCGAAAATACGGATGAAGCATAAAAACAAGGAGGAAAAGCAATGGGTATTCTGGACGCAATCAAAGGACAACTGATCGATGTGATCGAATGGTCCGACAATTCCGGCAAGACCATGGTACACAAATACGACATGAACGGCAAAGAAATCATGATGGGTGCTCAGCTGACCGTTCGGGAAAGCCAGGTCGCAATCTTTGTCAATGAAGGAGAACTGGCTGATGTTTTCGAACCCGGAAGGTATGAGCTCAAGACCAGCAATATGCCGATCCTGACCGCGCTCAAAAGCTGGAAATACGGTTTTAACAGTCCTTTCAAATCTGACGTTTATTTTGTAAACACAAAACAGTTCCTCGATATGAAATGGGGGACAAGCAACCCGGTTATGATGCGCGATGCAGAATTCGGGATGATCCGTGTGCGTGCTTTCGGTATCTACAGTTTCCGTGTCTCAGACCCGGCCAAGTTCCTGAAAGAAGTATTCGGTACGGCTGCTCTGTTTACGGTGGAAGGCGTTGAAGGACAAATTAAACGGACGCTGGTAAGCGGTCTGAGCGATGCAATTGCCGAAAGTAAAATTCCGGCCCTGGATCTTGCGGCCAATTATGAAGAGCTGTCAAGTTATGCTCTTCAGGCGATCAATCCGAAACTTGCAGATCTCGGCCTGACGCTCTGCAGCTTTGTCATCGAAAACATCTCTCTTCCTGAAGAAGTGGAAAAGAGCATTGACAAACGCACATCCATGGGCGTTCTCGGCAATCTGGATCAGTATGCCAAGTATCAGGCTGCTGAAGCCATGCGTGATGCCGCGAACAATCAGAACGGTGTTGCAGGTATGGGTGTTGGAATGGGCGCAGGAGCTGCGATGGGACAAATGTTTGCCCAGAGCATGAATCCTTCAGCGCCCCAGCCTGCTGCTCCCGCTGCTCCGATGTCTGTCTGCGGTGCCTGCGGTGCCCGGATTGCTGCAGGATCCAAATTCTGTCCGGAGTGCGGTGCAAAACAAAACAGCGGCAGTTTCTGCACAAGCTGTGGAAAAGAAATTCCTGCCGGTACGAAGTTCTGCCCCGAATGCGGCGCAAAACAGTAAATTATCATGCAAAAGAAAAGGAACTGCTGAAATGCAGTTCCTTTTTTGTTCAGAGATAAGCCGTCAAAGTTCGGAGTAAAGGATCCCGACATCTTTTGCGTAATTCATAGCATAAGAGTCGGGATAAACGAAAAGCATAATATGCCTGCAGTTTACAAAGGCAGTCGGATTGATTTCATGGACCGAATCAGGAATCTGAAGAGTGAGCAGATTTTCACAGTTTTCAAAAGCCTCCGCCCGGATTTCTTCAAGACCTTCGGGTAAAACAACATGGTTCAGGTTTTCACAGCGGGAAAACGCCTGCGCAGGAATGATCTTCAGGCTGGGATTGATCTGTACGCTGTCAAGCATCACACATGATCCGAAGGCATGGGATCCGAGGGTTTCGAGGGAATCGGGCAGTTCAATATTCTCAACAGACCTGCACCCTTCAAAAGCCGATTCTCCGATATCGATCAGCTTATCAGGAAAAGATACGGAAGAGAGAGAACTACATCCACTGAACGCACAGGGAGCAATGATTCTGAGTGACTGCGGAAGCTTTACCGATTCAAGTGAACTGCATGCATAAAAAACAGAATAATCAATAATGGGCAGATTTGAAGGAAGCATAACCTGCTTCAGAGCGGAACAACTGTGAAACGCGCTGCTTCCGATTCGGGATATACTGTCAGGAAGATTAATCTGCTTAAGGCCGCGGCACCCGTAAAAAGCTTTGGATTCAATGATCCTGACTGATTCCGGGATAACAATCGTCTCCGGATGAATCCTGCCGGAGAAAGATTCCTCTGCAATAATTTCGATCCCGTCAGGTATATGGACTGTTTTGTCATTTGAGACGAAAGGATAGAACAGGAGCTTTTTCTCTTTTTTATTGATCAGAAGACCGTTTATAATGCGGAAAACTAAATGGACCGGGGAAACATCGAATGAAGTCAGGGAAACGCAACCGGAGAAAACGTTGTTTCCTATCTCTATAAGCTGATCAGGCAGATTGATTGAAGTAAGCGATTCACAGGCAGAGAAAGCGTTGTCGCCGATCGAGGTAAGGGAAGAGGACAGAACAACTGTTTTAAGATTGCGGCATTCAGCGAAAGCCTCAGGACCGATCGTTCGGACTGTATCGGGGATAATGACAGAAACTAGTGAAGAACAGGATTGAAAAGTAGAGTAGTTGATTTTTTTTAGTCCACCCGGAAGACGTATATTCTTGATAGACAGGCATCCGATAAAAGCCATTTCACCAATCGCTTTTACAGTATCGGGTATTTCCACCTCCTGAAGTGATTCACACCATGAAAAGGCGGCTTCGCCGATCTGCGTAACCGTTTCAGGAATGGAAACTTTCCGGATACGGTCTGACCAGGAGAAAGCGTTATCAGCAATGGACGTAACTGGCCGGCCTTCGTGTTCGGAGGGAATGGAGAGAACGGAAGAAGCGCCTTCATACCCGTCGAGCTGGTAGCTCCCGTCACGTTTTTTACTGAAAGTAAATTCTGACATATGATTCTCCTTATATTCCGGGATTGTTACAGACGGACATCATTATGATAGCATCGCTGCGCCGATAATTCCAGCTTCTGCACCAAGGACAGCCAGTTTAAGCGGGGGAAGAGGCTGGTCGTTAAACAGAACATATTTTTTGTATTCCGTTGTAAGGGGATCAAGAAGGAAACTGCCGGCTTTGCTGACTCCGCCGCCCAGAACGATCACTTCCGGATCGAGTAGATTCACAACGCTGCCGATTGCCTGCGCCAGATAATCAATATACTGATGATATACTTTTTCAGCCAGAGGATCTCCGGCATGTGTTGCGTCGAAAACGGTTTTGGCTTCGATTTTGTCAGGATCCATCCCGACAGAACGAATAATCATGGAATCAGGATGATCTGAAACTGCTTCCCGGGCCATACGGATCAGTGCGGTGGCAGAACAGTAACGTTCAAGACAACCTTTATTTCCGCATGTACATTCCACACCGCCAAGATCAAAGATCACATGTCCCAGTTCTCCTCCGATATGATGAGCGCCGCTCCAGATCTTGCCGTTTATAATAATCCCGCTGCCGATACCGGTTCCGATTGTGATAAAAACGCTGGAAGATGTTCCTGCGCTGACGCCGGCAACGCTTTCCGCAAGGGCGGCAACATTCGCATCATTATCAATATGAACCGGTTTGTCAAGGAAACGGGTGAAAACATCCCTGAAAGGCATGTGGAACCATCCCATATTCGTGCATTTGATAATTTCTCCGGTTTTAGCCGAAGCAATACCGGGTATTCCAATCCCTACAGATTCAATATCGTTGACCGAAAACCCCGATTCCCGGACTGTGCTGACAACACAGTCAGCAATCTGGCGAAGCTGTTCTTCAAACGGCAGAGTGGTACGGGTCGGTATGGAACTTTCCTGAATGATTTTGTATTCCTTGTCAACCACACCGATCTTGATTCCTGTTCCTCCTACATCGACGCCAATCCTGATCATATTACATCCCTCCTTATTCATTCGTGTCGTCCTGGAAAAGAGACGACAGTTCGCGTGCTGCGTTGTATCCTGTCCTCTTCAGGCTGAGATTTCGAGCGGCTACTTCAACAATGATCGCAAGATTCCGTCCGGGTTTGATCGGCATCAGCTGATGGGGAACCCGAACCCCCATAATTTCAATTTCATCATCCTGAATACCGATCCGGTCATAGGTTTTATTTTCATCCCAGGTTTCAAGTTCGATAATCAGGTCAATGGATTTGCTTTTTGTAACGGCGCCTATACCAAACATGGCTTTGATATCAATCACGCCGATACCGCGTATTTCCATCAGATAACGGATTTTTTCAGGACATGTTCCGATCAGTCTGTCATCAGAAATCCGACAGATATCGACTACATCATCGGCTACAAGCTGATGGCCGCGTTTGATGAGTTCAATGGCTGCTTCGCTTTTTCCGACCCCGCTTTTTCCGGACAGGAAAACGCCGACGCCGTAAACATCCACTAAAACACCGTGTTTTGTGATATGGGGAGCCAGACAGCGATTGAGATAATTGATCGCCAGTGCGGTAAATTTACTCGTTACCATCGGACTGGAGTAAACCGGAACATCATGTTCGGCAGCGGCTTCAAGCAGTTCCTGAGGCGGGGTCAGATTTCTGCAGATGATGATACAGGGGATCGGGTAACTGAAATATTGATTCAGGATTGCTCTGCGCTGCTCAGGTGTTTTTTCCTCCAGATAAGCCATTTCCGCTTTCCCGATCAGCTGCGGACGTTCAAAGGCAAAAAACTCATAAAAACCGCAAAACTGTATTCCGGGCCTGTTAAGATCAGGCGTCCTAATGTCCCATTCGGTTCGGGAGGAAGAAACGAGACAGGTAAGATGAAGAGCGGATTCAAAATCCTTTGCAAAGATCATTAAACAATTACTCCGTTCAGAAAATGGTCGTTCATATATTTTGCGGGTCCGTCTTCGTTGTTGCTGAGACATTGACCGTCGCAATACGGGGCGATTTCCTTCCAGCCATTGGAAACCATTATACCGAGGCCGGCAGTCTGAAGCATGGACACATCATTCAGGCTGTCTCCGAAGGCCACGGTATCGGAAGGAAGTATACCAAGCATTCTGCAGACCGAAACAAGCGCTTTCCCTTTAACTGCATTCAAAGGGTTAAATTCCAGATAGATCGGTTTGGAGCAGGTAACCGAAGCACGGTTGTCAAACAGCACGCGCGCTTCGGAATACATCCTGGAAATCCGGGTCTCATGATCAATCAGAAGGATTTTATTGCGCGGTTCACGGATATATTCGCTCAGTTTGCCAACGTACACTCCGGTTAAACGGGTTGCAGCAGCATAACGATCGGCCCAGATCCCATAACGATTGAAAAAGAAACAGCCACCTTCATAAACGTGTGCATAACAGTCGTGCGTTTCCGCAAAGACCGCGATTTCCCTGGAAAGTTCTGCTGAAAAGACTTCATGGCTGATCATGCTGTGTGAAGGTCCGTCCCAGATTTCAGCGCCGTTGCTGGAAACATAAGCGGATACACATCCAAGCTGATCAATATAAGGTTTCATACTGAACTGAGACCGACCGCTCGCTGCGATAATATGAAAACCTTTCTGATGCAAAGCCCGGAACACACGGACCGTAAAATCGGAAATCGTGAGATCGTCATGGAGTATCGTATCATCCAGATCAAAGACTACTGCGTTCAAAACGATATACCCCGTCAGTCTGTGAGGTGATCAGCAGCCGCTTTCTGAGCAGGAATACAACTGACGAAACGATCCATATACCTGTTGAATCCGTTTTCGTCTTCGGGATCGGGAGCGACGGTGATCTGCTTCATTCCGGTAAATACATGATTCTGAAGGTAATCTTCAAGCGTTTCATCGCTGTCTCGATAAACAAGATAATCGGCCAGGAGAGCAATACCCCATGCTCCGCCTTCACCGGCAGTTTCCATGACTGTGACAGGCGCATGAATAGCGGCTGCAAGATAATTCTGACCGACTCCTTCGGTCTTGAATAGTCCGCCGTGTCCATAGACGCAGTCTATTGCCACATGCTCACGATTCATGATCTCCATGCCATATTTGAGCGTTTCCATACTGGCATAAATCTGAGCGCGCATAAAATTAGCAAGATTCATTGCGGCATCCGGGAGGCGGACAAACATGGGCCGCCCTTCGGTCAGACCGGTAACCGGTTCTCCGGCAAGATAATTGAAATTGACCAGGCCGCCGCAGTCTTTGTCTCCTTCGAGTGACTTTTTGAACAGTCTGGTAAATACGTCTCCCGGGTTGGTGTCCATGCCCATTAATGCGGCGAATTCACGGAACAGGGATACCCAGGCATTAATATCGCTGGTACAGCTGTTGCAATGAACCATGCCAACCTGTTTTCCGGTTGGCGTTGTAACGATATCAATTTCCGGATACACTTTGCTCATAGGCTTTTCAAGAACAATCATACTGAAAATCGAAGTGCCTGCGCTGACGTTTCCGGTTCTTGCCCGTACGCTGTTGGTTGCTGTCATGCCGGTTCCGGCATCACCCTCCGGGGGACAGAGCGGACAGCCGGGCTGAAGTGTTCCGCTCGGATCAAGCAGTTTTGCACCGTCTTCCGTAAGGAAACCGGCAGGTTCACCTGCGCTGAGGACTTCAGGCAGGATATTTTCCAGTTTCCACGGATAATGCCTGTCTGCAATCAGCGTGTCAAAGGCGCTGACCATTTCGGAATTATAGGTGCACGTATCGGAATCAATCGGCATCATACCGCTGGCGTCACCGACGCCAAGCACTTTGCGTCCTGTCAGAAGATAATGAATCCATCCTGCGAGAGTTGTCAGGAATGCAATATCCTTGACATGCTCTTCATTATTGAGAATTGCCTGGTAAAGATGGCTGAGACTCCAGCGCTGAGGCATATTGAAACGGAACAGTTCCGTCAGTTTTTCAGCTGCGGGTCCGGTTGTTGTGTTGCGCCATGTGCGGAAGGGCACAAGCAGCTTCATTTCTTTGTCGAAAGGCAGGTAGCCGTGCATCATCGCACTGATTCCGAGCCCTCCGAGCCTTTCCAGAGGAATCTGATAACGGGAGAACACATCGGCTTTCAGATCTGCGTAACTGGACTGTAATCCGTCGATGATTGCCTTTTCACTGTATGTCCATACGCCGTTTACATAATCGTTTTCCCATTCATGGCTGCCGCTGGCTATGACCTGGTGACTGTTGTCGATCAGGACGCTTTTGATACGGGTGGAACCGAATTCAATCCCAAGGATTGCAGTACCGTTTTGGATCTGATCAATACTCATGTAACTGTCCCCCTGTTAATTGTTTCCTATTATATAAAGAATCCTATCACAACGGCATTTTTCTGTAAAGGTGAAGATTATCTCTGACAGATTCAGAAAATCAAAGGAAAACAAACTTTTAATCTGATTTTCATGTACTTCTTGCCTGCTTTTCAGAACAAGGATATCGGTGGTATGATATGATACACCTGCCGGATAAAACGGCAGGAAAGGAGAGTGCCTGATGGAACCATATACGATCGAAGATATCGAACTGCTGAGGCAGAAAAGCGGACTGAGCTATCAGGAAGCAGTCGCTCTGCTTGATTACCACAGCGGAAGCGTAGCACGTGCACTGATCGATCTCGAAAAACACGGCAGACTGAATCCTGAACATCATGACGAGAAAGAAGGAAACAACAATATGAACCAGAACACGAAAAAGGGAGAAACAAAGGAAAAGGCTTTGAATCTGCTTCAGAAACTGTACCGCAGCAGAGTCAAAATCCGTAAGGGTGACACCAATATTATTAACGTGTCTGTTTTGTTTGCGGGACTATGCCTGCTGCTGGCCCCCCATATGACAATTGCCGGCATCATTGTATCAATGATTCTCGGATATCAGTTTTCTTTTACCGGTATGGATCCCGATTTTGCATCGGAAAATCTTGAAAAAATGGTAAAGAGTGCTGCTCAGAACGCAAAGTCATCCGTATCCAGCGTTGTACAGTCCATTACGAATGAAACGAAAGATATTCAGAAAAAAGGACATATTAAGTTTGACATGAACATCAACACGGATCAGAAAGAGCAAAAAGAAGAAAAACCAAACACATCGGAAAAAAAGACAGATGATTTATTTGGCGACGAGGTAAACAATCTCAAGAATCAGGCAAAGGAAATTGAGGAGACAATGGATTCTTTCTTTGAAAGCAATCCGGCGGCAACCAATTATCACAGTGCCTATTCTGCCGCTGCGTCCAGTGTGCCGACGCTGCAGGTTCCGGTACAGGCGGAAACAAGAGACGGTGAAGTCAGCGAAGAAAACGATCAGGACGGATATTCCACCGTGACGATCGGATAAAAAGATCAGACGAGAAACGGTATTCAGTCCGGATACCGTTTTTGCATTCAAAAAAAGATGAAAAGGAATGATTCCATGCCGACAATCCTTATTGTTGAAGACGAAAAGAAAATCGCCCGTTTTCTGGAACTTGAACTGAAACATGAAGGATATGATGTCATGACCGCGTTTGACGGCAGAACAGGCCTTGATTCCGCTCTGCAGGCGGAGCCAGACCTGATGATCCTGGATCTTATGCTTCCTGAACTCAGCGGGATTGAAGTATGCCGAAGACTACGGCATACAAGCGACCTGCCGATCATTATGCTGACAGCGAAGGACGATGTATCGGACAAAGTCATGGGTCTGGACATGGGCGCAGACGATTATGTCACCAAACCGTTTGCAATTGAAGAACTTCTTGCAAGAATCCGTGTGGCACTGAAGAAACGACGGGCAAAGGATACCAATATTCAGACGGAGGACAGTCATATTCTGACAGCGGGATGCGTCAGGATTGATACGGCTTCCTGGCAGGTACACGTCCGGGACAATCCGGTTTCTCTGACGAAAAAGGAATTTGATACGCTCAAATATCTGATGGAACATCGAGGCAGGGCGGTTACCCGCGACCAGCTTATGAATGAAGTCTGGGGATATGATTATATCGGTGATTCCAATATTGTTGATGTGTATATCCGGTATCTGAGACACAAGATTGACGATCAGTTCGGGATCAAGACCATCCATACGATCCGATCAGTCGGTTATTTGTTTGATTATGAAGAATAAAAAGCATAAACACAATCAAAAACAGGATAACAAAGAAAACGGAACGCGTGATTTTGTCATCGCAAACCGGGTCAGCGGAAAAGTACACGGCGGACTGAGCAGGATCAGACTGTCCCTGACTTTTCGTATCGCTTTGCATTACTGTGTACAGATGCTCAGAAGCTTTATTGCTGTAGCAATCATCCTGACGGTTTTAATGTGTATATTTATCAGTTATCCGGTTTCACGCGAATTGCGGAACATGATTCCATCTGATTCTGCGGATACTCAGCGTGTTATTCAAAACGGTTATCTGAAAGCCGAACTGGTTTTGACTGAACCGGAGCATGATTTTTTTCCGCGCCTTGGGCAGCAATTATCTGTTTTTTTCCGGAATCTGTTCATCCGGGAAGAAATCCAGTTTTATTACAGCGCAGAAAATGGCGGAGAATGGCTTGTATATCTGAATATTCATGATCTGTGGATTTTCTGGTTAATGATGATATGCGGCGTCATTCTTTGCGATTTTTTCAGGATGATCTATTTTTTCCGGCACGATCAGCGGTTGAACAAACGCGTGCTTGCACCCATCCGTGATATCGCTTCCATGGCAGAAACGCTGTCTGAAAGCAATCTGTCAAACAGGATCAATATTGCCGGAACAAAGAACGAACTGAAAGATCTTGCGACGGTGATCAACAGGATGCTTGACCGTATCGAGCGCAGTTATAACAGTCAGAAACAGTTCGTCTCCGATGCGAGTCATGAACTCAGGACGCCGATATCCGTCATCAGAGGATATACGGACATGCTTAAAAGATGGGGAAAAGACGATCCTGAAGTGCTGGATGAAGGAATCACGGCGATTTCGCAGGAAACAGAAGGAATGAAGGATCTTGTCGAGAGCCTGCTTTTCCTTGCCCGTCACGATAAAAAAACACTGATGATGGAGATATCATCTTTTGATCCTGCTGAAATTGTGAATGAAGTGCAAAAAGAAGAAACCATGGTTCATACAGATTACCGATTTGATCTGGCGGGGATTGAATCCATGCAGGTCAAAGCAGATCGTAACATGATGAAACAGGTGCTCCGGATTCTGTGCGACAATGCGGTGAAGTATTCTGAACCAGGGACTGCGGTTACGCTTTCCTGCGCGAAAGATAAAGAGGGTATGTGCTGCCTTTCTGTAAAGGATGAAGGACAGGGTATATCCCGGGAGGATCTTCCGAAAATATTTGATCGTTTTTACAGAAGCGATAAGGCCAGAAAATCAGAAACAGGCGGTCACGGGCTGGGCCTGAGTATTGCACGGATTATCGTTATAGCACATAACGGCAAAATCCGCGTCCGATCAAAACCCGGATGCGGAACAACGTTTTGCGTTCTTCTGCCAGCAGATAATTAATATATTATTTCACATACCTGTTCACGGGTTTTGGAGCATGCATTCTGCGCGCTCCTTTTTTCTTCTGACGGATAATCAGGAAAGCAATCAGGCCAATGATGAGCAGGGGCGGACCGAAAAGAATCAAAACAAGCTCAAAACTGAACGGGGGAAAGGGATTCGGATCAGCATAAGTTTCAGAAATGATTTCTTCCAGGGTTTTCGGTACATTCTCGCGCTGATCAACACTTCTCGAGGCAGAAAGAATATAGACAGCAGGATCGCCTTTTTCGGGGAAGTAAGTCATCGTACCCATCTGTTCGCCTGCGGAAACCGGAGCTTGAAAATCCCGCGTATACTGAATCAGGACGATATCTTTGAGATTATCTGCCATTCGCCTGATATCTGTTTTTGTTGAAACAATATAGACTTTTTCGGTTCCTTCGGCAGGAGAACAAATCAGCTGGATTTTTCCGCGATCAGAATCCGAGGTTGAATAATTGCTGGTTTCAATTGTAAGGGGATGCATATTGTATAAATCAACGGGCGTCACACTCATGTACTGGCTGAAACCGTAATTCATCAGTTTGATCGTATCAGCCCAGCGGGCCCGCTTTCCGGTAAACATCACGACTGAAATCAGATCGACGCCGTTTCTGGAAGCGGATCCGGCAAAGCAGTAACCGGAACGGGAATGGGATCCGGTTTTCAGGCCGGTCGCATATTCATAATAATACTTATTTGGCTTCTCGTCTGAGCCGGTCAGCATATATTCTGTTTTTGTCGTGATCGTTCTTGCACGCTGCATGTTTGAGCGGGGAATCTGATAAGTTACGGTACCGGCGATCTCCCGGAAGGTATCGTTTTTCATGGCTTCCCTTGCAATGATCGCGATATCGCGGGCAGTTGAATAATGTTCATCATCATGATAACCGTGTGCATTAACGAAATGAGTGTTGTAACAACCCATGGAAACGACGGTTTCATTCATCAGTGAGACAAAACGGGGGATGCTGCCTGATACGGTTTCCGCAATGACATTGGCTCCGTCATTGGCGGAAAGAAGCATCGTGCCATACAGAATATCGATAAAACGGACTTCTTCACCGGCTTTCAGATACATTGTGGATGAATCTTCGGGAACGGAAACTGCCGTTTCCGAAACAACAACGGTCTGATACAGATCGTCCACATACAGGATACCGAGCAGAACAGTCAATATCTTGGTCATAGATGCCGGATAGCGGATTGTATCCGGGTCTTTTTCAAAAATCACTTCACCTTTATCCTGGGTCATCAAAACGGCGGAAAGTGCATACAGCTGATCGGATGAAAGGTTTTCGGGATGCTCCGGATCGTAATCGGCTGCTTCAGGCGACAGCGTAGGCTCGGGGATGGGTTCGCTGGTAGGTTCGGGGTTTGCGTTGTTTTTAGCGGCAACAGCCGGAAAAGAGATGAAAAGGATCAGAAAAACAAGCAGCAGCGCTGTCGATTTTTTCAAACAGTTCACCTCCGTTCGGGTATGATGGCCTTCTGCAATGATTATACAGAAACGGGAATGGAAAAAGCAGGAACGACCGTGCTGCCGGTCAGCTGAAGAACCAGATAAATGACGCCGATCACAGCAAGATAGAGCGCAAACCAGGCAAGCGGTATCTTGCCGATTAATTTCAGCATAAAACGAATGGAAAGCCAGCCGATCACAGCTGCAACGATGATGCCGACAACAGCGGGAACCAGCGATATTTCTGAAATATAGCCTTCCGAAACAGCGTCTTTTCCCTCCATCAGAAGAGATCCGAGGATTGCAGGCGCACTCATCATAAAAGAAAATTTTGCGGCGTTTGTTTTATTCAATCCGGTAGATACACCGCCCAGGATTGTTGAACCGCTTCTGGAAATGCCGGGAATCATACCGATGCCCTGAAAGATTCCCATAACCGTTGCCTGAAGAATACCGACTTTTCCGGCGCTTTTGCTTTTTTCACGGGAAGCAATCCGGTCGCACAGCAAAAGGAACAGAGCGGTGATCAGAAATGAAGTTCCGAGGAACCAGCCGTTGTCAAATACGGAAAAACCGTTTACAGCGGGAAAGAGTTTTTTTGCGGCAAGGTATATCGCAAGCGTAGGCAGCGAAGCAATTACCAGAAGGAGAAGCGTTTTGTTTCTGACAGGATGAAGAATCATATCAATCCAGTCTTTTCGAAAAACGATCAGAACTGGAATAAGCGTGCCGATATGAAGCAGGATATCCAGCATCTTCATGGCAGGAGTATCTGTCTGAATGCCCAGGAAAAGACGGGAGAGAAGGAGATGACCGCTTGAGGAGATCGGAAGAAATTCACCGAGTCCCTGAAGCAAGCCGAGAAAAGCACTTTGAAGGATTGACATACAATGACCCTCCGTATTTTAATCACTGTATTTTATCATATTGACAGGCGTTTGGAAAGCTTGACTGATCATGAGCCAGCGGATATAATTTTCACCTGGAAATAAGGCGGAAATATCCGTTTAATAAGGAGTTTTGCTCTACATGAAACTAGGGGTTGTCGGTCTTCCGAATGTTGGGAAAAGCACGTTGTTCAATGCCATCACAAATGCAGGAGCTCAGGCTGAAAATTATCCTTTCTGTACGATAGAGCCGAATACAGGCGTTGTACTTGTTCCGGATCACAGGCTTGACGTGCTGGCCGAAATGTATCATCCGAAAAAGGTAACGCCTACCACAATTGAATTCGTGGATATTGCCGGCCTTGTTAAAGGAGCAAGCCGCGGTGAAGGCCTTGGCAACAAATTCCTGTCTCATATCCGTGAAGTTGACGCCATCGTACATGTCGTCCGCTGTTTCGATGACGACAACATCATCCATGTGGACGGAAGCGTTGATCCGGCCAGAGATATAGATACGATCAATCTGGAACTGATTTTTGCGGATATGGAGACTGTTCAGAAAAGAAAAGACAAGGCTGACAAAAGCTTCAGGGGCGGGGATAAAAAAGCCGGCGCCGAGGCTGAACTGGCACAAAGACTTTTTGCTCATCTGGAAAGCGGTAAACCCGCCAGAACGCTTGATTGTACAGACGATGAAAAACAGATCATGCAGAGCTGGTTTCTGCTGACAACAAAGCCTGTGATCTATGCGGCCAATATTTCCGAGGACGATCTGGGCAAAGATGAAAACCAGATTCCGTATGTTCAAAAAGTCCGCGCTGTCGCTGCTGAAGAGAATGCAGGCGTGATTGTAATTTCCGCCGCAATTGAACAGGACATCGCTTCCATGGGTCCGGATGAAAAAAAAGAATTCCTGGATGAAATGGGAATCGGTCAGAGCGGCCTTGACCGGCTCATTACCGCCAGCTATGAATTGCTTGGTCTCATCTCGTTCCTGACTGCCGGAGAGGATGAATGCCGCGCCTGGACCATCAAAAAAGGCACGAAAGCGCCTCAGGCGGCAGGAAAGATACATACCGACTTTGAAAAAGGGTTTATCCGCGCCGAGATTGTTCCTTTCGAAATACTTGCAGAACTGGGCAGTATGAATGCCTGCAAGGAGAAAGGACTGGTACGAAGCGAAGGAAAAGATTACGTTATGAAGGACGGAGATATTACCCTGTTCCGCTTTAACGTGTAAGAAAGGAATTCGAAAGATGTCCAGAATGCAGTATTTCAGAAAACGTCTGATGAAAATGGACTGGAAGGCCATGTGGAAAACCACGGGCCTTCTGAAAAAGCGCAGCGGGAAAAGCCGTATCTGGCTGATGACTGATATGCTGAAATGCGGGATCAAATACAATGCGGGGTACATTGATTATAAGATTGCCCAGATGTACAGACTGAATGACGATCAGCGTAAAACAGTGATTACCCGCGGAATATCCAATGAAATCGTCCGCAGAATGAACCCCAAAGAATACTGGCATACTTTCGATGACAAGGCGGAATTCAATGAATTTTTCAAGAAATGGATTCCCCGTAAATGGATCAGGATTGATGCAGGTACAACGCCCGAAGACGTCTATACGCTCTGCAGGAGTTTTTCCCAGCTGATCGGAAAGCCACTGGAAGGATCCAGCGGCGTCGGTATCCAGAAATATACCGAAGCGGACTGGAAAGACGGTCCCGGAGCATTTCTCGAGAAGCTGCGGAAGGACGGAATCGGAATCCTTGAAGAGATTGTCATCCAGCATCCCAGGATGGCATCGCTTTGTCCTACGTCGGTGAATACCTGCCGGATCGCGACGCTGCTTGGCGACAAAAAACAGGGGATAGTGTACGCATTTCTGAGGATCGGCAACGGAAAGGTTATGGACAATGTGGACTGCGGGGGTATGGCATCCCGCATCAATATTGAAACGGGAAAGCTTCAGACTGTCGGCGCCGACAAACAAGGGAACACGTTTATCAAACATCCTATGACGGATACGAGCATTATCGGCTTCCAGATTCCATACTGGGAAGAAGCGAAGAAAATGTGCCTGGATGCTGCGCAGATGATTCCGCAGATGAGATTTATCGCGTGGGATGTTGCAATTACGGATAAAGGCCCGACCTTTATTGAGGGGAACAGTTTCCCGTCTCACGCTATTCCTCAGTTTGCCGCTCATTATCCCGACGGCATAGGCATTCTTCCGGAATTTGAGAAATTTATCGATCTGTAAATCTGAAATAAATGCTTGCATTCATACAACAATTGTGATAATTTATTAATGTTACGCGGACGGTCCTCTGTCCGGAAACAAAGATTCATCCGTTCGGATGAACCACCGGAGTAAGAACGTCTATGAGGGAAGGAGGCACAAACCATGAACGAAATTATACGCTCCATCGAAGCAAAACAGATCCGCAGCGATCTGCCGCAGTTCAACGTCGGTGATACCGTACGCGTATGGGTCAAGGTTGTTGAAGGCAACCGCGAACGTCTGCAGGCTTTCGAAGGCACCGTTATCGCCAAACGTAACGGAGGCATCCGTGAAACATTTACTGTTCGCCGTATGTCTTACGGTATTGGCGTAGAACGTACTTTCCCGATCAATTCCCCCCGTGTGGATCATGTTGACATTATCCGCCGCGGTAAGGTACGCCGTGCAAAGCTTTATTACCTGCGCGAACGCCAGGGCAAAGCGGCCAAGATCAAGGAAGTCAAACGTGTGTGATTTGTGCACAAAAGACTGCTGCTTCGGGCAGCAGTCTTTTTTATGTTTTCAGAAAAAAGCGACAAAGAAAACATATACTGAATCGTTGAATATGGTATAATAAAAGCAACAATTCGTGCGGAGGATATATGCCATGAGAGACAGAACCGAAGCCAAAAGAAAATCCAAAGAACTGGTCGGCAAAATGACGCTGGAGGAAAAAGCTTCCCAGCTCAGATACAATGCTCCTGCGATTGAAAGACTCGGTATACCGGCTTACAACTGGTGGAATGAAGCGCTTCACGGCGTGGCCCGAGCCGGTACAGCAACGGTTTTTCCCCAGGCCATCGCACTTGCGGCGATGTTTGACGAGGATCTGCAGGAAAAAATAGGCGAAGTGATATCCGAAGAAGCCAGGGCAAAATATAATGGACAAAGCCGTCACGGCGATCGTGATATCTATAAAGGACTGACTGTATGGAGCCCTAACATCAACATTTTCCGCGATCCGAGGTGGGGAAGAGGTCATGAAACATACGGGGAGGATCCGTATCTTACAGGACGGCTGGGCGTACGGTTTATCCGGGGCCTGCAGGGTAACGGAAAATATCTGAAGACTGCCGCCTGCAGCAAACATTTCGCAGTTCATTCCGGACCCGAAGCAGTGCGGCATGAATTTAATGCCGAAGTCAACCAGAAAGATCTGAACGAAACATACCTTCCCGCTTTCAAAGTGACGGTTCAGGAAGGTTCCGTTGAATCTGTAATGGGTGCTTACAATCGTGTAAACGGCGAACCTGCATGCGGAAGCAAAACGCTGTTAACTGACATTCTGCGTGAAAAATGGGGATTTCAGGGCCATGTCGTCAGCGATTGCTGGGCGATCCGTGATTTTCATGTGAATCATAAGGTAACCGCTACAGCGCCTGAAAGCGCGGCTCTGGCCATTAAAAACGGATGCGACCTGAACTGCGGAAATACTTATCTGCATATTCTTGAAGCGCTCCGCGACGGTCTTATTACAGAAGAAGATATTACAGTGGCGTGCGAACGGCTGTTTACAACAAGGTTCATGCTCGGCCTGTTTGCGGAAGACTGCGAATATGACCGGATTCCTGTTACGGAAAACGATACGGATGAGCACGCGGCGCTTGCGCTGGAAGCGGCTGAAAAGAGTATGGTTCTCCTCGAAAATAACGGCGTACTGCCGCTTGATCCGAACAGGATCCGTTCCGTTGCGGTGATCGGACCGAATGCCGACAGCATTCAGGCGCTTGAAGGAAACTACAACGGAACAAGCAGCCGGTATGTTACTTTCCTCGAAGGGCTCCGAAAATACTGTGAAGCAAAAGGAATCAGGGTGTTATACAGCCTTGGCAGCCATCTGTTCAAGGACAGGACATCGGCGCTGGCGCAGGAGAACGACCGTCTTGCTGAAGCCGCTGTGTATGCGGAAACGGCAGATGTTACCATCGCCTGTGTAGGTCTGGACGCCGGTTTGGAAGGGGAAGAAGGAGACACCGGGAATGAGTATTTCAGCGGAGATAAAAAGGATCTGCTGATTCCGGAATCACAGCGAAAACTGCTGACAGTTCTTGAAAAAAACGCCCATAAGCTGATTACGGTGATCGCAGCCGGTTCCAGCCTGAATGTATCCGGCGGTGATGCAAAAGTATTTGCCTGGTATCCGGGCCAGGCGGGCGGTACAGCCCTGGCCGAACTGCTGTTCGGTGAAAAAAACTTCAGCGGACATCTGCCGTTGACATTTTACCGGGATATCAGTGACCTGCCTCCATTTGAAGATTACAGCATGCAAAACAGAACTTACCGGTATTTTTCAGGCGAGCCGCTATATCCATTCGGATACGGTCTCAGCTACAGCCATTATTCAGTTTGCGGGGCCGTGCAGGAAGGAAATACAGTCCGGGCAGAGGTAATCAACAATGGCCCGATGGCCGGAGACGCCCTTGTTCAGATCTATGTCAGGTGCGACAGTCCGTATGCCCCTTTACATCCCAGGCTGTGCGGCTTCGGAAAGATTTCACTGCAGCCGGGCGAAAAGAAAACAATATCCGTTCTTCTGGATCCGCTGACGGATACTGTCATCTCAGATACGGGAGAAGAAATAAAAGCGGCAGGCTATACACTGTACGCAGGTCTTAGCCAGCCTGATGAATTCAGTGTCCGCATGTGCGGTTCACAGCCGGTCGAGATCAAAAACAGACCAAAGTCTTAAATTGACTGACATCATCGGAGGATAATGTGTTCAAAGGTTTTACTGACGAGACCGTCCAGTTTCTGATAGATCTGAAGTTCCATAACAACACTGCTTTTTTTCATGAGAACCATGACCGGTATATCGAAACAGTCCAGACACCTTTCTACGAGATGATTGATGAACTTGCTCCGGATATGAGGAAAATTGATCCGCTGATGGAAATCAGGCCTCACAGGTGTCTTTCACGTATTCACCGGGATACAAGGTTTTCAAAAGACAAAAGTCCTTATCGGGATCATCACTGGTTTCTGTTCCGAAGGGCAGCCGAACCCCGGGAAAAATCGCTTTTCTACTATTTTGAATTCGGTCCGGACCGGCTGAGTTGGGGCATGGGCATCTGGGGAGAAAACAGAGAACTCATGGATCTGTTCAGAAAGAAAATGCGTGCGAATCCTGACGGTACGCTTGCACTGATTGATGACATGAATCTTTCCGGAAGGAAACTGTTCCTGGGCGGTTCCTTTTTTAAAAGAATGGAAATACCCCCTGAGATTCCTCAAAAACTGAAACCCTGGTATACAGGCAGAGAGATCTATGTAAGCAGATTTGCGCCTCCCCCTCAGTGGGCATACAGTGAAAAAATTCTGAAGGAAGTTCGGAAAGACTTTCAGACGCTTGCTCCGCTTTATCAGCTTTTAAGAGGATTCGCAGACAGTCTGCATATCGAATGAACCCGGTTCAAACAGAAGGAAAGCAGGGAAAAGACATGAAGAATAAACCCGGAGAACACTGGCATGATAAAAGACGCCGCATCCCTGTGTTTGCCATGATCCTGATGATTATCGGATTGCTTACCGTCATTTATTTCCTGATTACCTATGCACTGATGCCCCTGCTGGCCCTGATGACAGTAACATGAGGAAAACAAGATGAAAAAAAGCGGAAAATGGGTATTCTCCGTATTTACAAAAGCAATTGTAATTATTCTGGTCATTCTTCTCCTGCCGTATGCCCGGGATTTCCTCCAACTGATTGCCCCGAACGTGACAGGAGAAATTTTGACGCAGAGCAAGATCATTGAACAAAAACTGGAATCAAGTCAACGCCTTGAAGTAACAACAGTCGAAGAAGAAGGAATAATTGAATCAAAAACCAACGTAATCATTTTCGGAACCGTAGGCACAACAACAATCAAATACCGTTACACAGCAAGCATCGGGATTGATCTCAAAAAGGTGATCATGACACCGGACGGCGACAGGATTATCTTCCATTTACCGGAAGCGGACGTTTTGAACGACGGAATAGAGGCCATTGAGATCAACAGGCATAATCTGTTTTCCAAAGCGATTGAAAAGAGTGTCGAAGCTTTACTGGCTGAACAGCGGGATAAATGCCGGAATCAGTTTATCAGTGAAAAAGAGCATTCTGAAAAGATACGGGATGATGCCATCCGGGCATTTCATGAAACGGTCTGCAAATGGCTGGACAGTTACGGAGAAAGGCATTATGAAATAGAAATTCTGTATTCAGGACTGACAACGGCGGATTAATCAATCGGCCGTTATTTTTCTGCAGACAAACATAGAATAATGCATTTTTGTTCGCCTTGACTGATTATCTCTTTTTACATAATATAATGAAGAAATAAATTTAAAGGAAGCAACATGAGCGATCATCATTCCATGATTAACTGGTATCCGGGCCATATGGCAAAAACAAAACGGTTGCTGCAGGATCAGATCAAAAGAATCGACCTGATCATCGAGATCTGTGACGCACGTCTTCCATATTCAAGCAGAAACCCTGATCTTGACAGTATGATTTCAGATAAACGGCGTCTTCTTTTCCTGAACAAATCCGATTTGTCTGACCCAAACCGTAATCATGATTGGATCGCGTATCATCGCAGTGAAGGTACGGAAGCATATCTTACAGACGCATCGAAACTTCGCGGGAAGGAAACGATCGGACTGATCGAACGGGCAACAAAAGACATTGTTGACAAAGCATTGCAAAAAGGTGTCCGTAAAACGGTCAGGGCAATGATTGTCGGAATTCCGAACGTAGGGAAAAGCACGCTGATCAACAGGCTCTGCGGACGAAGTGTCACACAGATCGGAGACAAACCGGGCGTAACAAAAAGCAATCAGTGGGTTAAGGTTTCGCCCTATCTTGAATTGCTTGATACGCCAGGGCTTCTCTGGCCAAGACTCGAGAACCAGGAAGCAGCCAGAAAACTGTGTTATATCGGCTGCGTGAAAGACGATGTGGTTGATCTTCCGGATCTTACGATTCATCTTCTGGAATATCTGTGTGAAATAATCCCGGAACGGGTAACAGAACGTTTTCATTTTGCTGACAATCATCTCAAAGGTGTTGAACTGCTTAATGCGGTCTGTTCAGGAAGAGGGTGGCTGCTGAAAGGCGCCCAATATGATTATGACAGATGCTGCAGCGTTGTCCTGGACGAATTCCGTGCAGGCAAACTCGGAAGGATAACGCTGGAAGATCCGCCGAAAAATACAAAGGGAGAAATGGATGATGATTGACCGTAAACAGCATGCAACGGATCTTCTTGCATTCGATCAGCAGTTCAAAGCAAACGGACTTGTTGTGGCCGGGATGGATGAAGTGGGACGCGGTCCGCTGGCGGGTAATGTTGTTACGGCATGCGTCGTTATGCCGGAAGAACCTGTTCTTGTCTGGATCGATGACAGCAAAAAGCTCAGTGAAAGCCGGCGTGAAAAAGTATATGAAGAGATCCTGAGGCATGCTTTGTATATCGGAATCGGGGAAGTTTCTCCGGCCGAAATCGACGAGATCAACATTCTGCAGGCTACGCGTAAAGCCATGCGTGCCGCCGCAGCCGGTATTCCGGCAGATATTTTCCTGATTGACGCGGTTACGGGACTCGGACTGAAAGGAAAAGAAGTTCCGATTATCAAAGGAGATGCTTCTTCCTATTCAATCGCCGCGGCAAGCATCGTAGCCAAAGTAACCCGGGACAGACAGATGGCAGAGCTTGACAGACTTTTTCCTGAATACGGATTTGCGCGTAATAAGGGATACGGTACAAGGGAACACATCGAAGCGTTGAAAAAAAACGGTCCCTGCCCGATCCACAGGCGAAGTTTTATCGGACATTTCGTATGAAAATGACTTATCAGACAGGACTTGCCGGAGAGCAGACTGCCGCAGACTGGCTCAGAAGAAAATACGGAATGATCCTTCTCGAAACCAGATACCGGAATAAAGCCGGAGAGATTGATCTGATCATGAAAGATCATGAGACGGTCGTTTTTATTGAAGTCAAAACCCGGTTGCATGCGGTTCCCGGAAGCGGACTGATGGCTGTAGACAGGAAAAAACAGCAGCGGATTGCACGTGCAGCCATTCTTTACCTGATCAGCAAAGGCTGGATGAATCTATCCGTTCGCTTCGATGTTGCAGAAGTTACAGAAAAACGTGTACTGCATATTCCGAACGCATTTCAGCCCGGGAATATGTTTTATCGATAAGGAAGGACAAAGTATCCGATGAATCAAAAGCGGACCATTTTCATTACTGCAGCAGTGCTTGTAATGATGCTGCTGGCTTCATACAGCCTGGCAGAAAATCCAAACCTGCTGAAAAACGCCGATTTTTTACGTATCGGTAATGACGGCCTGCCTGACGGATGGTATACTGACGCTTATATCTCAGAACCAGGTTACACCTCTTTCGGTATAGAAGAAGGGGATCCGCTCCATCCCGTTGCCGTTTCAATCCAGAATATCGGGGAAAATGACGCCCGCTTTGCGCAGACAGTGGAAGTCGAACCGGAGTCTTTGTATTGTTTCAGCGGTTATGTGCGCGCTGAAGATGTGAAGAAGGGCCACGGAGCGAACCTCAGTATCGAAGGGATATACGCGTTCAGTGACAAATGCTTCGATACGGAAGGTGAATGGGAATATATTGAATACTACGGTGAGACCGGACCGGATCAGCATTCACTGACCGTGTTTGCACGTCTGGGAGGATACAGCGGGGAAAGCACAGGGAAAGCATGGTTTGCCAATCTGTCACTGACCAAAGTCAGCAGTGTTCCGGGAGACGGAATTGCTGACCTTTGGTACAAAGCGCCATCCTATGATGAAGATGAGTATGATGACGATGATGAAACAGAAGAAGAAGGTTTGCCGCAAAGCAGCCGGAATCCGATGATGATTATCATTTTGCTGTATACAATTGCGTCATTGATACTGATATACCGTGAACATCAGAGAAACATTCATCAATCCGAAAGCGGATATGTTCGTCCGCTATATGTTTTTACAATCCTGTTTTTTGCATTGCTGCTGAGGATCATTATCAGCTGGTTTGTCGAAGGGTACATGGTTGATGTCAACTGCTTCAGAAGCTGGGGACATACCATGGCAGCCGTCGGACCTGCGGGGTTTTATGAAGCAACCAGTTTCTGCGATTATCCGCCGCTGTATACCTATGTCCTTGCGTTTAATTCCGTTATAAGCAATCTGCTGGGCGGATCAGAACAGGTTTCGCGCATTGTTTTCCGCCTCATCCCATCGCTGTGTGACCTGGCAGGATGCTGGATACTCTATCGGATGCTGTCCGGAACGAAAGTTCTTTCTGAGCGTTCCAGTTTCCTGTTCCTTTCTCTTTCCGTTTTCAATCCCGCAACAGTCCTGAACAGCGCGGCATGGGGCCAGATGGACAGTGTTCTCTGTCTTCTGCTCCTGTGTGTTGCAATATATGCTGTCATGGGTAAATGGAAAGCAGTGCTTCCGATGTATGTTGCTGCTGTTCTGATCAAACCTCAGGCGCTTATGCTTGGACCTTTGGGCCTTGCGTTTATCCTCATGTCATGGATCAAAAATCGGGCAGCCAGGAAACAGATCATCACAGGAGCAGGAATCAGCCTTCTGGTGCTTGCTGCCGGCATCATTCCATTCAGCATAAACCAGAATTGGGATTGGCTGATCCAGCTGTACATCAAAACGCTGGGTTCATATCCGTATGCGACGGTAAATACTGCAAATCTGCATTATATTCTTGGCGGGAACTGGTCCGCCGTCACTGCAAAAGCACACGTTCTTGCACCGGCCGTACTTGGAATTCTGTGCGCCGGATATGGCATATGGTGGTATCTGCGTGCCCGCGAACGGAAACACCGTATTATTGAAACACTGATCAGTTTTGCATTTGCCTTATGTTTTTTGATCCTTGGAATACTGCATGCATCCTGGGCCTGGACCGGCGGCGCTGCGATGGCTTTTGCTTTTGTGATTGTCTTGAGCCCTGCAGTAAGAAGCGGCGATATCAGGCTTCTGCCATGGCTTGGCGGCCTTCTGTTTATTCTTCTGTACGTTTTCGGCGTGAAAATGCATGAAAGATATATATTCCCGGCGCTGCTTCTTCTGTCTTTTGCATGGGTTCTGAAAAAAGACAGGCGAATCCTTTATGTCATTCTTATCTTTACTTTCACGCTGTTTACCAATGAATGGATTGTACTGGACAACAGCATCCGTCTCGGTTCCGAATTGGGACATCTGAACAAAGATACTGTATGGTTTGCAGATCTGATCAGTCTACTGAATATCATCGGATCTGTTTATGCCGTATGGTTGGGTATGGAACTGTTTCTTTCAGAAACAACAAAAGAAAAGGCTGCCGAACCTGTCATAGATGAATATGAATGGCATAATGACCGAAAACTGCACTGGAATAAAAAAGATACGATTATACTTGGCCTGATTACCGCAGTCTATTCCGTGATCAGTCTGCTAACACTCGGCAGCACTAAAGCGCCACAGACGGCATGGTCATCAAGCAGTCCGAATGAACAGATTGTGTTTGATCTCGGAGAATCAAGAAAAAATATTGAAATCCTCTATTTTGCTCAGGTCAGCAGAAACGATTTTTCTTTCTCAGCCAGCGAGGACGGTATCCAGTGGGGAGAAGAAATATGGGCACAGATGGATCAGGGGCAATGCTGGAAATGGAAATACGTAACCGAATATGACGATAACGGCGACGGCTCAAGAAATTATTATAATGCCGATGAGAATTACATTTATCATTTTGATGGGCGCTATATCAGGCTGACAGCACAACAGCTCGGACTGAAACTGAATGAACTGTTGTTCAGGGATTCTGACGGATCCGTTCTGCCTGTTACGATTACGGACAGATTGAATGAGGAAAAAGATTCTGAACTGTATTCGGATGCTACGGCGTTAATCGATGAACAGGATACGATGGAAGGGCTTCCTGCCGTTTCCGTCGGTTTTGACAGTTCTTCAGAAAAGATCCAGCCCAGCTGGTGGAACAGTACATATTTTGATGAAATATACCACGCCAGAACAGGTTATGAGTTTCTGAAAGGTACAGTTCCATATGAAACAACTCATCCGCCGCTTGGGAAGGTATTGATCAGCGTTTGGATTGCTGTTTTCGGCATGACGCCGTTCGGATGGCGTTTTGCAGGCGCTCTTGCCGGCATTCTGATGCTGCCGGGAATGTATCTGATCGGAAAGCAACTGACAAAAAAGACATGGCTGGCCGTGTTGTCGTGCCTCCTCATGGCACTGGACTGCTTTCATCTTACGCAGACGCAGATTGCAACGATTGACAGTTTCCCTGTGCTGTTTATTATATTTGCATATTTCTTTATGCTGCGATTTGTTCAGACCGATATGATCCGCGAAAAACTGCGTGTTTCGCTGGTCAGTCTGGCATTGAGCGGATTATTCATGGGACTGGCAATCGCCAGTAAATGGATTGGTATTTATGCAGGTGCTGGACTTGCTGTGATTTTCTTCTGGCATTGTATCAGAATGATCAGATTCCATCAAAAGAAAGCAGACCGGGACAACAACACGAACACATCCGGATCTGATCAAGAAACTCATTTGCAGATTAATCTGATTCTGAGAAAAATAACTGTTATCTGCCTCTGGTGCATATTGTTCTTTGTGGTGATTCCGGTCATCATCTATCTGATCAGCTATATTCCCTATATGTCATACAATTACAAAAGAATTCATTCGATTTCTGATTATCTGAATGAAGTATGGCGCTGTCAGATAAACATGCTGAATTATCACAGTACGCCGGGGCTGGGAATGGATCATCCGTTCTACTCTCCCTGGTGGCAGTGGCCGATCATGGGGAAGCCTATGTTCTATGCTTCCAAACAGTATCTGCCGTCTGATTATCCCGTTCATCACAGCATTTTTGCTTTCGGCAATCCGGTTATATGGTATTCGGGTCTTGCCGCGCTGCTGATATGTATCTATCGATTGATCAGAACAAACAGATACAGGATTGCTCATAATGATTATCTCTGGCATATTCATGCCAAATCAGGCGATTCCCGTTATTTCTTTATGATTATCGGAATACTCGCACAGTATCTTCCCTGGGTTCTGGTACCTAGAGGAACGTATATCTATCATTATTTCGCCAGCCTTCCGTTCCTGATGACGGCCATATGCCTTTGTTTCAATATGAAGGAAAGAAAATATGAAAAGACCTGTATTATCATTGCTACGGTATATATGTTTGCTGCCGCAGTATTCTTTATTCTTCTTTTCCCTTATGCCAGCGGAATGAATGTATCTGATGCATGGCTTGATATCGGACGGCATTTCGCGCGGATCTGGTACTAAGGAGGGAAACAGGATGGCGGAGATACTTGCAAAAACACTCAGTTTCGGAGTCGGCGGCGTAAACGGATTTCCTGTTCATGTGGAAGTTTTTGCAACCGGGGGAATGCCGATGATTGATATCATCGGTTTGCCTGATACGTCTGTCCGGGAAAGCAAAAACCGCGTTATGGCAGCAATCGTCAACAGCGGCAAGGCTGTCGGAACAGAACGCATTACAGTAAATCTGGCTCCTGCTGACATTAAGAAAGAGGGCCCTTCCTTTGACCTTCCGATTGCTTTGGGAATCATGATCGCAACAAACCAGCTTCACCCTGATTCCCGTATTGATCTGGAACAAACTGCTTTTTTCGGTGAACTCAGTCTTGACGGAAGCGTTCAACCAATCAACGGCGCGCTTCCCATGGTAATCAGTGCGAAGGAGAACGGTATCCGTGATGTGATCCTTCCGGAAAAAAATGCGAATGAAGTTGCCTGTATACAGGGAATGCGTATATTGCCGGTCAGAAATCTTATTCAGGTTATTGACTGGCTTGAACAACTGGAGGGCATTACTGAACAGGAGCAGATTTCCTTTGAGACGTTGAAAAATGCAGCAGTGAACGGTTATGACCTTTCACAGATCAAAGGGCAGAAAGGAGCCAGGCGAGCAATCGAAGTCGCTGCAGCAGGCGGCCATAATATCCTGATGATCGGTGTTCCGGGAAGTGGAAAAACCATGCTTGCCCGCTGCATTCCCGGTATTCTTCCGCCTATGAATTTTGAAGAATCACTTGAAACAACACGAATCCATTCCATATGCGGAAAGCTTCCGGCAGGAAGCGGCCTGATGGTTACAAGACCATTCTGTGCACCTCATCATAACGCTTCTGTCGCTTCGCTGATCGGCGGGGGACAGGATGCGAAACCGGGCGAATCGTCCATGGCCCATAACGGCGTATTGTTTCTTGATGAACTGCCCGAATTCTCACGGAGTGCGCTTGAAGCACTCAGACAGCCTCTCGAAGACGGTATGGTATCTGTCGCACGTGTCAGAAAACAGGCACAGTACCAATCTTCTTTTATGCTTGTTGCAGCCATGAACCCATGCCCATGCGGATATTACGGCAGTAATCGGAGAATCTGCCGCTGTACCCCAAACGAAATCAGAAAATATCTGGACAAGATATCAGGACCGCTGCTGGATCGGATCGACCTGCAGATTGAAGTGGATGCTGTTCCGCTTCAGGAAATCAACGATTCAACGCCTTCGGAATCTTCAGCTGTTGTCGCCGCACGTGTCAGTAAGGCCCGAAACATTCAGCAGGAAAGATATAAAAGCATCGGGAAGCACTGCAACGCTCAATTAAACAATATTGAAGTCAAACGTTTCTGTACGCCCGACCGGGAAGCGATCCGTCTCCTGAACACTGCCGTTGATACGCTTCACCTGAGCATGCGTGCTTATCAGCGGATTTTGAAAGTGGCAAGAACAATCGCCGATCTGGACGGATCAGGAACAATTTCTTCCAATCATGTTGCAGAAGCCGTTCAGTACCGCGAACTCGACCAGAAATACTGGAGATGAAGCAAATTGACGATTAACCCATCCGGAAATATTTATGACGCATGGCTTGCTTCTGCATCCATGCCTCCTGATACGGTAAAAGATATATTGAATCTTTATACTTCTTCCGAAGGATTCTTCAATGCTTTTTCTCATGATGATAAAGATCTGCAAGAGATTGTTTCTCCAAGATATTGCCAGATACTGAAAAGCAACGGAACTGACCAGAGAATGAACACGATGCGGACCGTTATGGAAAAAAACGGAATTCGTGTTCTGCGATATACCGATGAAACATATCCTCAGGCTCTCCGTGAAATAGATCAGTATCCGCCGATTCTCTTTTATCAGGGCGACCTTCAGTGCCTTCAGCGCAGGATTGTCGCTATGGTCGGAAGCAGAGCCGCGTCCTATTCGGGACTGAAAGCGGCAAGGAAACTGGCCTGTGATTTAAGCATTGCCGGTGTTTCGGTTGTCAGCGGTATGGCATGCGGAATAGACGCCGCATCACATCGGGGCTGTATGGATGGCGGAAGCCCGACGGTTGCCGTAACAGGCTGCGGTCTGGATATTGTTTATCCGAGAGAAAACACCGGACTGAAGGATGACATTCTTTCAAAGGGCGGATTGATGCTGACGGAATACGCACCGGGAGAAAAACCTGCAGGTTGGCATTTCCCTTTTCGAAACAGGATTATATGCGGAATATCCCACGCACTGATCCTGATCGAAGCAAAAATCAGAAGCGGAAGTATGACATCCGTACAGCATGCGCTTGATCAGGGAAAGGATGTATTCGTATATCCGGGCGAACCGGATTCTGAGTATTTTGAAGGAAATCATCGCCTGTTACGGGAGGGCGGCATCTATTTCACCGGAGCGGAAGATGTTTTATCAGATCTTCATTGGCTTGACAATCAATCCGCTGTAAGGCAAAATATCGATTGCTCCGCCGAAGAATCCGTATCGACGCCTGAACAGGCAGCCGTTATCAGAGCACTTAAACCCGGAAACCTTAGTTTTGAGCAGCTGCTGGAACGTACCTGTCTTGATCCGCCTGTGCTGATGAGTACCCTTACAATGCTGCAGATCAGCGGTTTAATCGAAGCGCTGCCTGGAAAACAGTACAAGATAAAGCATTAATCCAATCCGGAGGTTGATATCAATGGCGACCACAAAACAAAAACTGATCATTGTCGAATCTCCTGCAAAAGCAAAAACGATCGGTAAATATCTTGGCAAAGGATATAAAGTAGAAGCGTCGCAGGGGCATGTATGCGATCTCCCCAAGAGTCAGCTGGGGGTAGATATCGATCATGATTTTGATTTGAAGTATATTACCATACGTGGACGCGGCGATATTTTAAGCCGAATCAGGAAAGAAGCCAAAAACGCGTCCCAGATCTATTTCGCTACAGACCCGGACCGCGAGGGAGAAGCGATCAGCTGGCATCTTTTTCATGTGCTTGGCGTTGATGAGAAAGCGGCCTGCCGGATCGAGTTTAACGAAGTGACGAAAAAAGCCGTACAGGCGGCCATTAAAAATCCACGGAAGCTAGATATGGGGAGAATTGACGCCCAGCAGGCGAGACGGGCGCTGGACAGGCTGGTCGGATATAAGATCAGCCCGCTGCTTTGGGTAAAAGTCAAAAAAGGTCTTTCAGCAGGACGGGTTCAGAGCGTTGCGACCCGTATGGTTGTAGAAAGGGAACGGGAAATCGATAACTTTATACCTGAAGAATACTGGGATATCAGCGCCGAATGCAGCGTATTCGATGAAAAAAAGAAAAACAAAGAATGTTTTATCTCCAAGTTTGTCACGCTTGACGGAAAAAAGATAACCACACATAACAGTGAAGAAGCATCAAAAATACGCGGACTCATTGAAAAAGGCAGATTTACCGTATCCGAAATCAAAACAAAAGAAAAGAAAAGGCAGCCTGCGCCTCCCTTCACCACGTCCAGCCTGCAGCAGGAAGCCGGAAGAAAACTCAGTTTTACCACGGCAAAGACCATGCAGGTTGTTCAGCAGCTCTATGAAGGAGTTGACCTGCAGGGAGAGGGCGCCCAGGGACTTGTAACATATATCCGTACAGACAGCGTCCGGATCAGTGATGAAGCGATGTCGGCTTTGCGCGCTTTTATTCCTGAAAAATACGGGAAAGAATACCTTCCGGAAACGAAAAATGAATTCAAAGGACGTAAAAACGCTCAGGATGCTCACGAAGCAATCAGGCCGACAGACGTAACCCGTACACCGGAATCAATCAAGAACTCTCTGAGCCGGGAACAATTCATGCTTTACAGACTGATTTACAACCGTTATGTTGCCAGCCAGATGGCGCCGGCCGTATATGAAACAATGTCCGCCGAAATCAACGACAGGCATGTCGGGCTGCGTTTTTACGGCGAGCATAAAGTCTTTGCCGGATTTACCACGCTGTATGAGGAAAGTACGGATGAAACGACAGACAGCGTCGAGATGACGCTCCCGATTCTGAAGGAAGGACAAAAGATTACCGTACAGAAAATTCATACTGACCAGCATTTTACACAGCCGCCGAGCCGCTATACTGAAGCAAGTCTTGTGCGCACACTGGAAGAAAACGGAATCGGAAGACCTTCCACTTATGCGCCGACGATTACGACGATTATCGGGCGAGGATATGTTTCCCGTGAAAAGAAACGTCTTTTCCCGACAGAACTCGGTATTATGGTTACCGAGATGATGGAAAACTATTTCAAAAAGATCATCGATACCGAATTCACCGCCAATATGGAAGAGCGTCTTGATGAAGTGGAAGAAGGGAAAACGGATTGGAAACAGATTCTTCGCGAATTCTATCCCGAATTTGAGTCGACCCTGTCGGTTGCTGAAAAAGAAATCGAAAAGGTTGAAGTAAAAGACGACGTCAGTGATGTGCCCTGTGATAAATGCGGCGCAATGATGGTCTATAAAATGGGGAAATTCGGACGTTTCCTTGCTTGCCCGAATTTTCCGGAGTGCCGGAACACAATGCCGATACTCAATTATATTGATGCCAAATGTCCGCTATGCGGAAAGCGGCTCCTTGAAAAAACAAGCAGAAAAAACCGTCGGTTTTACGGGTGTGAAGGCTATCCTGAATGTGATTTTGTCAGCTGGGATAAGCCGGTCGATGAAAAGTGTTCCAAATGCGGTCATTACATGATCGAGAAGAAGAACAACAAAGGTGATACCATTCATCTCTGCACCAATGAAAACTGCAGACATAAAACTGTCGTAGCGAAGAATGAGGAAGAAGTCAATGACTGATCTTCGCGCAACGGTAATCGGTGCAGGCCTTGCGGGCTGTGAAGCAGCCTGGCAGCTTGCAAAACGGGGCATCCGGGTAAAACTGATCGAAATGAAGCCCGGCAAAAAGACCCCTGCGCATCATTCGGACGATCTGGCAGAATTGGTTTGCTCCAACAGTTTCAGGGGAGACAGGATTACAAACGCGGTAGGTCTGCTAAAAGAAGAGATGCGGATCATGGATTCGCTGATTATTCATAGCGCTGATGCCACGCGCGTTCCTGCAGGAGGAGCGCTGGCTGTAGACCGGAATTCTTTTTCCACTGCTGTCACAAAGGCCATTGCGGAACATCCGCTGATTGATCTGGTCAGTGAAGAAGCGTCTTCCATTCCCGAAGGACCTGTTATCATTGCAACAGGACCCCTAACCAGCGAAAAAATGTCTGAAGCGATCAGCAATATTCCCGGCCTCGGCACATTGAATTTTTACGATGCTGCTGCGCCGATCGTTTTGCAGGAATCATTGAATGAAGACCGCCTGTTCCGTATGAGCAGATATAATCGCGGAAATGATTATCTGAACGCACCGATGTCAGAACTGGAATATACAGTTTTCATCCGCGAGCTGATTGCTGCGGAAACTGCGGAAATTCACGGTTTCGAAGAGAACCGTGTGTTTGAAGGCTGTATGCCCATCGAGAGCATGGCAAAACGCGGCTTCATGGTTCCTGCTTTCGGACCCATGAAACCGGTCGGTCTTATTGATCCCCATACCGGAAAAGAACCTTTCGCCGTTGTCCAGCTGAGACAGGACAATACCTCGGATACAATGTACAATATCGTTGGCTTCCAGACACGGCTCAAATTCCCGGAACAGAAACGGGTGTTCGGTCTTATCCCGGGCCTTGAAAACGCAGAATACGCAAGATACGGCGTTATGCATCGCAATACCTTCCTGAACAGCCCCGGCTTCCTGAACGCATCATTCGAAATGATTGACCGAAAACAGTGTTTCTTTGCCGGACAGATTACCGGTGTGGAAGGATATGTCGAAAGTGCTGCCAGCGGCCTTGTGGCCGGCATTGCGCTTGCAGCGGAGATGAACGGAAAAGAAGTTCCCGTATTTCCGACCTGTACGGCTATAGGCGCCCTGGGCCGCCATGTTTCGACACCGAATCCGAACTACCAACCAATGAACTGTTCATTCGGTTTAATTGATCCGATTGTTGTTCAGCCCGGTCAGAAAAGGATCAGAAAAAAAGAAGAAAGATATCAGGCAATCGCTGAAAGAGCACTGGACTGCATCAAAGAAATCAGCAGAAAGACTGGAGGATAAACATTTATGTCAAGCCCATTCAAAGGGACTACAATCTGTGCCGTACGAAGGGACGGTGTGATCGCAATCGCAGGCGACGGACAGGTTACTATGGGAGAACACACCATCTTCAAAACGACAGCAAGAAAAGTGAGAAGGCTTTATAACAATGAAGTTGTTGTCGGATTCGCAGGAAGCGTAGCAGACGCTTTTACGCTTTGCGAGAAATTCGAAGAAAAACTGCAGCAATGCGGCGGAAATCTAGAAAAAGCCGCCGTATCGCTTGCTCAAAACTGGCGCGGTGATCAGACGATGAGACAGCTTGAATCGATGATGATTGCTGCAAATAAAGAGCGTCTGCTGATCCTGAGCGGAACAGGCGAAGTAATCGATCCGGATGAGGGAATCGCAGCGATCGGATCAGGTGGGAATTATGCCCTTGCTGCAGCGCGGGCGCTGGTCCAGAATACAGAACTCGGCGCGGCAGAGATCGCAGAAAAAGCATTGCATATCGCAGCTTCAATCTGTGTTTATACGAATGATCAGATCATCGTTGAAACGGTATAATATGCTTCAGGGAGAAAAAGAATATGAACGAACAGCAACTGACCCCCAGACAGATTGTACATGAACTGGATCGATTCATTGTCGGTCAGGATGAAGCAAAAAAGGCTGTAGCAATCGCGCTCAGGAACAGATATCGCCGCAGCAGGGTAGGGGAAGATCTCAGGGACGAAATCATTCCGAAAAACATCCTGATGATCGGGCCAACCGGCGTTGGCAAGACAGAAATTGCCAGACGTCTGTCCAAGCTTGTTTGCGCGCCTTTTATTAAAGTCGAAGCCACGAAATTTACCGAAGTCGGATATGTAGGCCGGGACGTGGAAAGCATCGTCAGGGATCTGACGGAAAACGCGGTCAGAATGGTGCGGAAAGAACATGAAGAGCGTGTTATGCCCCGGGCCAGAGTGCTTGCAGAAGAACGTCTGAGCGAGATCCTCGCGCACGGACCGAAAAAAAGCAGCACAGCTTCAAATCCGCTTGATTTTCTGCTGGGAAAGCAGAAAGAACAGCAGACCAGCAACGAGGAAGTTACAGCGCTCGCCAGAAAAAAAGAAGATATCAGGCAGCAGCTTCTCCATGGAGAGATTGAAGATACAGAACTTGAACTTGAAGTAGAAGAGGAAGCTCCCACGCTTGAAGTCGGCGGAAGCAGTATCAGCCTCGGCGATATGATGGGCAACATGATGCCAAAGCGGACCAGGATGAGACACGTCAAAGTCCGTGAAGCGCGAAAAATCCTGACAGATCAGGAAGCGGCAAAACTGATCGACAGCGACGCTGTTCAGGAGGAAGCTGTTCAGCGTACAGAACAGAACGGAATTGTTTTTATTGATGAAATTGACAAGATTGCAGGCAGCAACGGCGCACATGGACCGGATGTAAGCAGGGAAGGCGTGCAGCGCGATATCCTGCCGATCGTCGAAGGCTGTACAGTCAACACCAAATACGGAGCAGTCAAAACGGACCATATGCTGTTTATTGCTGCAGGTGCATTCCACGTAAGCAAAGTTTCAGATCTGATTCCCGAGCTTCAGGGCCGTTTCCCTGTACACGTACATCTGAAAAGCCTGACAAAAGAGGATTTCATGCAGATCATGACCGTTCCCGAAAACGCGCTTACCAAGCAGTATGAAGCTTTGCTTGCAGTGGACAAGGTCATGCTCAAATTTGAAGACAGCGCCATTTCAGCGATTGCGGAAGCTGCATGCAATGCAAACGAAAATGCAGAAGATATCGGCGCAAGAAGACTTCATGCAATCTTCGAACAGCTGCTTGAAGACGTATTATTCAATGCCGGTGATGAAAACATGCCACCGTTTGAGCTGAAAATCGACGAAGCTTATGTCAATGATCGGCTGAAAGGTGAAAACAAACCGATGGATATTCGGAAATTTATCCTGTAGAATTCATTGAAGGCATGGGCCGCCTGCCGCTATGCAGGCGGCTTCTTTCGTGCTATAATCCATTTATTAAGCGAGTGGAGGGGCATATCATGATCAATACAATCGGAATGATCGGAACCGGTAATATGGGATCCGCCATCCTGCGCGGGATTGTTGAAGCTTCCTATGTAAAATCTTCCGCCATCGTTGCGTACGACACAAGCGCCAGGCGCCTTCAGGAGCTTGAAGAGGATATTCCCGGCGTATTGACGGCCCGGGACTGTCTGGAGGTCGCTGAAAGGGCAGATCTCATCATTCTTGCGATCAAACCGATTTATGTAAAAGACGTAATCGACGAAATCCGCCCGGCACTGAACGGAAAAGCCGTATTGAGTATTGCGGCAGGCTGGACGGTGAGCATGCTTGAAAATGCGCTTTACGGAACAACGGCCACCTATCTTCGTGTAATGCCGAATACGCCCGCACTGGTCGGCGAGGGGATGACTGCCATCTGTGACAACACCACTTTTTCAAAAGAAGATTTCAACTATGCAAAAGGCATCTTTGATTCCGTCGGAAAAACCAAAGTGCTTCCCGAACGACTGTTTGACGGCGTTGTTGCTGTAAGCGGAAGCAGTCCGGCCTATGTTTATATGATGATCGAAGCCATGGCTGATGCGGCGGTAAAAGAAGGAATTCCACGTGTTTATGCCTATGAAATGGCTGCTCAGAGCGTTCTCGGAAGTGCTCTGATGGTGCTTTCATCCGGAACTCATCCCGCCGCACTGAAAGATGCCGTTTGCTCGCCGGGCGGAACGACGATTGAAGCAGTCGAAGCCCTTGAACGAAAAGGATTCCGGGCGGCGATTATGGACGCGATGGAAGCCTGCGCCAATAAAAGCCGTGAAATGTCCAAGGAATCTGACTGAGGGCCAGGGCATGGAAGAGAACAGAAAGACAGTCAATATCTATACGGACGGAGCCTGCAGCGGTAATCCGGGCCCCGGCGGATGGGCGGCAATTCTTGAGTTCGGTCCCCACCGGAAAGAACTGAGCGGATATATGGCCGGCACCACCAACAACCGGATGGAATTGTTCGCTGCGATCAGCGGTCTCGGTGCGCTGAAGGAGCCTTGCAACGTCAATTTGTATTCTGACAGCAATTATCTGGTACAGGCGTTTAATGACCACTGGATCGATAACTGGAAAAAGAACGGATGGAAAACCAGCGGAGGCGGAAAGGTTGAAAACCAGGACCTCTGGTTCATCCTGTCGGCTCAGACGAGCAAGCACAATGTCACATTTCTGAAAGTCAAAGGCCATTCGGATCATCCGGAAAACAACAGATGCGATGAACTGGCACGGGCCGCGATCGATGAATACAGACGGATCAATGCCGATCCTGAAGGTACTCATGAAACGGCCGTGCAGTCAATGCATCAGACAGGAACACCAAATGGAACTGTATAAAGGAAGACCGTCTGAAATAACCGGACGGCTTGAACGTGAAATCCGAACATATGATTATCTGGATGCGCTCGGAATCACTTATCAGCGAACCGATCATGAACGGGCGGACAATATGGAAGCCTGCAATGAAATTGACGCGGTGCTCGGCGTTCTGATATGCAAGAATCTTTTCCTGTGCAACCGGCAGAAAACAGCGTTTTATCTGCTGATGATGCCGGGAGACAAGAAATTTAAAACAAAAGAACTGTCTGCACAGATCCATTCAGCCCGCCTTTCTTTCGCAGAACCTCAGGACATGCTGAAATATCTCGATATCGAACCCGGCGCTGTCAGTATCATGGGTCTGATGAATGACTCAAACCATTGCGTTCAGCTGCTGATCGATGAAGACGTGCTGAAAGGGGAGTATATCGGCTGCCATCCCTGCGTATGTACGTCAAGTCTGAAAATCAGAACTGACGATATTATCAGTCTTTTCCTCCCGGCTACTGGTCATGCCTATCAGACCGTTGTGCTGAATGGGGAATAACGGTTTCAGAAACAATTATCTGTCCGTATCATGTAAAAGCTGCAGGAATATCTGTTTGACAATTATCCGTCTGAATGATAAGATGAACAGGAAGATACAACTATTCGCTAAACCACAGTTTTACGAATAGTTATGTTATATTTTAAATCCATTCGGACAGAACCGGCAGAAAGGAGCGTTTCTGATGGCAGAGCGCGTTAATCGCTACAGGGATCAAATTGATGCCAAACGTATTCTTCAGATTCGGGAAATTACGCGAAGCCTCCCTCAGGCCTGTTCTGACTTTCTTCGGTCGATTGCTATATCGACCAGTTCGCTGACACGCCTTGCCTATGCGATCGATCTGAATACTTTTTTCACCTTTCTTCATGATGAACGCATCGGTTTTTCTGAAAAAGATCTGAAACTGTTGAACGATCAGGATCTTGAAAAACTGACCCGGAGCGATATCATTGCCTACACCGAATACCTGACGTATTATCTGAAAAATGCAGAGGATGATTCGGTACCTAACAAAATAATCGTCAATCATGAACTTGCCATCAAAAGAAAACTGTGTACAATACGTTCTTTTTATGATTATCTGTTCAAAAACCAAAGAATTGCGTCAAATGTAACGGAACTTGTTCCCCTGCCCAAAGTTCATGAGAAACCGATCATCCGTCTGAACAAGGAAGAAATGATCCGCATCCTGGAACAGGCGCAGTCCGGTGACCAGCTGACAAAACATCAGCAAAAATTCCAAAGGATCACTGCGAAACGCGATTATGCGATTATATCGCTGTTTCTTGGCACCGGTATTCGGGTCAGCGAATGTGTCGGGATGAATATCGGGGATGTTGATCTGGAAAACAACGCATTTATCGTAACCCGAAAAGGCGGCAATCAGGTGGTTCTGTATTTCCCTCCGGAAGTCGCTGAAGCGCTGGCGGATTATTTGGAGGAGAGAGAAAAAACAGAAACGGTTCCGGGACATGAAGATGCGCTTTTTCTGAGTCTTCAGCGCCGAAGAATTACACAGCGCGCTATACAGAACCTTGTCAAAAAATACGCCGCTGTCGCGGCGCCGCTGAAAACACGGATCAGTCCTCATAAGCTCAGAAGTACCTATGCGACAAATTTATATAATGAAACAGGAGATATTTACCTGGTTGCAGATGTTCTGGGCCATACTTCCGTCGATACGACGAGAAAGCATTATGCGGATATGACGGATGCCCGCAGAAGAATGGCCGCGGAACATGTTCATCTGCCCGGAGATCCGGAATTCAATCCGGATCACTGATCAGATCCCGGATCCTGGCTGTCAGTTCTTTCAGTTCCCGGTTACTGTGTTCGCTGAGCGTCGAAGTATATCGGTCGAGCGCCAGAACAGCATCTCTGAGATCATTGTATGCTGATTCCTTTTTCCTGTGTGAAGAGGTTTCTACGATATCCGTTTTTGATTTTTTGTATACAGGATCCGTCAGACGGATCCATTCGTTTTTGAGCAGATCATACTGGCATCCTGAATACGGAGCGAACGCAGGAATTCCGAACTGTTCGGTTACGGTTTCCGCAAATGCGGTACAGGATGCATCATCACCATGATTCACAAAAATATATTCAGGTTTTTTTTCAAAAGAAGCGATCCACCGGAGCAGGCCGTTTTGATCGGCATGTCCTGAAATACCTGCAAGAAGCGCGATTTCTGCTTTTACATCGATTGTCTCATTGAAGATTTTTACGGAAGACGCTCCGTCATAGATGATCCGTCCCAGTGTGCCGTTTGCCTGATAACCGGCAAACAGGATGGTATTTCGTTTTTCCCAGAGATTATGTTTGAGGTGGTGCCTAATCCGTCCTCCTTCGCACATTCCGCCTGAAGAGATAATTACTTTCGGTGTTTTATCCGCGTTCAGCGCTTTGGACTCTTCGGAAGATACGGTTGTAAACAGACCGTCGAACCAAATCGGATTCTGTCCGGAAGCCATAATATCCCGGGTTTTCTGATCCAGGCATGCAGGATCGCACTGAAGGAAAACGGCGGTTGCCTCATTCGCAAGCGGACTGTCCACATAAACAGGAAAAGATTCAAATTCAGGCAGGAGATGGTTTTGTTTGATTTCACGGAAAAAATACAACAGTTCCTGTGTTCGTCCGACAGCAAAGGACGGAATAATGACGGAGCCTCCCCTTGCGAAGGTTTTATGAAGCAATTCGGTCAGTACGGGAATCGGAGATTGTACGGAATCATGGAACCGTGTTCCGTATGTGGATTCAATAATCAGATAATCAGCTTCCAAAACCGGCTGCGGATTATTGATAATCGGCTGGTTTGTATTGCCGACATCCCCGCTGCATACCAGTTTTCGCATCTGCCCGCAGTCTTCAATGAACAGTTCAATAAACGATGAGCCCAAAAGATGGCCGGCATCGGAAAATCTGACAGATAAACCGTCGTCAACCATCATGATTTCGCCGTATTTACAGGGACGAAACAACTCCATCACGGCTGCGGCGTCTTCAGTTGTATAAAGCGGTTCAACTTCGGCACCGCTGTGACGAAGATTCTTTTTTGTTTCATACGAAGCGTCGGTTTCCTGAATATGCGCACTGTCTGCAAGCATGATGGAACACAGATTCATCGTTTCAGCGGTCGCATAAATCCGTCCTCTGAAGCCCTGACGGTAAAGAAGCGGTAACAGTCCCGAATGGTCAATATGGGCATGTGTCAGAAAGACATATTCTACAGCAGAAGGAGCGACCGGCAGGTCCGCTGTTTCAAAACTCCCCACAGCTGCATGACCAGCGCGGCGGAGACCACGGCGGCGGTCTCCGTGCG
>CAZUXV010000003.1:0-43824 GCA_964624445.1 uncultured Oscillospiraceae bacterium | reverse complement strand
CAATACTGTGCAGTTTGATTATGCCGATGAAAGCGTGGTCTATTCTGATGCAAAGGAAAAAGGAGATGAACGGGATGATTGATGAGATCCGGAAAGAACTGTTCAGCCTGCAGGACCTGAAGTACCGGGAGATGCAGGAAAAGATTATTCCGACGGTAAAGCCGGAAAGCATCATCGGGGTACGGACCCCGGAACTGCGGCGGATGGCAAAGGAACTGGCCGGGAGAGAAGGAATTGACGCATTCCTGAACGACCTGCCGCACCGCTACTTTGACGAGAACCAGCTGCACGCGTTCATTCTCTCCGGCATGAAGGATTATGCGGAATGCCTGGCTGCACTGGAGCGTTTCCTGCCGTATGTGGACAACTGGGCCACCTGCGACCAGATGTCGCCGAAGGTGTTCCGGAAGCACCGGACCAAGCTGCTCCAGCCTATCAAAAAATGGATCGCGTCCGGGGAGACCTATATAATCCGGTTCGGGATCGGCATGCTGATGGAACACTATCTGGACGATGATTTTGATCCTGCATATCCGGAAGCGGTTGCTGATATCCGTTCCGGAGAATACTATGTCAACATGATGACAGCCTGGTATTTTGCGACCGCGCTGGCAAAGCAGTATGACGCCGTGCTGCCCTTTATTGAAAACCGCCGGCTGGATCACTGGACGCACAACAAGGCGATCCAGAAAGCGATTGAAAGTTACCGGATTACGCCGGAACAGAAGGAATACCTGAAAACCCTGAAGATCAGGAGCAAATAAATGACACCGACAAATGACGTAATGCTCCGGCATCTGCTGGATCTTTGCCGGAGGAGCGAGAAGACCGGCGACTGGCAGTATTCCGGTTTCCTTTCTCTGGCGGAGCAGGACGATTTCCTTCGCAGCAAAGAATCGGCCGGTTTTTCCTTCATTCTGACAGGAGGATATGAGAATGCGGAACGAAAGCTCCTGGCCGCCGGGATTGAGACGGAAATGGGACCGCCGGATCCGCCGGTCAGCGTGATTGCCGTCAAACCGAAATCGGAAAAGTACGCGGAAGAGCTGACGCACCGGGATTATCTCGGAGCCGTTCTGGGCCTGGGGATTGAACGAAGCCTGATCGGCGATATCCTGATCCGGGAACACCGGGCCTGGCTTATCTGCCTGAGTTCAGCCGCGGATATGATCGTTTCTTCCCTGAACCAGGTGCGCCGGACAACAGTGACCGCGGAAATCACGGCGGCGGATGTGCCGGAGCTTCAGCCGCGGTATGCCACGCTGCGGGTGAACGTGTCGTCGGAACGGCTGGATGCGGTGATCGCTGCCTTTGCCAACCTGTCCCGCGGACAGACGGACAAGCTGTTCGCGGCTGAAAAGGTCTTTGTGAACGGCCGGATGATTACGGACCGGAGCGCCCGGCTGAAGGAAGGCGATATCTTTTCCGTACGGGGTTTCGGCAAAGCCGTTTACGACGGAATTGAATATGAGACAAAGAAGAGCAGATATATGGTCAGGATCCGAAAGCTGGTCTGACAACCGGGCCGGTGTATGATCCCGGAATCTTTCTTTCTGTAAAAACGTTATATTGCTGAATGCTGACTGCGGGGTTTACCGCAGTCGGATTTGCAAAAAATGGAAACAGAGATTTAACTTTTCCGTAATCATTTTTGTGAAGCCGGTATTGTATAATGTAGTCGGGTAGAGAAGGCCACCGGCGACTGAGGAGAGAGATATTTGAAGCATTTTGTTCGGCTGATTGCCTTTATTTTGGTGTTCGCGTGCATTCCCTTCGCGTTTGCGGAAAGGCTTGACGACAGCACACTGCTCAGTTTTTATGACGACAGCGTGTTCTTCGGGGATTCCCGGATGGAAGCCTTCAAGCATTATGTTGACGCGATGAAGCAGGAAGACGAGACCTTCCTCGGGAAGACCACAATCGTGGGCGCCGGCAGTATCAGCCTGTATGCGGCAAGCAAAAACGCGCCCAGCGGGGATTTCCTCTTCTACTACCGCGGACGGCAGCTGTCCATGTACGGCATCGCGGAGAAAATCCAGCCCCGAAGGATCTTTATCCTGCTGGGACTGAACGACCCGGTCGCCGCAAAACCCGAGAAAAGTATCTCCTATGTCGAAGTCATCCTTACCAGGATGAAGGAAGAATTTGTTCCGAACTCGGTGGTTTATTTCTTCTCCGAAACGCCGGTGACGGAGAACTTCGCGACGGAGAAGGAACGGCCGGAATACCAGGATCAGCTGGACGTTTATAACGCCATGCTGAAAGAGACCTGCGAGAAGAACGGCGCGCATTATATCGAAATCGCCGAAGCGCTCAAGGGAGAAGACAATCTGCTGAGGCTGGATTATTCCAACGACAAGGTCTGCCACCTGAATGAGGACGGCATTGCCGTCTGGATCCAGTGTATGAAGGATTACGCTCAGGAACAGTACGATCTCGGACTCTGGGATCCGTTCGCGGAAGAAGAAACTGCTTCCGAAACCGATCTCGGGGAATGATCCGCCGCGTTTCATCTGGGGTTTCCTGACGCTGAGAGGAGTGAGTGAGCCATGACGAAAAAGATCCTGACCATTCTGATGGTCTTATGTTTTGTGCTGTCCGTTGCCTGCGCGGAAAAAACGCCCGGCCCGCTCATGAGCAAGGCGATCCGGATCGCCGAGGACGGGGAGAACCTGATTCAGATGACAGAGGAAGATCTGTTGGACGTGCTCGGAATCGAACCGGATGAATATACGGATTTCGCCTATCTGACAGGTCACGACTCGCTCTCCGGACGGGAGATCATTCTGCTCCGCGCCAAGGATGAGAAAGCCGCTGAAGTCGTGGCGGAAAAGCTGGAAGACTACCGCCAGTACCGCCTGCATATGACCCAGAATTACCCGGATCAGGCGGAAGCATACCGCACCCTGAATCTGGCGGAAGTACAGCGGGAAGACCTGCTGGTCGTATTGTCCGTTGCCGCGCCGGATCCGCAGGAGGCCGGTTTACTGCTTCAGGAGGAATAAGTCTTCCATGGTATTCAGCTCGTTAACCTATCTGCTTCTTTTCATGCCCTGCGTAGTGCTGGGATACCGGCTCATACCGGCCAAAGCAAGGATGCCATTTCTGTTTGCGGCATCCCTGCTTTTTTATGGCTGGGGAAATCCGCAGTGGCTCCTGCTGCTGGCGTGGTGCATGCTGGTCAGCTGGGGCGGGGTGCTGCTGATCAGCCGGGGCGGAAAAAAACGGAAATGGCTCCTGGCGCTGGTGATCGTGCTGGATCTGCTGCCGCTGTTCTGGTTCAAATATGCCGGCTTTTTCAACGGCGCTTTTCAGGATCTGACCGGAATCAGGACCGGGTTCAGGTCGCCGCTGCTTCCGGCTGGCATTTCTTTCTTTACCTTTCAGGCGCTGTCCTATGTCCTTGATGTGTGGCGCGGAGACGCAAAGGCTCAGCGCAATCCGGTGACATTCGGGGTTTATCTGGCGCTTTTCCCGCAGCTGGTCGCCGGACCGATTGTCCGATATACCGATCTGGAAGCGCAGCTGATCGCCCATCAGAGACCAATCTGGACACAGATCCGTAAGGGCCTTTGCCGATTCACAGTCGGACTGGCCAAGAAGGTGCTGCTGGCGGATGCGCTGGGGCGCTTCTGGGGCCAGATGAACGCCGATCTCACCCAGGCGGGCGCCCTGGGCTCCTGGCTCGGCCTGATTGCGTTTTCTTTCCAGATCTATTTTGATTTTGCCGGCTATTCCGATATGGCCATCGGACTGGGCGAGGCGCTTGGCTTCGTGTTCCCGGAGAACTTTGATCATCCGTACCGATCCACCAGCCTGACGGAGTTCTGGCGGCGGTGGCATATCTCCCTGACAACCTGGTTTACCCAGTATGTCTATATCCCGCTGGGCGGCAATCGCTGCAAGACCTGGCGCCGGGACCTGAACGTGATGATCGTCTGGGCGCTGACCGGCCTGTGGCACGGCGCCGGCTGGCATTTTGTCCTCTGGGGGATCTATTTCGGCGTGCTGCTGATTCTGGAAAAACGTTTGATCGTAAATAAACCGTGGACGGAAAAGATCCCGTCCGCGCTGCGCCAGATTCTGACCTACCTGCCGGTACTGCTTGGCTGGGGCCTGTTCTCCGGTTTCGGCATGCCGCTGTTCGGGGCTATGTTCGGCACGGCGGGATTTGCTTCCGCGCAGACGGTGCTGACCTGTGTGTCGTTTGCGCCGCTGCTGCTCCTGTGCGCGTTTATTTCCTTTGCTCCGCGGCTGCCGAAGGTGGCGGAATGGCGGTTTGCTGTACCGATTCTGATGCTTCTTTGCCTTGCTGCGCTTGTATCCCAGGGATACGCGCCCTTTGTCTATTTCCAGTTCTGACGGAAGGAGGATGAGCTTGTGGAAAAACAGAAGAAACAGATTCCGGACAGCCTGGCTGTAATCTGCGGCCTGCTCGTCCTGCTTGCCCTCGGCATTGCTGCGCTCATTGCGCACGGCGGCGAGTTCAGCGAATGGGAACGGCGCTATCTGGCGAACCGCCCTGCCGTGTCGCTGGAAAACTGGAAAACGGACAAAGATACGGAATCCTTCCTGACAGACCATATTCCCGGCCGTCAGGCGCTGGTGGCGCTGGACAGCAGCGTCCAGTTCCTGGCCGGACGCAATACACAGCTCGGCGCCTGGTATGCATCAGGCGCCCTGGTGGAACAGCCGGTGCGGGCCGCAACCGGAGAAATCGAGAAAAAACTGCGCCGGTTCGGCAAGATTGCGGACGAAGCCGGCGTGCCCTGGCTGCTGCTCAGCCCCCGGACCCACGGTTACCTTATGCGGGACAGGATGATTCCGGTGATCGCCCGGACATATGACCAGGAAGAGGAAAACTACACGTTCCTGGAATCTTATCCGAACATGGTCACCATGCCGGAAGCCTTCAACGCAGATCCGGAATCCATGTATTATAAGACGGACCACCACTGGACCCTGCAGGGAGCCTACCAGGCGTATCTTGCGCTTGCGGACAGACTGGGTTACGAACCGCTTCCGCTGGAGAGTTTCCGCCTGAGCGAGTATTCCGGCTTTAAAGGCACCACGCTTTCCCGGTCCGGCCTTCCGGCCCTGTGGGAGGATACTCTGGCCTGCGCGGAACCGGATTCAGCTGTGACCATGACGGCGATCGACCGGGAAGGTGAAACGCAGTCCGACAAGCTGATTTTCCCGGAAAGCGCAACTGGATGGGACGGTTACGCAGTCTATCTGAACGGCAATCACGGTACGCTGATCATCGAGCGTGAGGACGCGCCGGAAGGCACCCTGATCGTATACAAGGACTCCATGGCAAACTGCCTGCTGCCCCTGTTAAGCCAGCATTTCCGCCGCATCATCGCGGTGGACGCGCGGTATGATTCCGGCATCTTTTCCGACGCGCTGGCCCGCAGCAGCGATACGAAAGCGATTCTCTTTGTCTATGACCTGGATAGCCTGGCCAACGATACGGAGATCATCAAGAAAGCAAAATAAAGCGTATTGACAGCGGAGATCCGCATTACTATAATCACGAATGAGGAGATACCGGAAAACGGAAAGATCTCCCGGAGGTAGTGTTTGGAGACGGTCCTGTAACGGAGAACATGGTTGAACAAAGAAAGCTGTGACATGACAGCTTGTTTGCTGATGCCATGACGCGGTACGGATCGTAACCGGGCACTTTTTTGTATGCTTTTTTCCCTGTGCCGCATTCTCCGATACTCTGTTCATGTCCATCATATAACGAACAGAGGGATACCATGACACAGGATATGATAACACTCGGGTTTGACCGGATCATTCAACAACTTCAGGACCAGGCGGTCTCACAGAGCGCGAAGCAGCGCCTGGCAGCAACCGAACCGATCCTCGGCGAAGGGCTCTGCAGGGCCCGCATGGAGGAAACCACCGCCGCACGCCGCGTGATGGAAAACGCGGGTACTCCGCCGCTGGCTGAAACGGAGGGAGCAGACACGGGCCTGATCCGGGCGGCTCAGGGCAGTATGCTGCTGCCGGCCCAGCTGACTTCCATTGCGCGGTTCTGCTCGACGATCCAGCGGCTTCGCCGCTATCTTCAGGGCGCGCAGATCTGGAGTGCGGGCATCGCATCCTGGCATACGGAGCTGCCGGATCTGGACGGCCTGCAAAGCGAAATTGAACGCTCCATCCGGGAGGACCTCGTGCTGGACGACGCCTCTCCCGTGTTAAGGAACCTGCGACGGCAGCGGGAGCATACGGAACAGGGGATCCGGGAAAAACTCAACCAGATCCTGCTTCACCATAAAAAGGAACTGGCCGACAGTTATATCACCCAGCGGAACGGGATCTTCGTCATTCCGGTGCAGAAACGTTTCCAGAGTACATTCCCGGGGCATGTGGTCGATACTTCCGGAAAGGGCGGCACTGTTTTCATGGAACCGTCCGCTGTACAGGCCGCGCGGCAGGCGCTGGAAACGCTGCAGATTGATATCGAGACGGAAGAACGGCGGATCCTCTGGGAACTCAGCGACCGGGTCGCTTCCGAAGAAACGGCGCTGCGTGACGCGATCCGCGTCATGACGGATCTTGACGTGCTTTTTGCCCGGGCCAAGCTGAGCATGGAAATGAATGCCCGTCCGGCAGAGCTGACCGGGGAGCGCCGGATCCGCCTGGCGGACGCCCGGCATCCGCTGCTGGACCGGGAGACCTGCGTGCCGCTGAATCTGGAACTGAGCCTGCCGGACTGCGGGATTGCCGTGACCGGGCCGAATACCGGCGGCAAGACCGTTTGTCTCAAGACCGTAGGCCTGCTGACCCTGATGGCGCAGAGCGGACTTCATATCCCCTGCGGGGAAGGAACTGTGATCGGCCTGATGGACCGGGTGCTGTGCGACATCGGCGACAGCCAGAGCATCAGCCAGAACCTGTCCACTTTTTCCGGACACATGACCAATGTGATCCGCATCCTGGGCGAGTGCAGCCGGGACAGCCTGGTACTGCTGGACGAACTGGGCAGCGGAACGGATCCGGCGGAGGGTTCCGGCCTTGCCGCGGCGATTCTGGAGGAACTGCTCCGCCGGGGATGTTTCTTCATGGTGACGACCCACGATCCGCAGATCAAACAATGGGCGGAACAGACGGAGCATGTGATCTCCGCGCGGATGGCCTTTGACCAGGTCTCCCTGATGCCCCTGTATCATCTGGAACTGGGCATGAGCGGTGAGAGCTGCGCAATTGAGATTGCCCGCCGCCTCGGTATGGACGAGAGTCTGCTTTCCCGGGCCCGGCAGGTGGCCGATCACGGACCGGGCGCCAAACCGGAAACGGCACGGAAACCGATGCGCATTCCCGCGGGACGCCTGCAGCGCCTTTCCGCGAAAACGGAAGGAACGTTCGAACGATTCACGATGGGTGACAGCGTGATGCTGCTGCCGGACAAAAAGAACGCGATTGTCTATCAGCCGGCGGACGACGACGGGAACGTGGTCATCCAGTTCCGGGGGCGGAAAATGACCGTGAAGCACAACCGGCTGAAACTGCTGGTGCCGGCCGCGGAGCTTTATCCCCCGGACTATGATTTCTCGATCATCTTTGATACCGTGGCAAACCGGAAAGCGGCCCATACCATGGACCGGAAATTTGATCCTGACGCCGTGATTGTGCTGAAGGAAGGAAAAAGGGAGGAGTGACAGCATGTGCAGATGCGAAAAATACAGACAATACTTTACCAGGGACTGCCTGATGGGCCCGAACTCGTTCCGGCTGCTGGATGAACTGATCCGCAGGGCGCCGGCAAGCCCCTGCTATGACCGGACGCTGGACCTGGGCTGCGGTATGGCGCTGACCTCTGTGTTCATGGCGAACGAAACGCCGGCAGAACAGGTATACGCCTTCGATCTGTGGGTTTCAGCCACGGCTAATTATAAACGGATCCGAAGCCTGGACCTGGAGAACCGGATTATCCCGATCCACGGGGACGCGATGAATATGCCGTTCGCACACGGCTTTTTCGACGCCATCGTCAGTGTGGACGCCTATCACTATTTCGGCTGCAAAAAGGGCGTGTTTGCTGAAAAGATCCTGCCCTTTGTCCGTAAAGGCGGACAGGTGATGATCGTGGTTCCGGGCCTGAAGGAAGAACCGACGGGCGGAATGAAGGACCTCTTTGAGACCTGGGCAGAGGGGGACGACGCGCTTTGCTTCAGAACCGTGCCATGGTGGAAGGGACTGCTTGAAGCAGAATGCGGGGATCAGTGCGACATCACGGTTACGGAGGGCGAATGCTATGATGAGGCCTGGGAAGACTGGTTCAACACAGGCCATCCGTTTGCAGTCCGGGACCGGGAATTCCTGTCCAAAGGACTGGATCAGATTCTGAATTTCGTTTACATATATGTTCAAAGAAGATAAAATGGTGACAATCCTGCAGGGACGGTGATGCATATGATCAGGAAAACGGAGCGGGCGGACCTGCCCGAATGTGTAAAGGTGATCCGGAACAGTTTTCAGACGGTGGCGGATGAGTTCGGCTTTACCGAGGAGAACGCGCCCCGGTTTACCGCTTTTGCCACGACGGAAGAAAGACTGGCCTGGCATATGTTCGGTGAGCACAGGCTCATGTACCTGGACGAGGAAGACGGCCGGATCTGCGGGTATTATTCCCTGCGCCTGAACGGCGACGGGACCTGCGAACTGGGCAGCCTTTCCGTGCTGCCGGAATACCGGCACAGGGGCATCGGCGAAGCGCTGCTGAAGCATTCGGCGAAGACCGCCAGAGAGCAGCATTGCAGCGTGATGAAACTGAGCATCGTCGAGGAGAACACCGTCCTGCGGAAGTGGTACGAACGAAACGGCGCGGTCCACACAGGCACCGAGAAGTTTGACTTTTTCCCGTTCACCTGCGGATATATGGAGATTAACCTGGGAAGAGCTTTATAAGGAGCAGCGGTTATGCTTTATCTCAAAAAACTCAACGCGGAAGACCTGGAAAAGGAATGGCAGTTCGTCCGGGATATGCCGGAGGATGAAAACGGCCTGACCAATTCCTTTCACGGAGTTTCCCGGGAGGACTTTGAACACAAGGCGTTTCCAGCCATGATGAATTTCATGGAAGGAAAGAATCTTCCGGAAGGTTATGTGCCGGAGACTTTTCTCTTCCTCTGGAAGGATGATGAGATCATCGGCCAGTTCCGGATCCGGCATTATCTGTGCGAATCCCTGCGGACCGGCGCCGGGCATATCGGCTATTTCATCGCGAAACCCTTCCGGGGAAAGGGCTACGGAACGGAAGGCCTGCGCCTGACTCTGGAGGAAGCTTATCAGATCGTTCCGGAAGAAGAGATCTACCTGCGGGTAAACCTGGACAATCCGGCTTCCCTGCATGTGATGCTGAACAACGGCGGGCGGATCATCGGACAGGACAAAGGCCATTATTTCGTCCGGATCCCGAACAAAGGCAGAACGGGCAAAGCAGACTGAAACTTATCTGAACAGACGGAGGGATCACCATGAGCAGAATGAATATCCGAACGAAAGAAACGCGTTTTCCCGTGGCATCAGATCTTTACGGCCTCTTTTTTGAAGATATCAGCCGGGCAGGCGACGGCGGACTTTATCCTGAGATGCTTCGGAACCGGTCCTTCGAGGATTCGCTGATGCCTGAAGGATGCGTTTCGGAGGACGGCGGCAAAACATTCGTATCTCCCACCGGCTGGATTGAGGAGTTCAACAACGGAGAAGGAATGACCCAGTGGGTAAAGGACAACGGAATGATGCCGACGCCGGTGCCTGCCTGGTATGCTGACCGGGCGGAGATGATCCCGGATCCGGAGAACACGCTGAACCCGAAACGGAAAGTATCCCTGCGGGTGGATTTTAGTGCGGGCGGCGGCATCCGGAACATTGGTTTCTGCGGCATTCCTCAGGAAAAGGGCAAGACATACCGCTTTTATATGTTTGCAAAAGCCGAACGGGAAACTTTGCTGACGCTGAGCATTGAAGAAAAGGGGAAGGTTTCCGCGTCCGCGGAGGTTATGATCCGGCCCGGAGACTGGGACCGGTATGACGCGGTATTTACCGCCGAGGAAACCACCGGCGGCGCGGAATTCGTCATCCGCTGCGCGGAGGAAACGACGGTCCGGTTCGGCTTTATGTCTCTCATGCCGGAGGAAACTTTTATGGGCCACGGCCTGCGGAAGGACCTGGCGGAGAAGCTCCGGGATATTCATCCCGCTTTCCTGCGCTTCCCCGGCGGCTGTATTGTGGAAGGGTTCTCCATGGAAACCGTCTGGTATTTCCGCAACACGGTGGGCCCCGTATGGGAACGGCCGTCCCACTGGCTTCTCTGGCATTACCGGGCGACCAACGGGCTGGGCTTCCATGAATACCTGCAGCTGTGCGAGGATCTCGGCGTGGCGCCTCTGTATGTATGCAACTGCGGCATGACCTGCCAGGGCCGGAATCCCCGGTACTTCAACGAGGAAGAGCAGGCGGACATGCTGGAAGATATCCTCGGTGCGCTGGAATATGCGCTGGGTCCGGCGGATTCCCGCTGGGGTGCGCTGCGCGCTCGAATGGGCCATGAGGCGCCTTTCCGCCTGGATTATCTGGAGATCGGCAACGAAAACTGGGGGCCTGAATATGAATGGCGGTTCGACCTGGTGAAGAAAGCCGTGCTGGAACGGTATCCGAACCTGACCATCATCACGAACGACCGCGGAAGGAACCGCAGGCTGGAAGCGGACATCGCGGACGACCACTATTACAATATGCCGGAGTTTTTCGCGGAAGGCATCACCCATTACGACAGCTATGACCGGCAGGACGCGGACGTATTTGTCGGGGAATTTTCGGTCAACCAGACCTATGAAGGGCAACTGCGGGCGGCCATAGCCGAGGCTATGTTCATGGTAGGCTTTGAACGTAATCAGGACAAGGTGAAGCTGGCGTCCTATGCCCCGCTGTTCCAGCACGTGCGTTACGGATCCTGGTTCCCGAACCTGATTATTTACGACAACAGCCGGAGTTTTGCGATCCCGACCTATTACGCCTGGCGGCTTTTCGGCGGCAGCCGGGGCAGCCGGGTGGCAGTCTCTGAAGAAGTGGTCCAAAAGATTCACTATGACATTCACGGCATGCCCGCCCTGTCCGGCGACGACGGTGTCCGGTACCGGAACCCTCTCTGGAACGGCGAACCGGTCACACCGTCCCGGCATATTATGGCGGGATCGGAGGTCAAAGGAAGCGAGATCACCGTTCTTCGGAAACCGAATCCGGACATGCCGGAATTCTCCTTTAAAGTTTATCCGCTCGTTACCCTCGGGGATGATCCGGAATGCCGGCAGGGCGTGTTTGAGACGGACGCTTTCTGCGAGGAGGAGAAGGATATCGCACTGGGGATCCTGGTGTCTCCGAAGCCGCTTTCCTATTACGACCGGACCAACCCCAACCCGTGCGATCCCTGGAGCATGCGTTTCCTGGAGGTTTCCCGGTGGATCCTGTCCGGCGGGAAGTCATATGTGGCCCGGGACAGTTTTCCGCCCAAACCCATTTCAGAAATCAAAGAGGTCAACCTGAAAAAGAACGAGTTCAATCATCTGAAATATACTGTGAACGGACATTTCGTGACGCTGGAAGTAAACGGCGAGACCGTCGATACGGTGGAACTGCCGTCCTATCCCGCGATGGGTACGGTGGCAACGGAGGACGATAAGCATGTGTTCGTCAAGATCGTGAACTTTGCAGACAGCGCCGAACCGGTGGAGATCACCCTGGACTGTGATGTGAAAGAAAACTATACGGTGGGCCTGCTGACCGGAAACGCGACGGACGAGAACAGCATTGAGAGGCCGGAGAACGTTCATGACATGACGCTTCAGGCTTCCGGAGCCTCCCGGGCGTTTACCTATGAGGCGCCTGCGCTGTCGGTGAATATCCTGACGCTGACGAAAAAATAAGGAGCAACAATCCATGGATTACAGCCGTAAAATCTCGGAACGGCAATGGAATCTCCCGGAAAAGGGAGAACTGGAAAGCCGCCGGGAGACGACTTATATCGACGATATCATCCAGAAGGATCATATCCAGCGGAAACTGCTGGAAAACCTGGACGGAATCCGCACTGTATTTGACGGCGGAGCCGGCAGCGGACGTTTTTCGATCCTGCTTGCAAAGCAAGGCTGCCGGGTCACGCACTTTGACATTTCCCGGCCGATGATCGACAAAGCCCGGGAACTGGCGGAGAAGGAAGGCGTATCGGACCGGATCACCTTTGTGAAAGGCGCGCTGGAAGATCTGAGCGCATATAAAGACAGTGAGTTTGACCTGGTGATATCTTTTGACGCACCGATTTCCTATACGTACCCCAATCAGAACAGGGTGATCGGCGAACTGGTGCGGATCGCCGGGAAACGGATCGCGTTCAGCGTTTCCAGCCGGCTGGGCTCGCTGCCCTATCTGGCCAACCCGATTCAGAAAAACCAGTTCTTCCTGGACGAGAACACTGACGATCCCTTTGTGCAATGGTGCGTCGCGAACCGGGAGCAGATGATCAGCGGATTCTCATTCAATAAACAAGCTGCTGAAAAGCTCCTTTCCGAAGGCCTGATGGGCGGCGAGGAGGAAATCGCCCAATACGAGCAGGGCGGTACGCCCTGGTGCATCACCTATACCTTTATGCCGGATGAACTGGAAGGGATCCTGAAGGGATACGGCGTAAAGAACATTCAGCTGTCCGGCCCCGGAGCCTACGGCAGGACGATTCCGCGGGAGATCCTGACGAAAATCATGAAAGATCCGAAGCAAAAGCAGGACTTCCTGGATTTCTGTTACCGCTACGATTCCAATCCCTGTGTCTGCGGGATGGGGAAGGATAACCTGCTGGCGGTCGGAGAAATCTGATCATTCCGAAAAAGGGAATTGACAGCGGCAAGGCTTTCATAGTATATATAACCTGATCTTGTTCAGAAAGGGGGCTCTTCGTATGCGGACAGTGATGAATGAACGGGCTGCAGTGACCGTGAACGCTGCAAAAACCATCCGTACCGGCTTTGCGTCCGATCATCCGAAGAGCATTCGGGAATAAATCCCGGCATATATTCGGTGCGACCGGCTGCTTATCCGTGACGGATAAGCAGCTTTTTTGTGCATTTGAACAGGAGGAACTATATGGGAAATATCGGTTGGATCAATACGGAAAGCTATTCTTTTGACTGCATGCTTCGCATGGAACGGTTTCAGATCAGGCTGATGCTTGAAAACCTTCATGATGAAACAGAGATCGCTATGGCAGTGGCACTGAAGGCGAACCCGAAAGTTGCCTGGCTATTTGAACACAAGTGCCCGGAAATGGCAGGCCGGGTGAAAGCGCTGACAGCACAGGCACCGGATGTCCTTACGCCGGAGCAGATCCGGGTGGCGGAGATCCGGGTGCTCGACGAGTTTGAGGATTTTGTGATTTATACGACGCCGGAAGTCATGGCGGAAAAATGTGATTTCATCTACGGCTGGAACAAGGAACGGCTGTTTGAACTGTGCGACCTGGAAGGAAAGACCGTCCTGGACGTGGGAAGCGGAACGGGAAGGCTGGCGTTTGTCGCCGCGGAGAAAGCCGCGTTTACGGTGGCCAGCGAGCCGGTGGACTCATTGCGGGAGTTTATACGGGACGAAATCGCCCGGAAAGGGATCCGCAATATGCGGGTCTGCGACGGGCTCTGTCACTGCCTGCCTTTTCCGGATAACAGCTTTGATGTGGTGATGAGCGGGCATGTGGTCGGCGACTTCTTCCGGGAGGAAGTGGATGAACTGATTCGGATTATAAAGCCCGGCGGCTGGCTGCTGGACGTGCCCGGCGATCAGCATCGCGAAACCGGCCGGAATGAACAGCTGCTCGCGGATGGCTGGGAGGAACTGGCTTATACCGGTACTTTCGGCATGACGACCTACCGTTACCGCAAACAGGTACGGTGAGGGAAAGGAGGTTTGATACGGAATGAAAGAAAAAGCAATCGGGCTGTATGCACTGGAGGATTTTGAGCTCAGGCCGGTGCCCGGCCATGAGGGCGGACGGAACCTGGTGTATATCTGCAGCCTGCATGGAGAAATGAAGTATGTGCTCCGCATTTCGGCGCTGGGCGACCGGACACGGGAAGATTATCTCGCGGAAACGGAATTCATCCGATACCTCGCGCAGAACGGTGCTCCCGTGGCGGATGTGGTGCCTTCTGTTCACGGAAACCTGGTCGAAAGCTATGAACAGGATGGAACGACGGTTTTTATCAGCCTGTTTGAATATGCGAGAGGGATGCTGCTGAGTGACAACGGATACCGCTACCGGGAAGGCGCCCCGCTGGAGGAGTACTTCTACAACACCGGCAAGGCGCTGGGCGCGATTCACCGGCTTTCGAAACAGTACAAACCCGTTCATTGCCGCGGGACATTCCGGGACCGATACACTCCGGAATATATAAACCGGCTGATTCCGGATTCATACGCGGAACTGAAACAGGCAATCTGCCGGCGGCTGGAGGAATACAGAACGCTTCCGCAGGACGCGGAGGATTACGGACTTGTCCATTTTGATTTCTGCGACGGCAATTACCATGTGGACCTGGAAACCGGCGATATCACGGTGTTTGATTTCGACAACTGTGCTTACTGCTGGTATATGTTTGACCTGGCGCATCTCTGGACACACGGCGTGGGCTGGTATCAGCATGAACCGGATCCGAAGAAACGCATGGCATGCATGGATCACTATTTCGGAATGGTTCTGGAAGGCTACCGGAGCGAGACGGATATATCGGAAACAATGTTGGAGAAGCTTCCGCTGTTTATCGATATGACGATCATCGAGTATGTGACCGATGAGTTTGAATGCTGCGTCCGGGAAGGCGAAGAACCGGACGAAGAGGACATCGGGAACGCGGTATACTGCCTGGTCCACGATATTCCTTACGGCGGCTTCGGTGAGGCATGGTGACTGTTTCCCGGATTGCACGGCGGATTCTGATACCGTATACTGATTAAAGATTGATTTACAGGAGACTAACTATTAAAAGTCAAGCCCCTGAGAGGAGGAAATCGAAGAGAAATTCGTGACCCGCCGCCGCTTTTGACAAACAGCATTCAAGTGCTGAAATTGGTCGAGCGAGGGCGATGAAGGGTACATCAAACAAAAGCTACAACCGCCCTCGCAAAAGGGAGTGTAGCACTTGAATGCTTCGGTTTGTCAAAAGTTCGCTTCGCCGGCTGCTTGAGTGTCAGCGAACAAGGAGCTCAGGTTCCGAAGGGGACAGCGTTAGGTTGCCGGGCAATAGGGCTTTCCGGACTTCTGGATTGCACAGATCACCCGGACTAATTTCTTGGCAGCATGGGAGATCGCAACATTGTAATGCTTACCTTCCGCACGCTTCTTGGCGAGGTAAGCAGCAAAGGTCGGATCCCAGATACAGACGTACTTGGTTGCGTTGTAGAGGGCATACCGTAAGTATCGGGAACCGCGTTTTTCCATGTGGGGATACGCATTGGCCAGTTTGCCGGATTGATATGTCGAAGGAGATAATCCGGCATAAGCCAGGATCTGGTCCGGTGAACTGAAGCGTGTGAAATCTCCGATTTCAGCCAGGATCATGGCACCCATGCGGTAGTTGATCCCCGGAATGGAAAGGATCGGTGAAGGATTCTCATCCATGATTTCCCTGATTAAGGTTTCAATCTCATCGATTTCCTCAGAGAGAACCTTAATCAAGTGGATGGTGTGCTTCAACTCCAAAGACTTCGCAGGCATCACCGATCCGATAGAGGACCTGGCGGCCTCTCGGATTTCAATGGCTTTATTACGGGTGTAATGGCCCTTGGAAGATTCAGAAAGCAGGTGATTCAATCGGGTAAGATGACAGGATGCGATCTGCGTTGCTTCCGGGAATTCTGACAACAGTGCATAAACCGAATTCATATGGAGAGTGGGAACCAGTTTCTCCAGTTCCGGGAACAGGATGTTGACAAGGCGGGCGACGGATGATTTCAGTTTTGCCCGCTCCCGAACCTTATCGAATCTGTATCTTGTCAGTGACTTCAGTTTCTCGTTATGGTATGATTTGGCCGTGTAGGACGTGAGGTCTACATTGGACATTATCATTCCAGCAATGGTATGCGCATCAATCGGATCGGTTTTAGTGCGACGGAGACTATCCGCTTTCCGATACAGATTGGTGTGAAGAGGATTTATGACATAGGTGTGCAGACCTTTGTTAAGAAGAAATCCCAGCAGGTTGTAGCTGTAATGACCAGTTGCCTCAAGTCCTACTTTTACTTTGCTCAGATCCGGTGCTACAGATTGGAGTGTCTGGAAGAGTAGATTGAAGCCGATCTGGTCATTCGGGATGGTGAAGGCTTCTGCCAGGATTTCTCCATCCGAGTTTACGATGTAGCAGTCATGCTTGTCTTTGGCAACATCAATGCCAACGTAGGTCATGGGTTATCCCTCCTCGATAATGTATTGATGCTGCTGGACCCACAGGCCTCTTGCCACTCGTAACCTCGTTCCACATAAACCGTCGAGCGGTATCTAACTGATTAACGACCCGACAAGGGGGCTGTGGTTGGAGCCTCCTGTAAACCGTCAAACGGTAGGGAAGAAAAACCAATCCACAGCATCCCCAGCAGTGTAGCATATCCCTGGAGAGGGATTAACAAGTACTACTTTTGTATAATACGAGGACAGGAATATGATTCTGTTGGTGGTTGATATGCAGAAAGGTATCGCAGACAGCGAGCTGTACAACTATGAAACCTTTATGGACAGGACGGTCCGGCTGATCGGAGCCGCCCGGAAAAACCACGTGGAAGTCATCTTCGTTCAGCATGACGCCGGCCCCGAAAGCGGACTGTCCGCCGGAGACGAGGATTTTGAGATTGTCGATCAGGCAGCCCCGGAAAAGGGAGAGAAAGTCTTTGTCAAGACGATCAACAGCTGCTTCGGGAACAAGGATTTTACGCGGTATATGGAGCAGCAGGAAGACAAGCGGCTGATGATTATAGGCCTGCAGACCAACTGGTGCATTGACGCAACGGTGAAATCCGCTTTTGAAAGGGGATTTCAGGTGATTGTTCCCGAGGAGACCAATTCCACCTTTGACAACGACTATATGAACGGTGAAACCACATACCGGTACTACAACGAAGAGATCTGGCCGGACTGCTTCGCCGAATGTGTAACGTTTGAAGAAGCGATGGACATGATCGGGAAATGAGAGGAAACAGATGATCTATTACCGGGATGATGAACTGACAATCCGCAACATGGAAGAAGCGGATGCGCAGATCTTTTTTGATGAATACACCGCCCAGGGCTGGCATCCGGATATTGAATACTACCGGATGCGGATGCGGGAACAGGCGGAGGGGAAATGCATTGCCCTGACGGCGGAATACAAGGGACATCCGGCCGGCACCGTGTATGTATACCTGACCGTACACGAAGGTCCATTCAAAGGGAAAGGCTGGCCGATGATCGTTGATTTCAGCGTGCTGAAGAAATACCAGCGGAAAGGAATCGGCGGCAGAATGATGGACGCGGCGGAGCAGATCGCGGGGCAGTACGCGGATACGGTCTGCCTGGGCGTCGGCGTGTGCGACAGCTACGGCAGCGCCCAGCGGATGTACGTGAAGCGCGGGTATATCCCGGACGGATCCGGCGTATGGTATCAGGACAAGCAGTGCGTTCAGTATGAAACGGTCTGCACCGTTGACGACGACCTGGTGCTGTATCTTTCCAAAAAACTGCGCTGATGCATTGAGCATCTGCATCAAACAAAACAGGCTGCAGGGAATCCCTGCAGCTTGTTTATACGGTGCTGACGGAAACGGTCAGACCGGCTTTTCGATCTTTGCCATGGGTTCGCCCCAGGCACCGAGGTTTTCGCCCTTCCAGCTGAAATAGCGCCGGCAGGTGGTGGAGATCGGGGCGATGGCTGCCAGTTTCTCTGTGGAACCGGCGGTTTTTTCTGTCAGGACATCCTCCTGCAGGATATTGCGGATTTTGCAGAGCATCACTTCGCCGTCGTGCAAAGGGATGAACTGGATCACTTCGAGTTCATAGTTTACCGGGGAGGCTGTCAGGACCGGCACGGGCAGGACGCGGCCTTCTTCGGTTTTGATGTTCAGCTTTTCCTTCTCCGGGCTGCGACCGGGGATGTTACCCAGATAATCCGCCAGGGGGAGCAGTTCTTCCGTGACCAGGTTGGCGGAGAACACTTTCCGCTTATGGATGTTTTCCTTTGTCAGCTTGTTTCCGCCGATGCAGGCCATGACGCCCAGCTCGCCGTTCCAGATATAGCTGAACCAGCAGAACAGGCCGAAATCCGCCTTTTCTTCGTCGTCATAGGTGCCGTAGAGAAAAAGGGTCTGGGGACAGTAATCATTGGTGAGGGCGGTCAGGCTGGTTTTGCTCATGGTGATCTTCCTTTCTGATCATCGTTCGGTTTATTTGCGGGCAATGAACATACCGTATTCCTTGGGAATCCGCAGCACACCGTCAACCATGTGCCGGGACAGCACTTCGCGGACAGTTTCCCGCGGGAGCTTCCGGAGATCCGTCATCCCGGTGAGGGAGAAGATATAATCAACCAGATCCTCCACATCGGTCACGAGGAGCGCGTCCTCATACAGATCCCGTTTGATCTCCGTAAAGTACGGGCTGAGCTTTTCCGCGCCGTTCTGCAGGGTAAAGTTGGCATTGACCCGGGTTTCGATCCCGTATCCGCTGAACAGGCTGCCGATATATTCCATCATGCCGTTTTCGCCATAGGTGGCGCAACAGAAGAGACCGCCGTCTTTCAGTACGCGGCGGACCTCGCTGAGGCCTTTGGCCAGGTCCGGCACATGATAGAGCATCATGTTCGCGATCACGGCGTCAAAGCACTGATCCGGACAGGGGATCTCCTGGATATCAATGACCCGGTACTCGATCCCGCTTTCGTTTTTCAGAGTTTCTTTTGCCTGTTCCAGCATGCCCGCGGAAAAGTCGGACAGGATCAGCCTGCCGCAGCGGGCAATGATTTCGCTTTTATCTTTCCACATATCCCCGGTGCCGCAGCCCAATTCCAGTACGGAAGCATGTTCAGGGAAACGGTAGTGTTCCGTGATCCAGTTGCCGAAGCCCTGTTTGTTGACCGAATATTTCGCGTGGATTGAGATCCGGGTATTCAGTTTGTCGGCCGTGCCGTACTGATGATTCAGGGTTTGTGTATCTGTCAGCTGTCCCATAATGACTCCTTATCGTTTGATAAAACGCTGCATCCGTTGAACCTGGCCAGCCGCTGTACCGCCCGGTCGATCTGTCCGGAGAGCTTCTTTGTGCGGCGGACGCCGGGCTCCAGCCAGACGTTCTGAACCGTGAGGGATTTTGCTTTCCTGTCCGCCTTCGGCTCGATCCGACCGATCAGCCGGTTGCCCCACAGGATGGGCAGGACGTAATAACCGTATTTGCGTTTGACGACCGGCGTATAAATCTCCCAGGAATACCGATATCCCCAGACGGCTTCGATCAGTTTCCGGTCCCAGAGCATGGGGTCCAGGGGCGCCAGAAATTCCAGCCGGGGTTTCAGGGAAGCCTGCCCGGCGGTTACGGACGCCAGGAGCGGAAGGTCTTCTGTGAGCATATACAGCGGGAAGCGGATGCCTTCCACCTGTACCGGCGTAATGACATCGTCCTTCTCCAGCCGGTCAAAGGAGGCGATCCGCTGCTCCGTAGTCATATTGATTCCCAGCCAGGCGGTGGAGTTGCGGTTCCAGAGCAGGCCGACGGCGCCGATCCGCCGTTTCACCCGCCAGCAGAGCCAGGACGCCTCGTCCGGGCAGGGATTGGGCGCGGACAGCAGTTCCGGGGGAAGATATTTGTCCGCCAGGTCATAATACTTCCGGGAACCGGTCTTGTGATGGATCAGCAGGACGCCGTCCGTATAGAGCTGTTCCAGCACGGACCGGGCAGCCAGGGAATCCTTGTCCCAGTGTCCGCTCCAGTGCATGGAGGAATGCCAGAAGATCGTCCCCTTTATCGGCAGGGTATCGCTGCTGACCGGGCCGTGCTTCCGGATATAAGCGACTGCCTTTTCTTCCAGTTCGGGAATACCGGGGAACTGCCTTCCGTGTTCGATACTCCGTTCCCGATAGTCTGCGAAGTACGGCCAGTCTTCGCTGGGCCAGATGGACAGTTCCTTGTCGGAATAATCCACCAGGAGCCGGTCCCGGTAGAGCAGATCGCCCAGGGTTTTCCGGGTAATGCCTTTCACCCGGGACTGCAGGGTCAGTTCCGCGTTCCGTCCGCAGACGTCCACAGGATCAAACTGGATGCAGCCGGCCTGGCGGACATACTGATACGCACCGTTCTTTCCGATGAAACGGTGCTCTCCGAGCAGCCCCTGCCGAAGCAGGATGAACTGCCTTGCCTGATCCGGGGTGACGGTCAGCATACAGTTCTCCTTTTCTTATCCGCAATAGGCGACGGCGTCCGCCTGGAACTGCAGGCCGTCTTTTCCGCCTACATGGGCGAACTCGGTCTGGATGGACTTGCGGGCGGGATATTTGCCGTTGAAGCGCTCCTTGATGACTTTTTCCATGATCGGAATGTTCCACACATCCCGGAAAAGGCAGTCCATATGGACCACATTTTCCAGCGTGAGGCCGAAGAGCGCGAGCCGGCTTTCCATCTGGTCGAAGGCGCCGTTGACCTGTTCCTCAAAGGTGCCGCCGATATTGCCGACGCAGTAGCTCAGAAAGCAGTAATCCCCGGCTTTGATGATCCCGGCGTGCGCCCAATCTTCGCTGATATCCTTCCGAATGATCTCACTCATTTTCTGTCCTCTTTTCCACGTTGTCAAACGCTGTGATCAGTTGTCTGTATTTTACCATGGGCGGGCGAAGATGGAAAGACGAACGATTACCAAATACTGGAATAATGATGCAAACCGAATCCCGGTGCAGCGGCGATTTGTTGTGCTGAAGGCCGAAACTTGTCACACCATTTTTCGCGTGATACAATGAAAAAGAATCAGACACAGGAGAATAATGCGTATGAAAATCCTTTTATCGCTGTTTCTTTCCATGGCCCTGATCACGGTATGCTGCGCCGTTCTGGCGGAAGAAGAAAGGACCGTTGATCCGGACACATTCTTTGCCGACCTGGCCGCTGCCCAGGAAGCGTATTATCAGATCGAAAAAGACGAGCTGGAAATCAATGATGAACTGCTTGCCGCCATTTCAAAGACGTGGAAAGAAACCTATCTGGTTTCGGATTACGGTATCCTGATCAACGGGGTTGACGATCCGGCAGTGCTGGCGTTCTCCGGGAAGCATGCCTTCGTTGTGCTGGGTTTTGCCCTGGCGGACGGGGAGATGACGGACGAACTGAAAGCCCGGTGCGAGGCGGCTGCCGCGGCGGCAAAAGCTTTTCCGGATTCTGTCCTGGTCTGCTCCGGCGGGGCGACCGGCGAGAACAATCCCGAAGGGCATACCGAAGCTGGCCTGATGAAGGACTACCTGACGGAACAGTGCGGGATCGCCGCGGACCGGATCTTCACCGACGAACGGGCGATGGATACTGTGGGCAACGCGCTGAACACCTTTGAGATCCTGAAGGAGCAGGGAATCGAAGAGATCACCCTGGTCACTTCCGATTATCACCAGCGCCGGGCGAATATCCTCTATACTGCGCTGGCAGAGTTCATCCGGGAAACGGAAGGTTATTCGGTTGTGCTGACCGGCAATTTCTCCTGCGAGGCGGATGCCCCCTGGGAATCGGACAAGGATGCACAGATCGCCGCGATGCAGCTGTCCCAGATGGTCACATATCTGCGTTCGGGACTGAGGGAAGCCCGGGAGATGGTCATCAACTACGGCGCCTACGGTGAGGAAGCCAACGAACGCAACGCGGAACTGCTCGTGCGCATGCAGGCGCTGAACCCGGAAAACGCGGTAAAGTGGGAGCAGATCATGGCATTGTGGAAAGAAGTTAACAGCGGGCTTCCGGTCAACGAAAACGTGCTTCCGGACGGACTGCCGGATACGGATGAGCTGTGTATCGTTGCGCTGGGCTTCCAGCTGAATCCGGACGGTTCCATGCGGGATGAACTGATCCAGCGGCTCCGGGTTGTGCTGAACAGCGCGGAAAAATATCCGAACGCGAAGATTATCTGCACAGGCGGCGGTACCGCCGCGGAAAACGAAGAGGCGACGGAAGCCGGCAGGATGGCGGAATGGCTCATCGAAAACGGGATCAGCCCGGACCGGATTTTTGTTGAGGATGAATCGAAGACGACCGCGCAGAACGCCATGTTCTCCCTGGACATCCTGGAGGAAAACTGCCCGCAGGTCCGGCAGCTGGCGATTGTCTCCAGCGATTATCACATCGCGACGGGCACGCTGCTCTTTGAGGCGGAATCCATCCTGCGCGCCGATGATACGCAGGACCGGTTCATGGTTGTATCAAACGCCGCGTATAAAGCGCCTTCCGGAAGCCTGTCTGTGATGTTCCAGGCGGGTGCGCTGATCGAACTGTCCGGAGACGAAGACCTGGCGTATCAGATCTATTACGACACCTATGATATCCATGAACTGCCGGCCCGGAAATGATAAAAGCACATACTGAAAAGAGAAGCCTGCGCCGTGCAGGCTTCTCCTTATGATATCGGGAGACGGTGCAGCCCATCCGGTTGTACCGTGGCGGGCTGTTACTGGTCTGCGGTTTCCGTTTCTTCCGTTTCATCCGGATCCGCGGTGTTTTTGGTCTCATTGTAGAAGTTGACAATGATGGATGTAACCAGGGCAACCACGATGATCCCGTAAAGGCCGAGGACCACGGAAATGGCTCTTCCCGGCAGCGTGGCGGCCGTGAAATCGCCGAACCCGATGGTTGTTACGATTGCGAAACAGTACCAGAGCGCATCCTCAAAGGACGGAATGCCGCTTTCAAACTGCGGCAGGACAATGGAGAAGGCGACGATCAGCATGAGCATTCCGAACAGGATCTCCGCTGCATAGGTTTTTCTCACGATTTTGCGCAGCACATCCATTTTGATCCGGGAGAAAGCAATCTGGGCGATGTAGTAAAAGATCCGGGGAACAGTAAAGAACAGCAGATAAAGCAGCGCGATACTGCCGCTCAGAAGAAACGCGCAGCCTGTAATAAACAGAAGGATCAGGATGCAGAGTACCCGCGGGATGACATTGCGGACCTTATGATTCCTGACGATGGAAAAGATATGATCCACGGCCAGTGCAGCAGCATGAAGAGAAACTGCCAGGCGGCATGCTATGAACGGATCCGTGAACAGAAAGGCAGCGGCACAGGCGGCAAAGAACAGACAGCCGATCCCGTACCGGAACTGATTCAGGTGCCAGTTGTCACGGGTGATCAGCGCCCTCAGCAGGAACAGCAGGGCAAATGCGGCATACATGATAACAGCCAGAAGCTTCAGAGACCCCGTTTCGCTTTTATATTTTTCCAGTTCCGTGGTCGCTTCGCTCAGCGCTTCCAGTCTTTCGGCTGCCTTCTGTTCATGGCCATCATTGATCACAGTCTGCTGGTCGGCCATCTGTTCATTCAAAGCAATCACGTCATCGCTGAATCCTGTCAGCAGCAGGTTGATACACACGGAAAACAGCGTGGACAGGATCACCAGCAGAAGCAATCCCTGCAGAACTGTCATCAGGGTTCTGTTGTGCTTCAGTTTCTGAATGTTCATCGTTTACTGTCCCTCCTGAGTTGATGGAGTACCTTCTTCTGCAGGGGCGGTCCCGGACGGGGTTTCCTCAGCAGGGGCTGTTTCAGCGGGAAGATAATCCTTCAGCGTTTCGGCCAGTTCGGGATAGGCGGCCAGCAGTTCTTCCACGGTCATGCCGCTCATCGCCTGAAGGTCCTCCGCAGAGTAATTCATCGTTACGGCCGGAGGATTCAGCATATCCTGCAGATTGAATCTGGGCAAATTAAACATCGGGATCGCCTGATGCCCGGCTTCCAGATAGAGCAGCATGATCAGCGCAAAGGAAGAGACCGGGACCAACAGTCCGACCATTGCGTTCTTCGGTTTCCGCGTATAGGAGAACAGCAGCACCAGCGGGGCCAGGAGAATCAGCGCCGCGGAATCACCGAACCCCATGATCACGGCCGTCGGATAATAAGTATTCATTGCCTCTTCCGTCATACCGGATGTTTCCCTGACGGTTACGATAAAGAAGATCGCCAGATCCACGAGGGCAGTCACTACCAGTGCGATCGCGAGAAAACGGGAGAAATCCCAGGAGTTTTTGTTTGTGTTCAGGAAAGACTTGTATTCCTCGTGGGTCTTTCCGTGACGGCGGAAACGCAGTTCCCGGGTTTTGATGTACAGGGCGAGCACAATGAACAGCACAAAGGTCATCGTAGGTTTCACCGTGAAGAGCGGATAGAAGAAAGGCGAGATCGTGATCTCTTTCCGGGAGGCCAGGACCTTCAGTACAATGCAGCCCACTTCGTACGCCACCGGCAGAAGCGCGAAGGAACGAAAAATGAAGCGGCTTTTCTCCCTGAATATCCTGGTCGGCTTGTAGTTCAGGAAGAACATGACCAGGGTGCACAGGAACAGGTCGATAAAAATGTTGAAACAGAGGACCCCGGTCGGGTTGGCTTTCTCCATGATCTGAGAGAGCGCTTCAACACTGGTGATGGTCCCATCGTTAATCACATCGATGGTTCCGATCACATACCGGTTCAGGAAAAACGCATAGATTCCCCAAATCGCCCCGGCTGCACAGAAGTTTTTGATGAGCAGAATGCGGTAAGACTTCTGCCCGTTCATAATCTGGGCGAAGTTCGCGATCAGCAGGAAGGGCAGTGACAGCCACGACATGTATGTCAATGGTCCTGTCAAACCGGTATAGGAGACAGGAAGCTTACCCAATTTGGCACCAAGATTCAGAACCAGGAGGGCCTGGGACGCGACAATGCACAGCCAGCCCAGAATCTGAAAATGCTGGTAATTCAGCGGACCCCGGTAGCGGATATCCTTTTCCCCGATCCGTTCATGCCATTTCCGGCGCGGAGTCTTCTCCCTTTGTGTTTCTGATGACTTGCCCATGTATTTACATCCTTTTTTCTCTGTTATAAAAGGATTATAACAGAAAACCTGTTTCTGTACCAACTGCCCTCAGGGAAATCAGGCCGGAGATGAAATAAAACGTACCACATCAGATGCTGAGCCGAAAGGTTCGGCGGTAGTTCTTCATTCGTGATGCTCAGTGCTACAGGAATCCTCCGCCCTGCGGCGAAATATATAATGATTCAGAAAAATGCCGGGAGGTGATGGAGTGGCGCGGCTGGACCTGGATATGACAGATGGAAATATATGGATGCACATGCTGCGGTTCTCCATCCCGATGGCGATCGGGCTTCTGTTCCAGCAGCTTTATAATACGGTGGATACCCTGGTGGTCGGCCAGTTCGTCGGGCAGCAGGCCCAGGCGGCGGTGGGTTCTACCGGGCCGATTATTAACACGATCGTCGGTTTCTGCGCGGGGCTGGCCACGGGCGCTTCCGTGGTGATTTCCCAGCGGTACGGAGCCCATGACCGGGAAGGTCTGGGCAAGGCCGTGCACACAACCGTGGCGCTGACGTTTATCGTCAGCCTGATCGCGACAGCACTGGGCTGGCTCATCATCGAACCGATGCTGCGTTTCATGCAGACGCCGGAAGATGTAATGCCGGAATCCGGAACCTATCTGTCCATCTATTTTGCGGGAATCTCCGGCGTCCTGTTCTATAACCTGGGAAGCGGAATTCTTCGGGCGGTCGGGGATTCGCGGAGGCCGCTGATTTTCCTGATCATTTCTGCCCTGCTGAACACGGCGCTGGATCTGCTGTTTGTGCTGGCCTTCCATATGGGTGTGGACGGGGTGGCTTATGCGACGGTCCTGTCGCAGATCCTTTCCGCGCTCCTGATTCTCTTCACCCTGACGAAGGAAAAGGGAGATTACGGAATCCGGTGGCGGAGGGTCCGTATTGACCGGTACTCCCTTTCCATGATCCTGAAGCTGGGCCTGCCCAGCAGTATTCAGGCCGCGGTGACATCTTTCTCCAATGTATTTGTCCAGTCCTATATCAACGCATTCGGCTCGGCCTGCATGGCCGGGTACGGCGTGTACGGCAAGATTGACGCCTTTGCCCTGATCCCGGTACAGAGCATCTCCATGTCCTCCACGACCTTTGTCGGCCAGAACTGGGGTGCGAAACAGCCGGGCCGGGCCCGGGACGGCGTCCGGAAGGCAACGCTGATGAGCCTGGTCTCTACGGCGGTGCTGGGCCTGCTGGTCTTTGTGCTGGCCAGACCGCTGATGGGCTTTTTCTCTCCGGAAGAGGAGGTCGTTGAATACGGCATCCGGTTCATCCGGATTGTGACCCCGTTTTACATTGCGGTCTGCTTTAACCAGATCTATGCGGGGGCGCTGCGTGGTGTCGGGGACGCCACCATGCCGACGGTCATCATGCTGGCATCCTTTGTGGTATTCCGGCAGATTTACCTGGCTGTGACCAAAGCGCTGGGCGCGGGATTTATCGCGGTTGCGCTGGCCTATCCGGTGGGGTGGATCCTGTGTTCCACTCTGCTGCTGATCCGGTATTCCCGCAGCGTCCTGGTGAGAAAAAGCCGGGAGATCGCGGGATAAATCCTTACGTTTATCGCCGGCAGTTTATCCGGAAAAGCGCCCGGATTATACCGGATATTCATCATATTCTGCGGGGAGAAGAACATCATGGATCAAAGTTTTGCTGAGATCAAACTGTTTCAGGTAAAGCCTGACAAAACAGAACAATTTGAAGCGCTGGCTGATAGAATGTCTGAAGAACAGTCAAAATGGGAAGGTTGTATTTCCATCAGGTATATCAAGAGATTCTATACCATAGACGGAATCGAACTGGGCAACCCTCCGAGAGAATTGACCAAAGTTGTCAAGTGCGTAAAATATTATTCCTATTGGGAATTTGACTCAAAAGAAAACTACGGGAAAGCCATCAAGCTGTTTTTTGACTGCTACATGAAAGATTTGCAAAAGCTGTTGATTTCCCCGTTCGATATCAGTCTGGGATATACATTACAGTGAACACATTCCGATCCGGCACCATTCCGGTGATTCAGAAAACCGGACGTCAAGGAAAAAACCGCAAATTGACCGGTCATTATTTACAAATAAATACAGGTTTTTCTTCACGAAATCTGTTATAATTCAGGCAGATAAAACAATGATGCTATTACCATGAAAAAGGAGGATACTGCAATGTCACAGTTCAAATTTTCCGTCGGCCCCTGGAATGTTCATACCGGTGCTGATTCCTATGGTCCCGAAACCCGTAACGCCATCGATCTGGAAACCAAGTTCGCGAACTTCAAAAAGATTGGCTTTGACGCCGTCCAGTTCCATGATGACGATGCTGTTCCGAACATGAACAACCTCTCCGAGGAAGAAATCAAGGCCGAAGCCCGGAAGGTCAAGGCGCTGCTGGACAAGTATGACCTGAAGGCGGAGTTCGTCGCGCCCCGCCTGTGGATGGATCCCCACACGACCGACGGCGGATTCACTTCCACCAGCAAGGAGGACCGGGAGTTTGCCATGTGGCGCGCGTACCGCTCCATCGATATCGCCAGGGAACTGGGATGCGATCTGATTGTGCTGTGGCTGGCCCGTGAAGGAACCCTGTGTGCGGAAGCCAAAAGCCCTGTGACCGCCACAAAACAGCTGATCGAAGCAATCGACAATATGCTGCGCTATGACGCGACGATCCGCGTGTGCATCGAACCCAAGCCCAATGAGCCCATTGACCGTTCCTTTGCCGGAACCATCGGCCACGTCATGGGCATTTCCGCCGCCACGATTGATCCGAAGCGGGTCGGCGCGAACCTGGAAAGCGCTCACGCGGTTCTGGCCGGACTGGATCCCGCCAACGAGATCGGGTTTGCTCTGGCGTTTGACAAGCTGTTCACCGTGCACCTGAACGATCAGAACGGTATCCGTTATGACCAGGACAAAGCTTTCGGCGTGGAAAACCTTCGCTCCGCATTCAATCAGGTCAAGGTCCTGATGGAGAACAACTACGGATCCAAAGGGGAGTATGTCGGCCTGGACGTCAAGGCGATGCGCACCACCTCCGATGAGGACAGCTATGAACACCTGAAGAACTCCCTGGCGATCTTCAAGGCCATGGAGGAAAAGGTGAAGAAGTACGATTATGATTACGCCAACAAGCTGATTGCAGCAAAAAAGTTCGAGCAGCTGGAGATGTACACTGTCAACCTGATCATGGGAATCTGATTGACTGTTTATACGACCTGTTATCAAGACAGGCCGTATTCTGTAAGGAGAAGCTTTCATGAGCAAAGTCATCTCGGCCGGACATATTTGTCTGGATATTACGCCGGTTTTCCCCTCCGGACACAGCTATCACCGGATCGGCGATCTGCTGGTACCGGGCAGACTGATCCGCATGGATGCCGCCAGCGTTCATACGGGCGGCAGTGTGGCAAACACCGGCCTTGCGCTGAAACTGCTGGGGAATGATGTGAGGCTGCTGGGGAAAGTCGGCTGCGACGTCTTCGGCGGGATGGTTCAGCGCCTCCTGGCAGAATACGGGGCAGGGGGACTGATCGCGGACGAGCACAGTTCCACTTCCTATTCCGTTGTTCTGGCAGTACCGGGCATGGACCGCATTTTCCTGCATAATCCCGGTGCGAACGACACCTTCTCCGCATCAGATATCCCGGAGGAAGTGCTGGCAGACGCGGTTCTGTTCCATTTCGGCTATCCCACGCTGATGAAGCGGATGTATGAAGAAAAGGGCGCAGAACTGAAAAACCTGTTTATACGGGTGAAGTCAAAAGGAATTGCTACCAGCCTGGACCTTGCGGCTGTTGATCCGCAGAGTGACGCAGGGAAAGCGGACTGGCGGAAGATTCTGGGCGGTGTGCTGCCGTATGTGGATTTCTTTGTTCCCAGTTTCGAGGAACTCTGCTACATGCTGGACCGTTCCTGCTATGACGCTTTGGCCGCAAAGGGCGGTGACATGACACAGCAGGAAGGCATCCCTCAAAAGGCAGATGAACTGGCCCGGATATGCCTGGACCTGGGATGCGGCGCTGCATTGATCAAATGCGGCTTATCCGGCATGGTCTACCGCGCCGGCTCCAGGGAGCGGATGGCACAGATCGGCGCCAGGCTGCAACTGAATGTGGATGAATGGGCAGGCCGGGCCGGTGCGCAGCCCTGCTTCAAAGCGGAAACCGTCCGCAGCGCAACCGGCGCAGGCGATGTAAGTATCGCGGCTTATCTGACGGCGCTGATGAACGGTGAAACACCGGAGGACTGCGCGAAGATGGCCGCCGCGGAAGGAGCGGCATCTGTCAGCAGCTATGACGCCCTCGGCGGTATTCTGCCCCTGGATGAACTGAAGAAGAGAATTGCGGAATACGAAGGATGAAGATTCGATGACTGCCAGTGGCAGAAATCTCATCGAATCTGAATTCATTCGAAACGAGCGAGTTGCCCGGTGGGCAATCGCGAAGATTGAGAATGCGGAGGAAAGAGATCATGCTTGTAAACATGAAAGAAATGCTGGCCAAAGCGCAGAAAGAACAGTACGGCATCGGCTTTTTCAACGCGGTCAATGTGGAAATGGCCCGTGCGATAATTGAAACAGCGGAGGAACTGCGTGCACCGGTGATCGTAGGTACAGCGGAAGTCCTTCTGTCCGCGATGTCCCTGGAAAGGGTCGCGGAATATCTGATTCCGATGGCGCAGAAAGCCGGCGTGCCGGTGGCGGTGCATTACGATCACGGCCTCACCTTTGAGAAATGCATGGAAGCTCTGAAGCTGGGATTCTCCTCCGTCATGTATGACTGCTCCACTGCCTCCTACGAGGAAAATCTGGACCGCGTTGCTGAAATGGTCCGAGTCTGTCATGGCATGGGGGTCACCGTAGAAGGTGAACTGGGACATGTGGGCGACAACGAAGGCGCGGGAAAACTGGAGAACCCCTCCGATTATTTCACCGATCCGGCGGTGGCGGCGGATTTCGTGCGGAAAACCGGTGTAGACGCGCTGGCGGTGGCTGTCGGAAATGCCCACGGCGATTACAAGTTCCCGCCGAAACTGGATTTCAGCCGTATTACCGCGATCCGGGAAGCAACCGGAATCCCGCTTGTCCTGCACGGCGGCAGCGGGCTGTCGGATGACGATTTCCGGGAAGCTGTCCGACGCGGCGTCTGCAAGATCAATATCTTCACCGATCTGGATAAAGCAGGCAAGGCAGGCATCGAAAAAGGCCTGAAAAACGGTGCGGCGAGCATGATGGGACTGATTCCCTATGAGATTGAAGCGATGAAAGAGGTTGTCCGGAATAAGATCGGACTCTTCGGTTCTGACGGCCGCGCCTGAAACAGAATCGTTTATATTTCACATATATGAATCCAGTCTCTGCAGTATGTCACACTGAACATGGAGAAAGAAAATGCAGAAGAATTACCGCAAAACCCTGACTGCCTGTTATCTGGCATTCATCACCCAGGCAATCTGCGCCAATTTCGCTCCGCTCCTGTTTCTCAGGTTCCATACGAATTACGGAATATCCCTGGGACAGATCGCGCTGATCCCCACCGCGTTTTTCCTGACGCAGCTGCTGGTTGATGTGTTCTGCGCGAAGTTTGTCGATGCCATCGGCTACCGGCGCAGCATTGTGATTTCTGAAATTGCCAGCGGCCTGGGACTGGCGGGCCTGGCCGTCATTCCGGATCTGTTCCGTGATCCCTTTATCGGGGTTCTGATCTGCGTGGTCATCTATGCAATCGGCAGCGGACTGATTGAAGTCCTTGCCAGTCCGATCGTGGAAGCCTGCCCCTTCGAGCATAAAGATGCAGTCATGAGTCTGCTTCATTCCTTTTACTGCTGGGGTTCTGTCGGGGTGATTCTTCTGTCCACGGTTTTCTTCTCAGTATTCGGCATCGAACACTGGAAGATCCTCGCTTGTATCTGGGCGCTGATTCCCCTGTATAATATCTGGAATTTTGCCACCTGCCCCATTGAACGGCTGACAGAGGAAGGCAAAGGAATGACCATACGCACCCTCTTTAAAACGCCGTTGTTCTGGCTGGCAATTATCCTGATGGTCTGCGCCGGCGCTTCTGAGCTTTCCATGGCACAGTGGGCGTCCGCCTTTACGGAAGCGGCGCTTGGCTTCTCCAAGACAGTGGGCGATCTGGTCGGCCCCTGCCTGTTTGCCGTAACAATGGGTATCAGCCGGGTGATATACGGCAAATACGGCGCGAAAATGAATCTGATATGGTTTATGATCGGTTCCGGTGTTTTATGCCTGTGCTGCTATCTCCTGGCGTCGTTGTCCGCAAGTCCTGTTCTGGGACTGACCGGCTGTATCTTCTGCGGCTTTTCGGTAGGCATTATGTGGCCGGGAACAATCAGCATCACCTCTCCGCGGATTCCCCAGGGAGGTACGGCGCTGTTTGCACTTCTGGCAATGGCAGGGGATCTGGGCGGGGCGTTTGGTCCCAGTCTTGTCGGCACAGTAACGCAGCAGGCAGGGGATAATCTCCGGACCGGAACGCTGGTCGGCAGCGTATTTCCGATCATATTGATTGTAGTGTTGTTGCTGTTAAACAGGCAGACAAAATCTGGTTGTAAAAAGTAAAGAGAAAATGCAATTAAAGAAGATATGGTTATGAGAAACAGTGAGTAGAGCAATCAGTTCGATGGAAGTTGCTGATCCATCGGACTGTTTTTTATCCAGCAAAAAGTTATGATGCTTTTCTCAGATTATTTATATATAATCCACATATTTCCACCTATTTTCGGACATCTTCTGTCCGAAACAGATCCGCCAATCCGACGAAAATATACCGATGGTATAATTAATTATTTACTAAACATACCAATAGTGTCTTTCAATCCACTTCCATCTGCCCTATAATGCATATGAGCAGAGAGGAGATGGGAGTATGGAAATGAAACTGGCAGGAAACATCCGGCTTTTCCGGAAACACCGCGGAATGACGCAGGAGCAGCTGGCGGAGGTGCTGGGGGTGACGATCGGCGCGGTTCATAAATGGGAAACCGGAATGTCCACCCCGGAGCTGGGCCTGATTGCGGAAATGGCGGATTTTTTTGATGTCTCAATGGATATCCTGGTGGGATATGAAATGAGGGATAACCGGCTGGCTACCGTTACGGACCGTCTGTCACGCTGTATCAACGAGGAAGATCCGGAAGGCCTGAACGAAGCGGAGAAAGCACTCAGCCGTTTTCCGCATTCCTTTGAAATCGTGTATCTGAGCGCCGCTCTGTACATGATTATCGGCGGAAAGAATCATGATGACAGCCAGCTGTCCCGCGCTTCCGAACTGCTTGAAAACGCAATGGTCCTGCTGCCGCAGAGCGGCAGTGAAAAGCTCAGCGAGATCACGATCTATGAAATGATGTCCAATGTCCGGATGCTGCAGGGGCATGGAGACCAGGCGGCGGAGCTGCTGAAGAAGCATAACCGGGACGGAATCTACAATGATCAGATCGGGCTGCTCCTCTCGCTGTTCTGCAAACAGCCGAAGGAGGCGCAGCCTTACCTGTCAAAAGCCTTGCTGGGGGCTGTGTCGCAGCTTATTTCGACAGTGATCGGGAAAGCGTATGCTTTCACGGTCAGCGGGAATCCGGACGCTGCGGAAGATTTGCTTCTCTGGGGCATGCGGACGCTGGAGGGACTGAAACAGCGGGAAATGACCGGACATGTGGACCAGTCCAGCGGATATCTCTGCGTGTTGCTTGCCTATGTGTGTCTGAAAAAGGGAAAGGCGTCTGAAGCGGGCGATGCCGCGCGACGGGCACTGAAGCTGGCGAAGCGGTTTGACGCTTCCCCGAACTACGACGCGCGTTCCTACCGCTTTATCGATGACGCGGAAAATGCTTCTCTGCACTTTATTATGGGACGCACGGCATCGGAAAGCATGGCGTTTTTTGTCCGGCTGATTGCGGACAAGCAACTGACAGCCATGTGGGAAAGGACTATTGAAAATGAGCACGAAAAAGACTGAGAACGTTTTTTGCAACAGGAATTACCGGCTGGTGTTTTTCGGAGCCCTGGTGTCGGAAATCGGCGCGCTGCTTTACAGCTTTGCCGTCAGTTTCTATATCCTGAAAATCAGCGGAAACAACGCGTTTCTGCAGGGCCTGTACCTGGCGCTGTGCAGCGTCGCGATGCTGGTGTTCACGCCGGTGGGCGGCGTGCTGGGCGACCGATTCAACAAGGCGAAGATCATGTACATCTGCGACTTCTGCAAGGGCGCCAATATTATTCTGGCTACGGTGCTGATGCTTCTTTTCCCGGAGGCGGACGCGCACATTGTCATCCTGTTCGCGCTGGGGATTACCGGCAACATCATCAGCGGGATCTTTAACCCCGCTGCCGGCGCGCTGCTCCCGCAGATCGTGGAGCCGGACCAGCTGCAGCAGGGGAACTCGTATTTCACAATCAAGAGCGCCATGGAGAGTATCCTCGGCGTGGTACTGGCTGGCATTCTTTACGCCGCCCTGCCGGTCCACACGCTGTTCTTCATTGTCGGCGCGGGTTTTGTGGCCTCCGGCGTTTCCGAGATGTTCATCCGCTGCCCGCATACGCCGCCAGCAGACCGGCTGACGCTGAAAACGGCCGTGCGCGACATGGGCGACGGTCTCAGGTATCTGAAAACCCAGAAAGCGATCCTGGCGCTGCTGGGCTCGATTATATTCATCAATTTCTTCTTTGCGCCGATTAGCGGAAACTTTATTCCTTACTTTATCCGCACAGACCTGGCGGCTGCGTCTTCCTACCTGCTGGACAGCGTCCTGACGCCCGAACTGTGGTCCTCTGTAATCAGCATGTGCGTCGGAATCGGTTCTCTGCTGGGCGCGGCGGTGCTGAGCGGCCGGAAACAGGCGGAAAAATGCGGCCATACGGTAGCTGTGCGGCTGTGTATCACTGCTGTGATTATCATTACCCTGGCCTTCGGTTACTGGCTGCAGGTGGATCGCGGGAACAGCCTGAATGCCTTTCTTGTTATCTTCTGCGCGGGCAGTTTCCTGACGGGCGTCCTGCTTTCCGCCATCAATATTCCGGTCAGCACCGCCATCATGCGTATTGTGGACAAAGATAAACTGAGCAAGGTCAACAGCATTACCAGCGTCAGTTCCCAGGGCATGATTCCGATCGCCTCGGTCATTGCCGGCGCGGTCCTGCAGTTCTTCGGTTCCACGGTGCTGCTGTTCATCTGCGCCCTGGGGTTCACCGCCACGGCTGTGATGCTGCTGATCAACAAGCCTGTCAGAGAACTGTGATATATCTTCCGGATCTTTCTATTGGCATAGAGCCGCATCCGGAGAAGAAAGAGCAGGTTTACACGGTGCGTTTCTGCATGTATCATGGTCATTACGGAACCACCGGCGAAAGCTGAACCGGGAGGAAGGTATACAGATGGATGGGGTTACGCGGGACGCTGTGGAATATATCCGGAAGCTGTTTGACGGAAACGCGGACGGACACGGGACGGAACATACCCTACGGGTATGGCGGAATGCCATGATGATCGCGGAAACGGAACCGGACTGCGACAGGAATATCGTTTCCCTGGCTGCATTGCTGCATGACGCGGATGATTACAAGCTCTTCACGACGGAAAACAACGCGAATGCGCGGCGATTCCTGACAGAGCATCTGGTGCCGGAGGAGACGGCGGAAAAGATCTGCGCGGTAATTAATGCTGTTTCTTTCAGAAAAAACAGGGACAGGCGTCCGGAAACCCTGGAGGGGCAGATCGTGCAGGACGCGGACCGGCTGGACGCCATCGGTGCGGTCGGGATTGCCCGGACTTTTGCCTATGGCGGGAGACACGGCCGGACGCCGGAGGATTCCATCATGCATTTTCATGAAAAGCTTCTCCTGCTGAAGGATATGATGAATACACGGCAGGCAAAAGCGGCAGCGGAAGAAAAGCACGCGTTCATGGAAACCTTCCTGCGGGAATGGGACGCAGAAACAGGCACTGCGCAGCAGACCGGGCCGGAAAGCGGGGACAGGGAATGAGATTCAGGCATTTTTCCGGAACGTTCGGCCTGTATGACCGGACGGCACTGCTGGAAACAGGAAGCGCGGGATTCGCGGATGTTAACTTTGCTATTCAGAACGATCCATCTTTCAGCTATCAGACAGCTTCCGGCACAAAAGGATTTACCGCCGCGGCTGTCCTTACGCTTGCCGCGGAAGGGAAGGCCGGGCTGGACGACGCTGTTAGGGATATTCTCCGGAGCAGCGCTGATCCGCGGCGGTACGGAGAACTGGAATGGCTGGACGGGAACGTGACGATCCGGTCGCTGCTGGACCACACTTCGGGAATACCGGATTATTTTGATGAAGAGATCACGGATGACTTTGAAGGCGCCCTGAACGGTACGCGGAACGACCGGTATGAGCGGCCGGAGGATTTCTTCCCGCTGATGGAAGAAGCCTGGAAAAGGCAAGATACACCCTATGCCTCCCGGGATTCATTCAAGTATTCAAACGGCGGGTTTGTGGTTCTGGCAGCAGTGGTGGAAGCAGCGTCGGGCGAACCGTTTCCGGAGTATGTTTCCGGACATGTTTTTCAGCGCTGCGGTATGGACGGAAGCGGGTTCTTCCGCCTGGACGGACAGGCTCCCGACGGCGTTGTACGGGCAACCGCCTACCGGAAGGACGGGAGGAGCAACATTTACTCAGTTCCGGTAATCGGCGGCGGTGACGGCGGCGCGTATACGAATCCCGCCGATATGGCCAGGTTCTGGAACCGGCTCGATCCGGAACTGAATCCCGGCAGTCCTGTTTCCCGCCTGATTGAGGAAGCCTGGACACCACGGCAGGAAGGGGAGGACAACCTGTACGGGCTTGGATTCTGGATCAGGAAGGAAAACCGGTCGATCGTGTTTCTGGAAGGGTTTGATCCTGGCGTTCAGTTTTTCAGTTTCTACAACCGCGGAACGAAGCGATCACTGACGATCTGCCTGAACGATGAAAGGATGAACTGCGACGAGGTCTTCGGGCAGTATTTTTCCATGATACAGAGATAAACAGAGACAGCCAGCAAAAGGAAAAGCCGGTGTGATCAGAATCACACCGGCTTGCTGTATTGAAACAAAATATTATTAAATTGCTCTTATTCGAACTCGATGGTGGCGACGGACTTTTCGGAAACGATATATCAGAATGATCGCAGATCTTTCAGCTGAGATGCGGACAGCGTGGCGTTTCCGGCTTTTTCGAGAGCCGTGATATGTTCTGCCCGGCTTGCTCCGGCCAGCGCAAAAGTGGGAAAAGGCTGGCAGGTCAGATACGCGAGTGCGATGGAACTGACATCAAGACCGGTCGCCTGCCGTACTTGTTTGATTCGCTGAAAGATCCGCCGGTTTTCTTTGCAAAGGTACTGAGCTTTTATGCTTTCAGGCAGGCCGCTTTCTCCCGCCTCGTCAAGCTTTGTGAAGAATCCGTGCGCCTGGGAAGAAAAACAGCAGCAGGTCATGCCGGTTTCCTTATGCATACGGAAGGCAGCTGCGTCCATTGAAACAAGGGTATCATCCGGAAAGAAAGCCTGAACGGCCAGGCTGAATTGCGGCTGGTTGGCGTACAACGGAGCCAGGCCGTGGGCGGCGGCATAAGCATTGGCCTCCATGATGCGCGAGGGAGTCCAGTTGGAGACGCCGGTCAGGCGGGTATAGCCGTCTTCCAGAAGTTCCTGCAGCGTTTCCATGATTTCACCTGTGGGGCGGCTGATTTCGTCCCGATGCAGCCAGTATATATCCACACAGTCTGTTTGCAGGTCTTCCAGGCTTGCCTGAATGTCGACACGGATTTCCGCCCGGCCCAAACGGCCGAGGCGCATGTTTCCAAGCGGGGGATGCCCACCTTTAGTGCTGAGAAAGACCTGATCCCGGCAATGCCGGTCGGATATCCATCGGCCGATGACTTTTTCGCTTTCGCCGTTTTTCGGCGTTGCGAAATCACCATATACCCTGGCAGTGTCTATGAAGTTACCTTTTATGCCGATATACGCGTCCAGGAACTCGCGGGCGAGGCTCTCAGCAATTCTTCCCCCGAAATCCGCCGTGCCAAGCCCGATAACGGATACTTCGCGGCTGCCGAAACGATGTGTCCTCAATTGCGCAGCCTCCCTTTCCATGAAAACAACTGTAACAGATCAAACAGCTTGTGACCGCCCGGATCTTCATCGGACAAACTTTCTGACTCAGACCGCACTTGAGGAATTTCGCGACCGCGTAATGATGAACGTAGCCCATTTTTCCGACGGCTGATACTCCCTGAAGGCAGGAACAATCCCATCCGATTCGGGTGTTCTCCCATCTCTCATACCGAACGCGCGTATGGTGTAGCGAAGGGAAAGTGCTGAGTCCGGCTATTTCCGCAGCCGGGGAGGAATTTCCTCCGGATGGATTTCGCCGTCCCGGTGCATGGAGAATTCCGCCATGGGATATTTCTCCAGGTTGTCCAGAATTTTCCGGTTATCCGCCCGGCTCAGCAGATCCGCTCTGGCCTTCAGCACCAGGTTTTCCGCCTGATGCTTGGAGGGCCCTCCGATGCAACCTCCGGGGCAAACCATGCCTTCCACGAAGTCCGCATCCAGTTTTCCCGCGTTCAGCAGCATCATAGCTTTTTTGCATTCGTCACCGCCGGCACAGGCCATCAGCCGGATGCTGGATGTATCCTCATCCATTTCTTCCATGACTTCCATAACCGCTTTGGCAACGCCGCCGCTGCCGGCAAAGTGCTTGCCGAAGAGGGAAGCCTCCTGGTAATCATCTTCTGACTGTTCAACAGTAATTCCCTTGGATTCCAACAGCGCGACGATCTCTCCATAGGTTAGGGCATAATCCGCGCGGTCGGCAATGAGTTCGTTCATGGTCTCTCCCTTTTTGGCGATACAGGGGCCGATGAATACGGTGACGCAATCCGGATCCAGGTGCTTCAGATAGCGGGAAACTGCCACCATGGGGGATACGGTGCCGGATTTGTTGTTTTCGTAGACTTTGGGGAAGTGGTGGCGAAGCATGGAGATAAAGGCTGGGCAGCAGGAGGTGGTCATCACTTTTCCCTCCTTGCGGGCGCGAATCCATTCCATAGCCTCAAAGGCGGCGGTCATATCGCCACCAAGGCCTACCTCCACCATATCGGCAAAGCCGGCTTTTTTCAGGGCAGCGCGGACAGAAGCCATGCCGGCCTGATTGCCGAACTGGCCTTCCGTGGCCGGGGCGCACATGGCGATCACCCTTTTGCCGGCCTGAATCGCGCGGATTATATCCACAGCGTAGATCTTTGACCCGATGGCGCCGAAGGGGCAGTTATGGATACAGTGGCCGCAGTGGATGCACTTTTCCTCATTGATCCGGCAGATGCCGGCTTCATCATAGAAAATCGCGCCGACTGGGCAGGCTTTTTTGCAGGGGCGTTCCTGGTGGATGATGGCGCCGTAGGGACAGGATTTTGCGCAAAGACCGCAGGATTTGCATTTGGCGGGATCAATACGCATTTTGGAATCGCCTGGAGAAATAGCGCCGAAGCGGCAGGAGTTCAGGCAGGCTTTTCCCAGACAGAAACGGCAGATGTCAGAGACAAAGTAATCCTGGATCGAACAGTCATCACAAGCGGCCGGAATGACCGCTACCACATTGTTCGTCGGATGGGCGGGATCCGGATACTGCCCCATGGCCAGGCGGATCCGTCCCCGGACAATTTCCCGCTCTTTGTAGACGCAGCAACGGTACTGGGGCTTGGGACCGGGACTGACATCATAGACGATTCTCTCTGCGCTTTCACTTGAGAGCTTGTTTTCCCAGGCGAGGCGGCAAACCTCCCGCAGAATAAAATGCTTGAGTTCAACAATTCCTTTGTCGTTAGTGATCATGGCATCCACGCTCTTTCTATTTTTGTCTTTTCTTGATGACCCGGTAATATCATACCACAAGCAGGCGTAAAAGAAAAAAATGAGGATTGACTGTAATATCGACAACGATCCGTTCCGCTAGCCGCGGTGAATATGCGCAAGACGGATCCGAGGAACGTCTAACATGCCTGCTGATTCTGTTTGATCGGCAGGTTTCCCTGGCTGAACTGAAAGCATTTTTTCGACGCCAATAGAAATCGCGGAAAATGGGAAAAGGCAAAATCTAACGCCACGGCGTCCCAGGCAGATCGAAATGCTGAGTTGCCTGATAAAAATGGTGTAAACGAATGTATTATAGATCGACAGACCGTTTTGACGGGTGAAGCAAAATATTGCAGCAATGGGAGGATTTAAGAGTATGATCTGTCTTTTCCTTTGGCCTATCACTTCTTTAGAAAAATCTTTTGCTTGGATAAATAGCCATGTATGGGGATCGTCAAGACTCTGTTTTTACCGGCTTACACGCCGGAATAGGCAGAGAAGCCGCCGTCGATGGGAATCGTCACGCCGGTGATGAAGCTTGCGGCATCGTTGTTGAGTAGGAACAGCACCGCGCCGCTGAGCTCCTTTTCGCTGTCGCCGAAGCGGCCCATGGGCGTAGCGGCCAGGATCTTGCCCGTGCGGGCCGTGGGCGTGCCGTCCGGGTTGAAGAGCAGCGCCGCGTTCTGCTTGGTGGAGAAGAAGCCGGGGGCGATGGCGTTGACGCGAATGCCGACCTTGCTGAAATGCACCGCCAGCCACTGGGTAAAGTTGGTGACGGCGGCTTTCGCGCCGGAATAGGCGGGGATCTTGGTCAGCGGCGTGTAGGCGTTCATGCTGCTGATGTTCAGGATGTTGCAGCCCTCCCTGCCCACCATCTGCCGGGCAAAGGCCTGGGTGGGCAGCAGCGTGCCGATGAAGTTCAGGTTGAACACGAATTCCACGCCGGATTTGTCCAGATCGAAGAAGGATTTGGTATCGCTCTCGATGTCGCCCGGCTCAAAGTACTCCTTGTCCGTCGTGGCCCGGGGATTGTTGCCGCCCGCGCCGTTTAGCAGGATATCGCAGGGGCCGAGATCTGCCAGCACCTGGTCTGCCACGGAATAGCAGATATCCTTGTCCAGCACATTGCAGCTGTACGCTTTGGCAATCCCGCCTTCGGCCGTAATTTCTTCCGCGAACTGATTGGCCGTGTCGAAGTTCAGGTCCAGCAGCGCCACCTTCGCGCCTGCCCGGGCCAGCACCTTCGCGAAATAGGAGCACAGGACGCCGCCTGCGCCGGTAACGACGGCCACCTTGCCCGTCAGATCGGTATTCAGCACATTCTTCTGCATTTTCTTATTTCCCTTTCTGCTCTTTGTCGATCGCTTCCCACAGGCCGTTGATATAGGCAGCGCCCAGCGCGCGGTCATACAGGCCGTATCCCGGGCGGCCCTGCTCGTCCCAGATCATGCGCCCGTGGTCGGGGCGGATATAGGTATCCGGGCAGGTGTCGTAAATGGCCTTCACGATCTCGTACAGGTCCAGATCCCCGGTGCTGCTCAGGTGGGCCGCCTCCCGGAAATGATGGTGGCCCAGGTACTTGACGTTCCGTACATGCATGGCCCCGATGCGGTTCATCCCGCCGAAGTGGCGGATAATGGCCGGAATGTCGTTGTCCGGATTGGAGCCCAGCGATCCGGTGCACAGGCAGAGCGTGTTCGCCGGGCTGTCGTGCAGCTGCACCATTTTGTCAAAATCGTCCTGGCTGTGGGTGATCCGGGGCAGGCCGAAGATCGGCCAGGCGGGATCGTCCGGGTGGCACGCCATGCGCACGCCGACTTCCTCGCACACCGGAATCACCGCGTCCAGGAAGTATTTGAAATTCTTCCGCAGATCGTCCGGCCCGATATTCTCGTACTGCTTCAGGGTCGTCTCCAGCAGTGCCAGGCGTTCCGGCTCCCATCCGGGCAGGGTGAATCCTTTGCTGTCCTCGGCGGTTTTGCGCACGATTTCCAGCGGCCCCATTTCGCCCAGATCCTTCTCGTCAAAGTACAGGCTGTTGCTGCCGTCCTCGGGGATGACCCGGGCCAAGTCGGTGCGCAGCCAGTCGAACACCGGCATGAAGTTGTAGATGATCACTTTCACACCGTGCTTTGCCAGCATCCGGATCGTGCTGATGTAGTTCGCAATGTATTCTTCCCGGCTGGGAAGGCCCATTTTGATGTCCTCATGCACGTTGACGGACTCGATGACCTCGATCTCCAGTCCGGCTTCGTTCACTTCCTTCTTCAGCGCCGCGAATTCCTCCTCGGGCCAGTCCACACCCGCGGGCTTGTCCAGCAGGCCCATCAGGCCCGTCATGCCGGGGATCTGCTTCACATATTTGAGTGGAATAGGGTCGATGGCGCTGCCGTACCAGCGGAAGGTCATTTTCATGATATTATCTCCTTCTTTTTGAGAAATAAAAAACCGTTCAGCGGAATATTATTTCCATAAAATTATACCGCTTTGACAGCGCTACTTGTAAATACTCCTTCACTGACTCTGAATCAGAACAATGACAATCAGTCTGCTGCGGAGTACAGTATTTTCCTAAATGTCTTCAGGGAAGGTGAGCGCGTCGTATAATCCCATCACGTCGCTGCGTCCTATTGTGCAAAGCTGCCCAGGTATTTCAGGCTCTCCTTGGGTTTCCTTTCCTGTGTGGTGCGATCCACGGCGATCAAGCCGAAGGTCATGGAATAACCCTTCTGCCATTCAAAGTTATCCATCAGGCTCCAATGGCAGTAGCCTTTCACGGGAATACCGTCGTTCAGGCAGTTTTCTACGCCTTGCAAAGCCCTGCGGATGAATTCCACCCGGCGGGTATCATCGGATGTGGCAATGCCGTTTTCGGTGACAATGAGATTGCCGGGAAAGTCCGAGTGCACCTTGCGGATCACATGCTCCAGGGCTTCGGGATAGAACTCATAGTCCATCTGGGTCAACTCCGCGCCTTCGGGGCAGGGCAGCTGACCTTCTGGCCCATACTGGGTGCGGGTGTAATTCTGCACGCCCAGGAAATCATCGCCTTGGATGAAAGAAAGGTAGTGACGGAATTCCTCATCCCAGGCGTTCTCTGCGAAGGCCTCCCCACCGGGAAGCGCTTGCAGGTCATGAAGCGACAGGGTAATGCCGACCTGGATTTCGGGATGAATCGCCTTGATGGCTTCCTTGACCGCTTGATGAGCGCGGAATACCAGGGCATCGCCCTCCGGGGTACGGGAGGAAACGAAAATCTGCGGCTGCGGGGTGCCGAAAACTGCGGCATTTTCCTGGGCGGCGTATTTCATGTTTTCCATCATCTTCTGAAAATTCATGCCCACCTGCACCGTGCCTTCCGCTTTCTGCGCGTTTTTCTGGGCCTGCTGGGCCATCATCTGAAAACGTTTGGAGATGGCCGCCAGCTGCAGACCCATGTTGGCCTCGTTGATGGTGCAGATGTATTTGATTTCATCGCCCAGCTTTTCGGTTACATAGGCGGCATAACGCCGGAAGTATTCAATGGTGCTTTCAGCCTCCCAGCCACCTTTTTGGATCAGCCATACCGGGCTGGTGAAATGCATCAGCGTCACCATAGGTTCTACGCCGTTTTCCCGGCAGCAGCGGATCACCTTCCGGTAATGCTCAATTGCATCCTCGCTAAAGCACCCTTCCTCCGGCTCGATCCGCGCCCATTCGATGGAGAAACGGTAGGCATTCAGCCCAGCCTGCGCCATAAGGCGGATATCCTCTTCATAGCGGTTATAATGATCGCAGGCCAGGCCGCTGGGCTCCGTAAAGCTGGAATGGGGCAGCTGCTCCTGCGCCCAGTAATCGCTGTGAATATTGTTGCCCTCCACCTGGTGGGCAGCGGTGGAAGCGCCAATCAAAAAGCCCTTCGGAAAAGACATATCAAATTCCTCCTTACAGTCGAACACAGGTACCCTCAGTAATACCGTTTTCGTTAAAAGCGTCAACACGCACAAAGTAATTTCTGCCTTTAATCAATGCGCCGATACGCTGGTCGCCCGCTTTGAAGTTCATGGAACTGTGATACAGCTTATTCGGGCTGTTTCCGAACAGAATGTTGTAGCCCAGCGTATTTTCCTGCGATTGAACAGAAACCATCATATCCAGGTCATTTTCACGCCTGACGGTAAAAACAGGCGCGGCAGGTTTCTCACCCTGGCCCAGCCCGAACACCCGCAGACCCGAGATGCATGGCTGCTGGCCATAGGGCACTGCCATATCGGAAAGGCGCATGAAACGCACCCGGATGCCTTCCTCCCGGAGGATCAGATCGTGGGTCAGATCGGTCTGCACGTCAGACTTATCCTCAATCACAAACCAGTCTTTCCCGTCGGCGCTGCCCGTCAGCTTCCATTGGGTGGCCAAATCCCGCTCCTCAATATACCGGGCCTGGCTGCCGCCCACGATCTGTCCGGGACAGGGAATGTCGATTTTATCATCCGCGAAATTGATCTGAATGGCATGCACGTCAAAATCCCGGCCAAGGTCAATTTGCAGCCATTCCGTCCGATCTGTGGTTGAAGCGCGCCACCAGGTCTGTACGTTTTCCTCGGTGGCTTTTTCCGGCTCATGCCCCTCCGTAAAGGAAGAAGCGGTTGCTTTCTTGCCGGCGCTCAGCAGCATCCAGGCGGGATCGCGCCAGGGATCGCCTTCAACGGTCATCGGCCAATCCCCGTAGCGCTGGTTGCAGAAAAGCTCGCCGTCCGCGTCGAAGCCCGCGGGCCAGATGCCTACCCGGCGTTCAAAATCGTGGTTCATACTGATGCGCATGGTCGCCGTGTGCCACCAGGCTCCC
>CAZUXV010000002.1:72620-73448 GCA_964624445.1 uncultured Oscillospiraceae bacterium | reverse complement strand
CCAGCCCGTGGAAGGACGTCCCGTACGGCACGTATGACGTTGTTGAAATCACCGCGCCTGCTGGTTACCAGAACGCCGGTGTGCTGACTACATTCTCTATTACGACTGCCGGACAGAACGTATCTTACAGGCAGAACGTAACAAACGAGCCTATTTATGGCTCTGTCGGCGTAAAGAAAGTCAGCGAACATAATACAAGTCAAACGATTGCCGGTGCCCAGTTCGAGCTTCTTAATGAAAGCAAGACCGCCCGTGCAAGAACTATAAGCAATGTTGAAACCGGAGTTGTAACAACCGGCGCAAACGGTACTGCTGTATGGTCTAATATTGAATATGGTACCTATTATATTCATGAGATAGCGACCGTAGCAGGATACTACCTTGACCCGAATTCTGACGCGGCCTATAAGAGAGTTGTAATCTCCACGCAGAGCGAGAGCCCAGTAATCACATTCACCAACACCGAAACGGGCAAAATCAAGGTTACGAAAACGGAAGAACATAACAACGGAAAGATTTCCGGTGCTGTGTTCCAGGTCAAGAACAGCGGAGGCACGGTTGTCGCCACACTGACAACGGGTTCTGACGGTACTGCCACCTCCGGATGGCTCCCCTATGGAAGTTATACGCTGGTTGAAACCTCCACAGGACATGACTACTACGCCATCATCAACGCAAGCACTACTTTCTCCATCACATCAGCTAACCAGACCGTCGAAAAAACGATCCAGAACCGCGAACTTGGTAAGATCAAGGTCACCAAGGTCGAAGAACATAACGGCGGTAAGATCTCCGGTGCTACGTTCCAGGTTAAGAACAGCGGAGGCA
>CAZUXV010000002.1:0-72520 GCA_964624445.1 uncultured Oscillospiraceae bacterium | reverse complement strand
GACTGTCGAGAAAACGATCAAAAACCGTGAGCTCGGCAAGATCAAGGTTACCAAGGTTGAGGAGCATAACGGCGGTAAGATCTCCGGTGCTACGTTCCAGGTTAAGAACAGCGGAGGCACAGTCGTCGCGAACCTGACTACCGGTTCTGACGGAACAGCCACTACAGGCTGGCTCCCCTACGGCAGTTATACGATTGTCGAAACATCCACAGGACACGACTATTATTCCATCATCACCACGAATACCGCTGCAAGCATTACTGCGGCAAACCAGACTGTCGAGAAAACGATCAAAAACCGTGAGCTCGGCAAGATCAAGGTTACCAAGATCGAGGAACATAACAACGGAAAGATTTCCGGTGCTACATTTCAGATTAAGAACAGCGGTGGTACGGTTGTATCGAACCTTACTACCGGTTCTGACGGAACCGCCACAACCGGATGGCTGCCCTACGGCGATTACACCATCACAGAGACATCTACGGGTCATGATTATTACGCGATCATCGATACGAATACGCCCGCAAGCATAACCGCGGCTAACCAGACTGTCGAGAAGACGATCAAAAACCGTGAACTCGGCAAGATCAAAGTTACCAAGGTTGAAGAGCACCACGCCGGAAATAAGATTGCTGAAGCAAAATTCCAGGTCAAGAACTCCAACGGAATCGTCGTTGCCAACCTGACAACCGGAACTGACGGAACAGCGATCACCGGATGGCTTCCTTATGGCGACTACACCGTGGTCGAAACCTCAACCGGTCATGAATACTATGCCATTATAAATGAAACGACCGGTGCTTCTATCACGGCTGCAAATCAGACTGTACAGCTGACAATTAAAAACCGCGAGCTTGGCAAGATCCGCGTGATTAAGGTCAACCAGTTTGACCATAACATGAAGATCCCGAACGCTACGTTTGAAGTCAAGAATTCTTCAAACGCTGTTGTTGCAACCTTGACAACCAATGCCAACGGTGAAGCTATTACTGGCTGGCTGCCTTACGGAAGTTATACGATTACAGAGACTTCCGTCCCGAAAGGCTTCCTCATTGCAACAGCGCCCCAGACGGTTTCCATTCAGGAAGCAAACACTACCTACGCCAAGACGTTCGAAGATACGCCTGTCGGTGACCTGAAGCTTATAAAGAAAAACAACGAAACAGGCGCCGCTATGGCTGGCATATCCTTCACGCTCTCAAATACGGAGTTTGGCGGTACATTCACAAGCACAAAGATTACTGACAGCCAGGGCAAAGTGGAGTGGCTGGATATCGTGATCGGCAACTACAAGCTGTACGAGAACAATATTCCTGTCGGCATGTGCTACGTAAACGATCAGGATCGCAAGATTGAATACGGTTCAAGCAGCGGGATCAACTTCACCGTCCCCCATTACTACCCGAATTCCACGGTGCTGAACGTAACATGGCTCGACACAGTGATCCGTGCTCCTATTGAAATAACCAAATATAATTCCCGAAATAATCACGGCGTTCTCGGCGCAAAGTTCACGATCTATGACTCCAATAACCATGCCGTGGAAACCATCACGACCAACGCGAACGGCGTAGCCAGAAGCAGTGATCTCGTGTATGGCGAGTACACAGTCCGTGAAACATTCACCCCGTTTGGGTACAGAGAGTCTACATGGTCAACAAGCATCAATATCACGGAGCATAATCATCCTTACAAGAGAATCCTGTACACGGACGACCTGACAAACAAGGTTGCAACTTATCTCGCAGTTCCTGTAAAGAAGACCCTCGGCACTTCTGAAGCGGGCGTATCGCCTGAAGACGCTGCGGCATTGAGAAACGAAACCTATAAGTTCGAAATTCGGCCTGTGTCTGCGAAGACTCTTACGCAGAACAACCTCCTCGTGGATACGCCTGTCCCGGCAGGTGGAAACACGGTTACTATCCGCGGCGAGGGTACGGCTTCATTCTCCGAGATCGAGTTTGTCGAGCCGGGCATCTACCAGTATGAAGTCCGTGAAATTCCGGGGACTTCCGCAATCCTGTATGATACCAGGACGCATATCGTATCTGTTGCAGTCGAAGAATATCTCAACTCCAACGGTGAAGCTCTGCTGAGAGCCAGCTTCTCCACGGATGGCTCAACAGACAGCCCCGCGACATTCTACAACCGGAAGCCTTCTCCCGAAATCGGCGGATGCATTGTTAGCTTCCCTGTCAAGAAGACTCTTACAGGCGACAGCCTTGCAGAGTCTGCTGTGTTCAACTTCGAACTGGCAACAACCGACGGAAGCAAGATGCCCGTTGGTACGCCTGAAGGCGAAAATGCGTATGTTTCCGTGAAACTGTCCAGCGGACAGGCATCAGCGTCCTTTGAGAACATTGTGTTCAATATCACCGACGCAGATGCCATCGGAGACCATTACTACACTATCCGCGAAGTTGTCCCGGCGAACGGCTTGCCCGGAATGACGTATGACCATGACGTACACAACATCCGGGTCCATGTATATCAGCCGGATATCAACCAGAGTGAGCTTGCGGCATCTGTGTATGTAGACGGCGTTTATAAGACGGATTACACATCCACCTTTGAGAATGAATATCATACACCCGCCAGTACAAACGCCGAAATCGTTGTAACAAAAGCGATTGAGGGCGAAGAGCGTCCCGATTACAAGACCTTCACATTCACACTTGCCGCTGACCCGGAGAATGTAAGCACCGTTCCGATGCCGAACAGACTGAGCCTGCAGATTCAGGATGAAGGCGTAGCACGGTTCACAGGGTTTACATTCAACAGACCCGGCGATTACAAGTATCTCATTACAGAGACCCCCGGAGACGAACCCGGCTACACATACGACAGCTCTGTATGGAAAGTAACGATCCATGTTGATCGGCAGGTCGTCGGTGACAGCCAGTACGCTCTCGTTGCCACTACTTCCTATAAAAAGGCTAACGGATCGCAGTTGGTCGAAGGCTCCTCTGCGGCGTTCGTTAACGAGTATCATCCGACTCCTACGCAGGTGACAATCCCTGTCCGGAAGTCCCTCACAGGAACACCGCGTATCACAGATTCTGAAATTTACAGCTTCAGTATCACAGCGGATGACGCTTCGTCCGAAGAATTCCTGCCAGACCCCAGTACAGTTTCCATTCAGGATGAAGGCGAAGAGTCCTTCCCGACTGTTACGTTCACGAAAGCCGGTGAGTACAGCTATACCCTGATTGAAAACGCCGGAGAGCAGGACGCAGTAACCTATGATGACACTCCGCACCTGCTGAAAGTCTCTGTCCGTGATATTAACGGCGCACTGACTTCTTCATGGACGGACAACGGACAGACTGTAAGCTCTGTCAACTTCCGGAATAACGTCTATCATCCGAATCCGACAACGCTTGAACTGCCTGTACGCAAGATTGTAACGGGCAAGGGCGAGCCTCAGCGGGAGACGTTCTTCTTCACCATTACCGCGCTGGGCGGTGCTCCCTCCCCTGTCGTTACAAGGATCAGCACGGTCGGTGAAGACTATGCACGGTTCTCTTCCATTACCTTTATCGATCCGGGTGAATATACGTATGCTGTCAAGGAAGTCAACGGAGCACTCTCTGCATACACCTACGACACAGCAGAACGTATTATCAAGGTTACTGTGACGGACGTTGACGGTCAGCTGCAGGCCGTATGGACTGTAGACGGCGCGCTTGAGTCCTACATTACATTCACGAATGTGTATACGCCCAAGCCCGTTACTATCCAGATCCCCGTAGAAAAGGTTATTACTGGAAACCAGAGACCGTCCACGAAGGAAACCTTCCGGTTCACTATCTCTTCCGAAGAAGCCTCCGCGCCTCTGCCTGAAAGGACTACCGTATCGATCACAGACGCAGGACAGGCCAGCTTCGGTGAGATGACCTTCGACGAACCCGGTACTTACTATTACACAATCAAAGAAACAGCCGGATCCGCAACCGGTTATACATATGATAACGCCAGACATACCGTCCGTGTTGTTGTAACGGATAACAACGGTCAGCTGGAAGCCCGCTGGACTGATAATGGTGAGTCTGTTGAATCTGTCGAGTTCACTAACGACTATACGCCGACTCCGACAAGCCTGGTGATCCCTGTCCGGAAGATCCTTACAGGACATACCACGCCGAATGACGCACAGTTTACGTTCGCACTGGCCGGACGGAACGGCGCGCCGATGCCTGTTCTCCCGACAACCACAGCGACCGGCGCAAACACCGCGAATTTCGGTGAGATCAATTACACCGAAGCCGGAACGTATGTCTACATCGTTACTGAACAGTCCGGTAGCGTACCTGGTTACACATACGATTCCGCGCAGCATGTCGTAACAGTTACCATTACAGATAACAACGGAACGCTTCAGGCTGAATGGACTTGTGACGGAATCCCCACTACAGAGGTTAAGTTCACGAACCAGTATGTGCCTGAACCCGTATCCCTGCGGATCCCAGTTGCGAAAGAAATAACCGGCAACGCCCGCAGCCAGCGCTCCATTAAGACCTTCAGCTTCAAGCTGGAAGCCAATGATGCTCGTTATCCGATGCCTGTAAATGACACTGTTACCATTACAGACGCCGGTTCTGCCAAGTTCCCCGCGATTCTGTATGACAAGGCGGGTACGTATACGTATACGCTGTCTGAAGTCAGAGGAACCGACGCAGGCTACACATACGATACGCATAGCATTGATGTCACAGTCAACGTACAGGATGTAAATGGCGTTCTGACGGCGACAGTCTCCCCGAATGCTTCTGACCTGAAGTTTACAAACGACTATACGCCCGAACCTGTAAGCATCACCATCCCTGTTTCCAAGAGCGTTACAGGATCTGAAAGACCCGCTGCCAAAGAAACCTTCCGGTTCACGCTTGCGCCGCAGTCTTCCAGCAACCCGATGCCCGCGGTAAGCACCATCTCCATTGTCGATGAAGGATTTGCAAGGTTTGGTGAAATGACCTTCACGGAGGAAGGCACGTACACTTACACTCTGCAGGAAGTCGCCGGATCTGCAACAGGATATACATACGATCTGGCTCCGCGTCTGATTGTTGTCAAGGTAACGGACAACAATGGCGTGCTGAACGCTACATGGACGTCAGACGGCAGTCTGGTCGCGTCTGTACCGTTTGAGAACACCTACACCGCACAGCCTGTTGATGTACAGATCCCCGTCAAGAAGACGATTTCGGGAGAACCCAGACCCACTACAAAGACATATACGTTTGAACTCGCTGCGGAGAGCAGCGGATCTCCCATCCCCTCCCCGAGGACAATAACCATTACTGACGAAGGAACCGCGAGCTTCCCCGCAATCACCTTCACGAAGGAAGGAAGCTACGTCTACTCCGTCCGAGAAAGCGCAGTAAATTATGACGGCTACACAACAGATACGTCTGTTAAGGCGGTTGTAGTTACTGTCCGCGACGTGAACGGTTCTCTGGAAGCGAACTGGACCTGTGATGGCGTTACTGTTACCGCGATTGAGTTCAATAACCAGTATCAGCCTGTTCCTGTTGAGTGGATCGTCCCGGTCAAGAAGGTCATTACGGGATCTGATCGTCCTGCGACATTAAAGAAACCGTTTACCTTCACAATGGTTCCTGTTGGAACTGCTCCGACGTCCGAGAGAAGTTCTGTCACCATACTGGACGAAGGTGAAACCAGCTTCGGAAAGATCGTATTCAACAAGGCCGGAACATACCAGTACACCGTTACTGAAACGCCTGGTACTGAGCCCGGATATACATACGACTCCACTTCTCATTCGCTCGTAGCGACTGTGACAGACAACAACGGCGTTCTGGAACTTGCATGGACGGATAACGGATCCTCCGGGAATACCGTTACATTCACCAATAATTACACGCCTGCTCCGATCACGCTTGAACTGCCTGTCAGCAAGATCATCGAAGGCAACACGCGCCCGGATCTGAAAGAAATTTTCCGGTTCAGGATTACGGGACATGAAGGCGCACCGATGCCTGCGTCCTCCACGATCAGCATTACTGATATTGGCACGGCGAGCTTCGATGCAATCACATACGAAGTCGCGGGAACTTACACCTACACTGTTATGGAACTGACCTCCAGTGCTGTGGGTTATACATATGACTTCACAGAGCATACGGTCGTCGTTACTGTAACAGACGCGAACGGCAGACTGTCCGCTACATGGATGTGCGACGGCAAACTCGTCGAGGATGTTGCGTTCACAAATGAATACCATCCGACGCCTGTATCAGTTAATATCCCCGTAGCAAAAGAAATCACAGGCGATGAGCGTCCCGCGCAGAAAGAAACCTTTATCTTCACCCTTGCCGGACAGACAGGCAACGAGCCCATGCCCGGACGTGATACGGTCACCATTAAGGATGAAGGCTTCACCAGCTTCGGAGACATGACGTTCACAGAAGAGGGTACTTACAACTACACCGTCACCGAAACAGCGGGAAGCGCCGACGGCTACACCTACGATTATGCAAGCCGTGCAATCCGCGTAGTGGTGAAGGACAACAACGGAACCCTGCGGGCTGACTGGTACTGTGACGGCAACATCGTAAACGAAGTGCTGTTCACCAATGAGTACCATCCGATCCCCACAAGGCTTGAGATCCCTGTTGTTAAGACCATAACAGGGAATGAGCGCCCGGCAACCAAGGAAACATTTGAGTTCACGCTGCGGCCCGTTGGAGAAGCTCCGATGCCCGCTACAAGCGGAGTGTCTGTACAGGATAAGGTTACTATAACGGACGAAGGACGCGCGGTGTTTGAGCCCATTGTTTACGAACACGCTGGCCGTTATGTGTACACACTGTCCGAAACCAACCACTACACGCCCGGATACACTTACGATACGCCGGTGCATACCATAGACGTTGTCGTAACGGATCTTAACGGACGCCTGGTTGTTGAGTGGACTGACAACAGCCGACGGGTCCTCGATGTAGAATTCGTAAACGAATATCATCCGACTCCTGCGGAGTTGACCATCCCGGTTCAGAAAGTCATTGAAGGCAATAACCGCCCGGATCAGAAGGAGACCTTCAAGTTCCGCCTGAGCGGAACGGATAACGCCCCGATGCCTGCGACAAGCGTGATTGAGATCAAAGATGAAAACACAGCGGCGTTCGATACAATCACCTTCACGGCTGCAGGAACTTACAACTACGTCCTGACAGAAGACGCAGGATCCGCTTCCGGATACACCTACGACAGGGCAGAACACAGCATCACGGTAAAAGTAACAGATACAGACGGCGTACTGAACGCCGAATGGACGGATAACAGGCTGACTGTTGACGCTGTCACATTTACCAATAAGTACACTCCTGCTCCTGTGGATGTGATCATCCCTGTCAGCAAGGACATCACCGGCAATGATCGCCCGGATGAAAAAGAAACCTTTAAGTTCGTGATCTCTGCCAACGGAATGGAAGGCGTAACGCCCGGTATTGACCAGCCCATGCCTGAAACCACCGAAGTCAGGATCACCGACACAGGCTTTGTCCCCTTCCCTGCTATGACTTATACAGAAGCCGGTACTTACAAGTATAAAGTCACAGAAACAATGGGCGACAGCCATGGATATACCTATGACGACACCGAGCATCTGATCAAGGTGGTTGTCACGGACAATAACGGCATCCTCGAAGCAGACTGGACAGATAATGGACAGGTTGTTGAAGCGGTTCCGTTTGAGAACAACTACAAACCGGATGACGTAGAGTTCTCTATCCCGATCCGTAAGATCCTTGAGGGACAGACGACTCCTACCGACAAGACCTTTACCTTCACACTGACGCCGCAGGACGGCGCTCCTGTCCCGAACTCAACAACAACGACCACCACAGGCAGTGATACCGGAGCTTTCGCACCGATCACATTCACTGAAAGCGGCATCTACGTCTACACTATTAGTGAAAATGCCGGAACGGATAACGGCTATACCTACGATAACGCCCAGCATGTTGTTGTGATTCGCGTCACGGACAATGACGGTGTTCTGGAGGTCACATGGAAGGCTGACGGCCTCGATGTGGACGCCGTAGAGTTCACCAACACTTATATCCCGGCTCCTGTATCCATCAAGATCCCGGTCACAAAGACCGTCGAAGGCAATGACCGCGAAGGTTATCTCCAGAAGACATTCTGGTTCAATGTGACAGGCGATGAAGATACGCTGCCTGCCGTAACCCGCGTATCCATTACGGATAATGGCGAAGCAGAGTTTGGCAAGTTCGTCTACACCGAAGCCGGTGAGTACAATTACGTCATCACCGAAGAAACCGGCGTAGACAGAGGCTACACTTACGATGATACAGTCCAGAACATTCAGGTTGCCGTTACAGACGTTGACGGAGAACTGCAGGCCGAATGGAAACTGAACGGCGAAAGCGCCGACAGTGTGCCGTTCCTGAACACTTACGTGCCCGAGTCCGTTGAAACACAGATCCCCGTCAGCAAGGTTGTAACGGGCAATGACAGACCGGAGGAGAAAGAGTTCGTCTTCGAAATTGAGGATGAGATCGCGGTAATTTACCACCTCCGCAACCATGTGAGCGCAGGTACCGCTGCGGATCTGACAAACGGCGCGAAGAGCAACGTACCGATGCCCGCGGAAACACGGATCTCTATCAGCGACATCGGAAGCGCAAACTTCACCGGACTGACCTATACCGAGACCGGCAGATATCTGTACCTGATCCATGAGGTAGATACACAGGAGAACAGCTACACTTACGACACAAGATACGCAATCGCTATCGTCGATGTGGAAGATAATAACGGCGCGCTGACAATCAGCGGAATCCACTACATCCTGAGCGACGAAAACGAAATGTATGATCTTGAAAACGGCTTTGTAACATCGCTGGTCTTCAGCAATGAATACATTCCTGTTCCTGTAGATGTTGTGATTCCTGTATCGAAGACTATCACCGGAAACGCGCGTCCTGATCAAAAGGAAACCTTCAGCTTCCGTCTGTACTCCACAGGAAACGCTCCTGCTCCTGCTACCAACAAGATCGATATCGAAGACGAAGGTGAAGCCTCCTTTGAGCAGATCACCTTCACGGAAGCCGGAACATACAGCTATATCTTCCGCGAGGAAACCGGAACAGCAAAGGGATACACCTATGATCGTTCCGAACACGCCATTGAGGTTGTGGTAACAGACACCGACGGCGTACTGAGCGCTGAGTGGACTGATGACGGCGAGACCGTAGAGTCTGTATCCTTCACGAACGACTATACGCCTGCTCCTGTTGATGTAGTCATCCCCGTCAGCAAAGACATCACGGGCAATGATCGTCCTGATGAAAAAGAGACCTTCCTCTTTGACATCGCCGCCGCCGGAATGGAAAATGTGACGGATGGCCTCGAACAGCCGATGCCTGAAGAAACACAGATCCAGATCACGGATGTCGGATTTGAATCGTTCCCGGCTATGACCTATACCGAAACCGGCACGTACAACTATACTGTCACAGAAAAGATGGCTGACAGTCTGGGTTATACGTACGATGATACAGAACATGCAATCCAGGTGGTCGTAACAGACAACAACGGCGCGCTTGAGGCAGTATGGACAGACAATGGAGATATTGTTGAAAACGTACCGTTTGTAAACGATTATAACCCGGTTGATGCGGTTCTGGTTATCCCGGTTGAAAAGACCATTACCGGCGATGATCGTCCGGATCAGAAGGAAACCTTCATCTTCACGCTGGAAACTCCGAATGATTCCCCGATGCCTGAAAATAATGTGGTTGAAATCACAGATGAGGGCACGGCATCCTTCCCGGAAATCACCTATAATACAGCGGGAACCTACCAGTATACGCTGGTTGAAACTGAAGGCTCCGCGGAGGGCTACACCTACGACAGATCCAGCCACGTACTCATTGTTACCGTAACAGATGAGGGCGGCGAACTGGTCGCCAAGTGGACGGATAACGGACACGCCATAAACGACGGCAATAATGTCGCGTTCACAAACCGCTACGTTCCCACACCCACTACCGTTGTAATTCCTGTTGAGAAGAAGATCACAGGCAACGCAAGGCCCAACGCCTATAAGAACACCTTCCGGTTCACGATTGAAGGCGAAGATGAAGCGCCTATGCCCATCATCCGGACGGCTTCCATCAAGGACGAAGGCACTGCAGAGTTTGGTGAGATCACGCTTGAACATGCCGGCGAGTATAAATACATCGTTGCGGAAACACAGGAAGACACCGACGGATACACTTACGACACGACTGAGCACGTCATCGTCATTACCGTTGAAGATGAGAACGGTCATCTGACGGCGGTCTGGACAGATAACGATGAAACAGTTGAAAATGTCCTGTTCACCAATGATTACACGCCTGCTCCGGTTGACGTTGTAATCCCGATCAGCAAGGATATCACAGGTGATGAACGTCCTGACGAAAAGGAAACCTTCCTGTTCACTATCGAAGCGTCTGGCATGGAAAATGTCACCGACGGTCTTGTACAGCCCATGCCCGAAGAAACAGAAATCCGTATCACGGACGTTGGGCAGGAGTCTTTCCCCGCCATGACATTCACAGAAACAGGCACATACAACTATACAGTCTCCGAAACGCAGGGCGATGCAACAGGCTACACCTACGATACTACGAGCCGTGTTGTCAGCATTGTCGTTACAGATAATGCCGGTATCCTTGAGGCTTCCTGGACCTGCGATGAAGGATTGGTTGCTGCTGTACCGTTTACCAACGACTACACGCCCGTTCCTGTAACGCTTGAGATCCCCGTTACCAAGAGCATCACAGGCAACGAAAGACCGGAAGACAAGGAAACCTTCACCTTCGAACTGGCAGCTGAAAGCGCGAACAGCCCAATCCCTGCCGACCGGTTCGTAACGATTGAGGACGAAGGCGAAGCTAAATTTGCTCCCATCACCTACGAACACGCAGGAACGTATAACTACTCCGTGCGTGAAACCCGCGCCGATTCCACCGGGTACACCTACGATGTGTCTGTAAAGACGGTTGTTGTGACTGTCACAGATAACGCGGGAAATCTGGAAGTGACCTGGACTATGGATAACGAAGAGGAAGCGGAGGCTGGGTTCGTCAACGACTACACACCGATTCCTGTACAGGTTATTATCCCTGTAAGCAAAGATATCACGGGCAATGACCGTCCGCTGGATAAAGAAACCTTCCTGTTCACTATCGAAGCTGCTGGCATGGAGAACGTCACCGACGGTCTGGAACAACCGATGCCCGCGCTGACAGAGGTTCAGATCACCGACATCGGAAAGGTTTCCTTCCCGGCTATTACCTACACAGAAGTCGGCACATACAATTACATCATCAAGGAAACCCAGGGCGATATGCACGGGTACACCTACGATGATACCGAACACGCGATCCGCGTTGTCGTAACTGATAATCACGGCGTATTGGAAGCTGTATGGACGGACAATGAAGAAACCGTTTCCGATGTAGCTTTCACCAATGATTACAACCCGGACGATGCGACGCTTGAAATCCCGGTATCCAAGGCAATCACCGGCGACGAGCGTCCCGAACAGAAGGAAACCTTCGTATTCAGTCTGAATACGCCTTCCGACTCCAATGCTCCCCTGCCGGATGAAACCGAAATCACGATTGAGGACGAAGGCACGGCTAAGTTCCCGGCCATCACCTATGATACAGCCGGAGTGTATGTATACACTGTGTCTGAAAATGCCGGAACCGCTGTTGGCTACACCTACGACGGAACCGTGCATACGATCATCGTAACGGTTCGCGATATCAACGGCGTTCTGGTTGCAACCTACACGATTGACAGCCAGGATAAGGAGTTTGCGGAGTTCACGAATAACTACCTGCCTGTAGAAACCAGCCTGCGAATCCCGGTTGAGAAAGTTATCACGGGTAACGCAAGGAATGAAAACTACAGAGTGAACTTCACCTTCGAACTTGAAGCACTCGACGGTGCTCCCGGTACAGAGGGCGATACTGTAACAATCCGTGATGAAGGAAACGACCTGTTCGGAACGATTGTATTCCGCCATGCCGGTGAATATGAGTATGTTGTGCGCGAACTGGACGAAGGCGACCGCGGATACACATACGACGATACTGAGCATACCGTTAAGGTAACGGTCGTAGACAACAACGGTAACCTTGAAGCTACATGGACAGATAACGGCGAAACAGTCGAAACGATTACGTTCACCAATGACTATACGCCTGAACCTGCCGTCCTGAAGATCCCCGTTGCAAAGGCTGTAGACGGACATGAGCGTCCCGATGAAAAGGAAACATTCCTGTTTAACATTGAGGCCGTAGGCATGGAGAACGTCACCGACGGTCTGGAACAGCCGATGCCTGAAAATGCCGAGATCCGTATTACTGATGCGGGCTTCACATACTTCCCGGACATCACCTTTACAGAAACCGGCATTTACGACTACAAGATCACAGAAACAGCCGGAGACAGCACCGGATACACCTACGACACAACAGAACACGCAATCCGCGCGACGGTTGTGGATGTTGGCGGCAAGCTGATCGTGACCTGGACAGATAATGAGCTTACCGTAACGCAGGTATCGTTCACGAATGAGTATCATCCCGTCCCGACAACCTTTGAGATCCCCGTAGTCAAGCATCTCACAGGGCATCCGACACCGAACAACAAGGCGTTCTTGTTCGAGATCTCCACAACCGACAATTCTCCCCTCCCCGCAGTCTCAAGGATCAGTGCAACAGGAGCGGAGAAAGTCAAGTTTGGAGAGATCAGGTTCACAGAAGCCGGTGAGTATCATTACCAGATCACAGAAGCAAGAGGGTTCGACACAGGATATACTTATGACAACGAACTCCATCAGGTAACCATTACAGTAACCGATAACCACGGAACGCTCGAAACTGCATGGACAGATACCGGAGCGGTAGTCGAAGCGGTATCGTTCACTAACGAGTATTTCCCGACCCATGTCAAGGTTGAGATTCCTGTTGCAAAAGATATAACAGGAAATGAACGCCCGGATGAAAAGGAAACCTTCCTGTTCACGATTGAAGCCTCCGGTATGGAAAATACACCGGATTACATCATTGAACAGCCCGTTCCTTCCGGCACGGAAGTGTCTATTGAGGACGAAGGCTTCACTTACTTCCCCGAAATCGAGTTTGCCGCGGTAGGCACATACACCTACACCGTGAAGGAAACTCAGGGCGATTCTACAGGCTATACCTACGACACAACCGAGCATGAGGTCAAGATCGTTGTCACAGATGATGACGGAACGCTGAAGGCGGTATGGACAGACGGCGACGAGATTGTTGACGCAGTCCTGTTCGAGAATGACTATACGCCGGTCGCGGCCGTGCTTGAACTGCCGATCCGTAAGGATCTGACGGGTCAGGAAACACCGTCTGATAAGGAATTTGTCTTTGAACTGAACTACATCGATGAAGCGCCGATGCCTGAAGACAACAAGGCCACTGTAACCGGAGCATCCAGCGGTAAGTTTAAGCCTATTACTTACACTGAAGCCGGAATGTACGCCTATGTCGTCACAGAAGTTGAAGGCAGCGATACCGGATATACATACGATAACGCACAGCATATCATCCTTGTTAGGGTCACAGACGACCACGGCGTGCTTGTTCCGACGTGGACTGTAGACAGCCTGTACGCTGACGAAATCCTGTTTACCAACGAGTATGTGCCGATCCCGACGCATCTGAATATCCCCGTACAGAAAGCGATAACGGGTAATGACCGCCAAAGCGAGCTCCAGAAGACATTCACCTTCACGCTGGCTCCCGTTGAGGCAGAAAGCGCATCCGGTGAAGTACCGATGCCTGTCATCTCGGAGGCAAGGATCAAGGACGAAGGAACCGCACTGTTCGGAGATATCTGGTTCACAGAGAAGGGTGTGTACACATACCAGCTCACAGAAACCAAGGATACCGAAATTGGTTATACCTACGACGAAACAGTACATACCATAATCGTTACCGTAACCGATAACGACGGAAATCTCGAACTTACATGGACAGATAACGATGAAACCGTCGAGTATGTATCCTTTACGAACGATTACACGCCCGTACCTGTAACGATTGAACTTCCTGTTGTAAAGAGCATTGAAGGACAGCCCAGGCCTGATGGTGAGGAAAAAGACTTCATCTTTACACTGAAGGCTGTTACAGAAGATGCGCCGGAGGCTGAGAATAATGAAATCAGCATTACCGACGAGGGCAGCAACACATTCAATGGCATTACATACACCAAGGTTGGCGAGTATGAATACGAAATCGAGGAAACGGCAACAGGAGAAGCCGGATATACCTACGATGAATCAAAGCATACCGTCAAAGTGACCATTACGGATCACAACGGAAGGCTCGAAGCGTTCTGGAAGGTTGACGACAAGACCGCTTATGGAAACGCCGTGTTTGTCAACAACTACACGCCTGCTCCCACAACCGCTGTAATCCCGGTTCGCAAAGTCCTTACAGGTCATGCCACACCGTCCGACGCACAGTTTAACTTCAGAATCCTGACCACAAGCGACGCGCCGATGCCTGCAGCCGACGAAGTCAGCGTCAGCGGCGCCAACGACGGCGAGTTCCTGCCGATCACGTATGTCAAGGCAGGCACATACAAGTACATCGTCCGTGAAATCGCCGGAACATCCAAGGGATACACGTACGATACAAACCTCATCAATGTGCGCGTAGAGGTCAGGGATGAAAACGCACAGCTGATTGCGGAAGTATTCATTGAAGACGCTCTCGTAACAGAAGACTCTGACGTAAAGGCTGCATTCACCAATAACTATATGCCTTCACCTGTCGAAGTCAGGATACCCGTTAAGAAAGCCATGACAGGCACAAGGGTCACAGAGCCGAGAGACTTCGTGTTCACGATTACACCCGCAGACGAAGCGTCTCCCGTGCCGTTCGATAACGAACTGGTAATTAACGGATCCGGTACAGCCTACTTCCCCGCCATCAAGTTCGTGGCAACAGGCGTATATGAATACACTGTCAAGGAAGAAGCTCCTGAGAATGAAGCTGATTATATCGGCTATACATTCGATGAAACCGAACACAAGATCGTTGTTACCGTAACAGACAACGAAGGCACGCTTGAAGCGGTATGGACAGATAACGGCGAAGCAGTAAACAAGGTTGTATTTACCAATGATTACACACCGATCCCCGTAACAGTCCGGCTGCCGATCATCAAGCAGATCTTCAACCAGCAGCCCTGGACGCCGTCTGAATTCAGGTTCGCCGTTGAAAAAGATAATCCGGCATACCCGGATCCTGCGGAAGCTATCGTGTCCTTCGTCGGAAAACAGACTCATGCGGATGCCTTTGATGTGACATTCACAAAGAAAGGCAAGTATGTCTATCATGTTTACGAACTGGACGATGAGCTCGTCGGATACACATACGATACCATCGTATATGACGTAACAATCACAGTCGTTGATGATGAGGGTACGCTTACCGCAGATTATGTGATCACATACCCGGATGGCAATTCGATCCACATGGCAAGGAACCTGCTGTTCGAGAACGAGTATGTGCCGATTCCGACGGATCTCCAGCTGCCGATCTCCAAGGTCATTACAGGCGGTCACGAGCGTCCTGTAAAGAAGACGTTCACATTTGAAATCCAGAATGATTCCTGGATTGACCAGAGCGGATCACTGGAAGAAGCTGAACAGGCTACCGCAGAAACCGATCATGCGTACATCACGGATGAAGGAAGCACGGAGTTCGGCAACATCCACTTCACACGCGCCGGCGTATATAAGTACACCGTAACCGAAAAGACCGAAGACTGGACCGGGTACACATTCGATGGAACCGTGTACACAGCAGTTGTAAGCGTCGCAGACAACAACGGCAAGCTCGAAGCAACATGGCTCGCTGTGGATGAAGAGGAAAATGAATATGAGCAAATCGTATTCATGAATGATTACACTCCGATTCCTGTTGAACAGAATATGCCTGTTGTCAAGAAGATTACCGGAGATCCGACTCCCACTGGATTCGATAAGACGTTTACATTCACACTGCACGCTGAAGAAGGAACCATTGCCGGTAACACTGTTACCTCCCCGATGCCTGAAGACAGCGAGAATGATGAAAAGACCGTGTCTGTCATCGGCGCCGCTGCTGGTGAGTTCGGTAAGATTGTTTACACCCATGCCGGCGAGTATAATTATACGCTGACAGAAACCGAAGGCCACGAAACAGGCTATACCTACGACAGTAATGTTTATCAAGTCCTTGTATCCGTCTTTGATAACGACGGCAGGCTTGAACAGACGCTCTCCGTAGACGAAACGCCCGTTGAAACGCTGACCATTACCAACAACTACAAGCCGGTCCCGGTTGCGGATCACCTCTACGTCAGCAAGTTTATGGAAGGTGAAGCCAGACGGGAAAGCGAGCAGCTTGACTTCAGGTTCGTCCTTACAGCAGTCGGCAACGCACCGATGCCCGAAGGAACTGAACAGGGAACAAAGACTGTTACGATCCACGATCACGGCTCCGTAAGCTTCGGAAACATCACCTACGAACACGCTGGCGTGTATCAGTACACAATCCACGAGATTGACGCCAAAGACAGGGATTATACGTGCGACAGCGCAGTATATGCCGTGACCGTGACGGTCACCGACAATAATGGTGTCCTTGAGCTCAAGAAAGCGTATGCTGTGAATGAAACAGCCATGGACGAAGTCGCGATCAACAACGTCTATCGTCCGTACAGAGGCCGGATTATCATTGAAAAGCTGGGCGATTACATTGATAACGGTGAAAACAAACAGCAGTTCCTTGAAGGTGCGGTGTTCGAAGTCCATGCGCTGAAAGATGTCCTTGGCAAGGATGGCTCCGTCTGGTTCAAGGCAGACGAACTCGTTGAGACGATAACAACTACCGTCAACGGAAACGCGGCTACTTCCCCGCTGCCGTTCGGTGAGTATTACGTCGTGGAAACATCCGCGCCGGAAGGCTACATTTACACGGCAAACCGCCAGAATGTCACCCTCCACTATAAGGATGCATGCACTTATGTGGTAGACGCAGTCGTTAAGGCTAAGAACGACATGGTCGAGATCAAGGTGCTGAAGACCGACAACTGGGAGAACCCGCTTGCAGGAGCGAAGTTCGGTATATTCAACGCGGACGGAGTACAGATTGCTACAGCAACCTCCACGTCCAATGGTATCGCAACGTTCTACAAGATCCCGTATGGCAAGTACACCATTAAGGAAATTGAACCTCCGAACGGATTCCTGCTTGGCACCGCTGTCTTTGAGATCTCCATCGACAAGAATTATGTCAACAGTGGAGCGCCTGTAACGACGTTTACCAACCAGCCGAGATCTATCAAGTTCATCAAGGTGGATACCAGCGGCAAGCCTATCGCAGGCGCTGAATTCTCCATGATTAACGCCAAGACCGGCGAGGTCATTGAAACCGTCAGGAGTGCAGAAAACGGCGAGTTTGAAATGACACGCTTCGGGTACGGCGATTGGGTCGTACGCGAAACCAAGGTGCCGGATGGATTTAACCAGATGCCGGATATCACGATCCATGTAGACGAAAACTGGACAGCTCCGGATATGTACACCTGCGTTGATATCCCGAACCATTACGAGTTCGTCAAGACCAACCACAAGGGCGAACCGCTTGCGGGCGTCGAATTCTCGCTGGAGGATGCGAACGGTTCCGTGATCGATTACTACGAATCTGATAAGGATGGTATAGTACGTATCACAGACCTGGAGAACGGCAGATACGTTATCCGCGAAACCAAGCCTCTGGATGGATACGCTGTCTCGGATGAAGTAATCGTAATTGAAATCAATGAGAATTACATCATCCCCGACGAGATGTTCCGGTTCGTGAACTACCCGGTCATCAAGACCGGAGTAAGGCTGGACAGCCCGTATTTGTGGTTCGGAATCGGTGATCTGATCCTGCTGCTGGCCGCAGCTGTCGTAATCATCATCAAAAAGAGGAAAAAGACGGCTTAAGCCGGGCTGATCCTCCCCTGCCCCGTGCTGACATAAACAGCACGGGGCTTTTATATGCAGCATAATAATATATAACATACAGTAACACAGTAATACCGTAATACAATACGCTGGTTGGTAATATATACAGCGATATAATGTGCATGGTAATACTGTAATACGAAACAAGAATTTTATTTGAGGCTGATAAAGTGAAAAATGCTGTCAAAGCTCGCGCTGTTGCCTTGCAGCAAACAAAATGCAGTGATTCAAAAATACAGTATGTAAGGTAATACAGTAATACTGTTAAGCAAAAAGAAAAGAGCGGCATGCGCCGCTCGGGTTGCGCTGGAATTTTATCTCCAACTGGCTTCAAGCTCTTCTCTTTCTTCAGCAGACAACTTTGAATATTCGGACAGGGCCGACTGATGGGATTCGACATAGCGAGCAATGAAGTCACCAAGAATGGAGCTGACAGACTTGCGTTCAATATAGGCGATACGCCTCAGGTTATCAAACGCGGAAGGAAGAACGGTAAAGCTCGTACGAATCTTTGTCTCGCGATTCTTCTTTTTTCTCCCGGCGTGAGGCTTCTCATTCATGTTTCCCTCCGCATCGGCTTCAGAACGCGGGTTGTAAGGGATGCTTCCAGCCGGTAAAGGATTTACTGCGCTCTGGGGAAGGGGTTTCATGCTTGTATCTCCGAGAAGATTGGAAAGGTAGCTCTTACTCTGTGTGGCGGGATCGATCTTCTTAGCCATTTTTCTTTGCCTCCTTTAAGATTTCTGCTGTCAGAGCCATGTAATCTTTCGCGGCGTTTGCCGATGGATTGAATTTGATCAGGTCGATCTGAGCAGACTGTGAATCCTTTACTTTGACATTATTTCTGATACAGGTGTTGAAGATTTTTATATGGTACATATTGCCAAAGTCCTGAATAGCCATAGACATGGCTTTAGCGTTGTTTGTGTTGGCAGTAAACCTGGTGAAAACAATCCCAAGAATACGAAGAGTGGGATTGACGCTTTCCTTGATGGAACGGATCGTTTCATCAACAAGCGCGAGGATCCCTTTCCCGGAAAGAATATCCGGTTCAGAAGGAATCAGTACGTCTGTTGCTGCGACAAGGGCGTTTGCGGTCAGGAATCCCAGGTTCGGCGGAGTATCAATTATGATCCAGTCGTAGCGGTCCTTGATGCTTGCCAGGCACTGCTTCAGGCGGATAATCCTTGAAACAGGATCGGCAATCTTGCTTTCCGCGCCGGGAAGATTGGAATTAGCCGCAATCAGGTCATAACCGCCGGGCATTTCCTGTACGGCTTCCTCTGCTGTACATTCCCGCGTGAGCATTTCGTACGCGGTGCAAACACCTATAGATTCGCCTTTGCAAAGAAAGGTAAGATTGCCGGACCCGTCAAAGTCGATCAGAAGCACTTTCTTCTTTTTCTTGACGAGACACGCGCCCAGCGAAAGAACGGTAGTGGTTTTACCTACGCCGCCTTTCTGGTTGATAACAGCCAGGATGTTCATAAAGTACCTCCTTAAGAAAAGTCAAGCCGCTAAAAAGTAATACGGTATTACAATATGCAAGGTCATACGGTATAAACCGTAATACGATTATATTAAGCCTGTTTAAAAAAGTCAAGCATAAAATGTAATATGATATACACAATCTTACCGTAATACTGTTATTACAGTAATACAGATCACGCGCACTCTTAAAGAAAGGGTAGCGGAAATGCGCCAGGTGACTTCAATGATCTGTTATTGCAATGACGCCTTCCCGTATTGATCGGTTAGTTCCATACGGTAATACATACGATACTGTATGATTGGTAATATTGTGTATACAGATAAGCCCGCAGTTTTGCTGATAAAGGTAATATCAGGCATATAGTATAGTAGGTAATACGATATTACGCATATGAGGAGATCGCCATATAAATATAGTATGCATAGTAATACGGTTTATATGATGATACTGCTCGTATGGTATGCCCGGTATTATGATATTCCCGTTATTATGGTAATACGTAATATGCCACCCGTCGCATGTTTTCATTTGTAAAAAGTATGCAGCGTATTATGGTAATACTGTATGCGGTGTATTATAGAAACATATTATTCGCCCGAAATTTTCCGTAAGCATCATAAAAACGCCAAAAGAAGTGAATAATTATATACGAAGCCAATGATTTCGTTGTTGGAGGTATTTATGCAAAAGAAGAAATTGATTTTGTTCGCTGTGATCATTTTATCGTTGATGATACTGACCGGCTGCGGAGCAATCCAGCCTGCCGACAATATACGCCCTGAAGCAACAGCAGCCGTAATTATTAAACCCATCGAAATAAAAGCCGCTGATACGCCAACTCCTGAGCCGGTAATCGTAATGCGCGAGCCGGTAAAATCACATTCCGCAATGCGTATCCAGCAGGATGCCCCGACCAATGTCCAGATCCCGGTGTTTTACCAGGCGATTGACCTTGAGGGTGTTAACCATTGCGTCTATGCATTCACCGCATCTGACGGGCATACAGAATTCCGTGTGTACGCCGAAGTGGATGAACTGGAAGACGAAAACGTCATGAACACGCTTCAGGGCTTCTTTAAGGCGGATGTGTACGAAAGCGGGGACAGCTACATTATCCAGACGAACAAGGATGATAATCCGATCAAGCTCGCCAATGAACTTCCCTGCAAGTATTATCCGTGCAACCCTCCGACAAAGAACAATGTCCGGGCATATATCAGAAATCAGGCAAACGAGAAAAAGAAGTATGAGAAAGCCGTAGCTTCCGCGGAGAAAAAGGGCGAGCCTGTGCCTGAACCTACGCCATGGGACAGACTGCCTATATACACTGACGTTACGGAACTGATCGAAATCCCGTCCCAGGTAAAGATGATGAAAAAGGATCCGACGCTTTATTACTATGAAAACATATACGGCGACAAGGTTTACAGGCGGTACGCGACACCCAATGGGATTGTTTCCGGCTTCTGTCGTTCGGACGAGGCGGGAAAGATTATCCCCGGCTCGCTGATGATAGACGCCTCTCTTGACTTTATCAAAAACAACTTCAAGGGACGAAAGCCTGTCGAAAAACCCGCAAATATTGTATACCGGCTCCCGGTTTATATTGTGCTGACATCAGGTGAGACAAGAACGGTCCAAATGGTTTATTAAATAAAAAAGGAGATAGACAAATGAAAAAGGTATCTGTGTTTCTGCTCATTCTTTCTGTCGTGCTCGCTCTGGCTATTATTGTGCTTGGTATTAAATACTTTGTCCTGACCGATCACGGGAATGTGGACAAGCCTGTCACAAAACCTACGGTTGCCCCTCAGACGGAAAAGACTTCAGCGAAGCAGACAGACGCGCCGGAAGTCCTGCAGTCCATAGAAGAAGGCGTGGAAATAATCACCACAAACCTTCCCGAAGCAGAAGTGATTGATCTTACAGGAGAAGAGTCCACTAACGTTCGCATTGAGACCACGAGCCCGCTGGAGTATAAAACGCCCGCGGAAGCTTATGACCGGTATTCTCCTGTTTCTGTCCTTGGAATCAAGAACCCGGTATGGGCATATCAGGACGCAGAAGGAAATGTTTGCCTCCGTGTGTACGGAATAAGATGGAAAAAGATCAATAATGTGAACCAGGAAGAACTGGAAGGCTATTTTGACGCAACGATCAAAAAGCTTTCTGACGGAAAAACGACCCTTGAGGTGTTGTCCGTAACGCCTGTGGACCAGAGCGCTGAAACGTATGCAAACCCCGTGCGTAGATCCCCGGATGAACTGACTCTGGACAAGGAAAAATATCATCTTCTCAGTGATAACCTGTATGCCTGCGTGACAAAAACAGGCGCAAGGTTCTACAGGACTTTCGCGGAAGTTAACGGCAAAACCGAATTGTATGACTGTGACGAGAACGGAGTGATAAAACAGGGGAGCATTCCGGTCGCAGTGGATGAAGAAGTCTACAACCTGCTGCCTTATAACGACGAGCCGGCAGCAGGAAACGCGATTGTTAATTACCCGGGACGGTATCCTCAGGCGGGTATTGTCCTCACGATTGAGCCTTAAAAATCCTGCATTCTGCATAACAAAAGCGCCAGACGGCGTAAATGAACCGATGATAGGGAGAAGCGGTAGATATGCGTAAAATCATTATATCCGTACTGATTCTTGCTATGCTTTGCGCTGGCATTGGAATGGCAGCGGCCGTGGAAAGCCCTGAGTATTGCCGTGTGGCAAAGTATACTCCTGTATACCTTGAACCGTCAGAGGATGAAGTGTTCCAGGCCGGATACTTTGCAAAGGAAGGAAACCTTCTGATCAGGAACCGGCTGGATACGGGCTGGATAGAAGCGGAATACTACTATGACTCCGAACTGGATAAAGACGCAAGCGAAGGATCGACTTCCGGTGAAAGAACGGTATATATCAAGGAAAAAGACGCCATGCCCGTGCTTGGCAACGACATAAGCCTGGCCAACGCGATTGTTTCGTATGAAACGATCAATGAACCGCAGACGGGAAGCGCAGGCTTTGATCCGGCGCTGCTGATGGATCTTGGCTATACCGCTGAAGAACCGGATGAAAACAAAGGTGTTACGTTTACTGTCCGTACACGCTCAGTAGGGGAGGGTGCGGATAATAAGGATGTGCTGCTGGTACAGAACAGCCAGCCGTTTATCAATAATAATAAATCCCTGTACACCCCTGAAATAACTCTTTACGGCATATCCCACTATCCAGTTAACGAGCTTGCGTACAATCTCCCGTCTTCAGACGGAAAGATCTGCTATGCTATAAACAGCGAATATATCAAGGACCAGCGCGTAATGGCCGGTCTGAAGAGCATCCTCGAAAACAGTCCGCCTTATAAAATCTACACCGGATATACAAAAGACTACTTCAACGCAAGCCGTACCGCCGCATCCGTCGCGATACTGGCTTATATGGGTGAAACAACAGCCCTGGAGCATAAGATTGACCTGTATGAAGGCATATCTGCTTTCAATACGGACGAGTTCAGCATGGATTACTTCAGCTATGCCTGCTGGCTGTATGAAAACGCCCTGACAGCATACGCATCCTACACTGAAGAACAGGCGCTGTATGTCTCGTGCGATGTAGAAGAAGATCCGTTGCTGCGCGACGGCATTTATCGGTCAAGCGTCCGTATAACAACCAATTCCCCGGATGGATGGAAGATAGAAAAGAAATATCTTCCCTCGGAAGTAGTGCGGATAGAAAACGCCCAGGATACAGCGGAAGCGTATTACGGCACAGAAGGATCGGCCGTTGTCAGCATACTGACAAGCCCTGACTCAGATACCAGTGAAACCGCAATCCCGGTCCTGATCAACACAAACGAACAAATCGTCCAGTTCTCACAGCCTGAAAGCGGCGATTACCCTGTCCTGGCAGCGTTAATGAAGCCGTCCTCCGCGCACCCCGCGAAGTATGCCCGTCTGCGTTATCCGCAGGCCGTAGAAGTGACCATAACAGCGGTGAACGAAGACGGAGAGCCTGTAAACGGACTGGTGATCCGCATGACAGATGAAAACGGAAGTGTTTACACTGTGGAAACGAACGACGGAAAAGCGATTGTTCCGTGTTTGCCAGGAGAATACACATACGATGTAATCAGCCAGCCACGGACATTCGAGGATGTACCGTCCGGAACGATTATTGCAGCCGAAAGCACATCCATTCAGATTGTATGCCGCAAAAAGGTCTTTACAGCGGAAATTCGTATCACAAATTCCTCCAACAGCGAATTGTTAAACAACCCGTGCGAGGTCGAACTGTATAAACACGGTGAAACAGACGAGCTTATCGTTAAAGGAAGCCCGACGCTTGGCGTAATGACCGTCGATCAACTTTCCCCCGGCAGTTATCTCGCAAGACAGCTTACAGAGTTTAAGGGATATGAAGCCGCAAAGGATGTTGAATTCACTATTGCGTACGACAATGCAACCGTTGATATCCTGAACGACCCGATTTCTGGATTTATTGAGGTGTCCGTTACGGACAAACGAACAGACAAGCCTGTAAGCGGCGCGTCTGTCGATATCATGAAGCAGGACGCCGTTGTTGCGACTGTTGTCACGGATGAGACAGGAAAAGCGCTCAGCGATTCCATACCCGTAGACGAGTATGCGCTTAAACTGACCGGGCTGCCGGCCGGGTATTATCTGAAAAACGAGAACGATTCCGCCGCAAAGGGCAAGGTTGCGTACAGGCGCACCACATCCGTCCGATGGGGGGTGTACAGTAATGCCTATACGGTAACCGTTTATCCCCGGGAAGAAACAGATATCGGCAATTACAGAACCAAGAACCCGAAAATAACAGAGCGGTGCAACATCCTTGACTGCGGATACCAGATTATCGCAGGCGAAAATAATCCGTACTATGATGCGGGGACTGTTGTCGCGGAGATAGATCCTGTCGGAAGCAAGAGAAAGTCCGCCTCGGTCGTCCTGATGCTGGAAGGAAATTATCTGCTGCATGAAACCAGTGCCGGAACAGGATATACCAGGGCGGAGGATATACCTTTTGAGATTATACCGGATCAGACGGAATACCAGATCCCGGTATTAAAAACGCCTGTCACGAGGGACGTAAAAATCACTCTGGCAGATGACGAAGGAAATCCGAAGGCAGGAACAACCATCGAAGTATATCGTGCTGAAAATAAGAGCTATAAATCCGCCTCCGCCGCAAACCGCAGATCTGTTGTGTCGGATGAAAACGGTGTTGCGCTTGTGGAAGCACTCCCATACGGGGACTGGACTGTCAAACAGGAAGGCGTCAAGATAAAAGTGTCCGTTGTCCCTGACGCGCAGAACCCCATAGAAGCCTCTTTCAAGGAGGACAAACCTGTTCACTCCATCACGGTGTCCCTTGTTGACGAGGAAGGAAACCAGGTCCATGGCGGAGGCGCTTTTGAGATTGTGCAGGATGAAACCGTTATAGCGGAAGTCCGGCTGGATAATGAGACAAGCAATGAAGTCACGCTTGACCCGGGGGATTATGTCCTCAGGCAGACAGAATCTGACGAGAGGTACAAAGAATCGGAAGATATACTTTTCACGATTGAAGAGACAGACCCGAAGATAAAAACAGTAAAGGTTGTAAGCATTCCCGCGGATAAAAAGCTGTCGATCAGTGCATATATCACTATGCCGGACGGGAAACGGAAGCTTGCGGGGGATGTGAATGTTTCTGTAAAGGGAAATATCTTATCGCCTTCAGTTGTCACTATATCAACCAGCGGCAAGGGCCCTGTCGTTTCAACGCCCGTGCCTATGGGGGATTATATGCTGTTCGCAAGCAATCTCCCGAAGGGATACGAGCTGGCTGAAAATCCGGCGAAGATCCATATAGACAGCGAAAACGAGAATTTTGTCCCTGTTGAGATAGCGCTTAAGCCCCAAACTGGACTTGTCCGATTTGTACCTTACGAATCAGCGGAAGGCTTGAAAAACAGTATGGTTTACGGGCTGTATGCAGGGGATGCTATGCTGGTGTCAAAGACGGCTTATGCCGGACAGGCGTTGTATCTTATGCAGCTTTCGGAAGGTGAATACTTTATCGCGCCAGTACAGGATGCCAACGGTACGCCTGACCTGACGAACAAAACGCAATTCAATATTGAAACGCCCGGGTGCTTCCTCACAGTTTATGAAAAGCCTAATGAATTTTACAATGTTTCGTTTGCCGCGGAGGATTCCGGAACAGGCGCCGGCCTTGCCGGAGCGTATGCGCGTGTCCTGCAGAATGACGAAATGCTTTATGAAGGATACATAGAGGATCTGAACGAAACTGTTCGCCTGAAAGCCGGGGATTATGTTGTAAAGCCTGTTCTCGCGCCGGAAAGTTACGCAATGAATAATTCAGAATACAGGTTTACTGTTATGCCGGACGGCACGATCAGCGGAGAAACAACCCTCCTCTATGAAGAAAACCGTGTCCGTATTCAGGTAACAGACGCGGAGGGCAACCCTGTCCCGTCGGCGGATATTCTACTGAGGAATAAAACTACCGAGCGTAGCGAACACTGTATCACTGATAAAAACGGTATTGCCGAGTTCACCCGACTCTCGTATGGAGAGCATGAAATTACGGAATGCATCCCGGCTCCAGGGTACATCCATAACAGCAGCATTGTACGGGTGCGCGTTGACGGCGTGTACCGGAACCAGGAAAACGCGGCGGTTATCAGAACCGAGATCAATAAGGTCTATTTCCGCAGTCTAAATTATAAGGGAGATCCGCTTAAAGGTTCAGAACTTACGCTGATGAACAGCCAGGGAAGCATCCTCCAGACTGTTATGACAGGAGAGGACGGCGCTGCCTGCTTTACCGCTGTCCCATACGGCAGATATAAAGTCAGCATGTCCTCCGCCCCGGCAGGATACCTGAAGTCAAAAACGGTGTATGATCTCGTGTCCGGCAGCGCCAACACAGAAATATACAGCAGGATGTACGGTTTTGTTTGCCTCCCCAAAAACGCATCGTTCCAGCTGGTCGATTCCCGTAATAACGGAGTGTACGGCGCGGAATTCTCTCTAATTGACAAGGACGACGCATCTGTTGCCGAAACCGTTGTTACGGATGCTTCCGGACGGTTTGAGTTTACGAATTATGATTACGGCGAATATATCATCCGCGAAACAGGCATCCCTGCCGGAACCTCTCAGGTGGACGATTACGAGCTCATTGTCGATAAAACACATATCACAAACGGCACTGTCGTTATGGTAACAATGCCTGATTATTATGAGTTTGTCGCCATTGACAACAAGGGAAATCCTCTGCCGAACATCCTGTTCAGTATCAAAAGCACGGAAACAGAGGAAACTGTTTATTCCACTTCAGACGAAACCGGCCATGTAAGATTCAAGGGACTGCGTAAGGGGAAATACGTCATTGCGCAGGATGGCGCGCCGGAAGGATACACGCTGTCCAATGATACAATTCGTCTCCGCTTAGATGAAAATTATATGCCGGAAAGCACGCTGTATATGTTTACCGTGCCTCAGAAGCCCGTCAAACAGGACTAAGCTCCGGGAAGCACATCGTATTACAGTATTACTGTATGCTTGATATTATCATATTGTATATGAAGGGATTGCATGGGCAAGATAGTCGTTCTGGCAGAAAAGCCGTCCGTTGGAAGAAGTATCGCAAAGGTTCTCGGCTGCTCAAGGCAGGAAGAAGGTTCGTTGAGCAATGACCGTTATATTGTGACCTGGGCGGTCGGACACCTCGTAACGCTTCAGGAACCGGATGAAATGGATCCTGAGAAGTATAAGGTATGGTCAATGGAAGCCCTGCCTATACTTCCTCAGGATATACCGCTGAAAGTGATCCGGGAAACGTCGTCTCAGTATAAAATCGTTTCAAAGCTGATCAATGACAAGAATACAGACAGCCTGGTCTGCGCTACAGATGCCGGGCGGGAGGGTGAACTGATCTTCCGGTATATCTATATCCAGTCCAAATGTAAAAAGCCTTTCAATCGCCTGTGGATCAGTTCACTGACTGACGAGGCGATCCGGGACGGCATGAATCATCTGGAGCCCGGAAGCCATTACGACGCGTTGTACCGTTCGGCCAGGGCGAGATCTGAAGCGGACTGGCTGGTTGGTATGAACGCAAGCCGGGCGTTTACGCTTCGGTACAATACGCTGCTGTCTGTCGGACGGGTTCAGACGCCGACGCTTGCGTTTCTTGTCAAACGCCTGAATGAGATCCGGAATTTCGTGCCCGTTCCGTACGCAACCGTTACGGCGGACTTCGGGGATTATAAGGGAATTTTCTTCTCCGAACAGCTGGATCCAGATACGCATATACCGAAAACAGAGCAGGCGGAAAAAGTCATTGAGCTTGTAAAAGGCCGACCTGGTACAGTCGCTTCTGTGGAGGTTGTAAAAAAGAAAAGCCAGCCTCCGCAGCTGTATGATCTGACTACCCTGCAGCGTGACGCAAACCGGCAGTTCGGGTTTACGGCGGAAAGAACTCTTCAGCTCGCGCAATCCCTCTATGAGGAGCATAAGGCGCTTACATATCCGCGCACTGACAGCCGGTATCTTCCGCCGGATATGATTCCCGTGGTTGAGCAGACCATGAAAATGCTTCCGGAGGAATATCAGCCCATGATAGGCAAGGCCCTCCCGGCAAGTAAAGCGCTGAATAACAAACGAATTGTTGACGCCAGCAAGGTCAGTGACCATCACGCGATTCTTCCGACACCCAAACGGGCTGACGTGGATAAAATGCGTGAAGACGAAAGAATGCTCTACGACCTCGTTGTCCGAAGAATGCTTGCCGCGTTCTACCCTGTCTGCGAGTACGAATCAACGAAGATCATTACTACCGTTGGCAGGTTTAATTTCCGAACGACAGGAACAACAATACTGGTGGCGGGCTGGAGGGAAATCAAGCCCGCCCGCGGAAAAACGGAAGATACCGAAAAAGAAGAAGAAACAGGGGAGGAAGAGGACCAGATTCTCCCGGTCGTGAAAAAGGGCGATATCCGAACCGTTAAAGACGCAACCCTCAAAGAAAAGCAGACGAAACCGCCGTCCCATTACACGGACGCTTCACTCCTTCTTGCTATGGAAACAGCCGGAAAGGATTCCGAGGACGAGGAAATCGTCCAGCAGATGAAAGGTCATGGTATCGGAACACCAGCGACCAGGGCTTCGATTATTGAACGCATTATCAAGCTAAAGTATGCAAAGCGCGACGGCAAACTGATCGTCGCGACAGACAAGGGCTGTGCGCTGATCCAGATTGCGCCGGATGAAATCACTTCCGCTGAAACTACCGGAAGATGGGAAAAGGCGCTTGATAAAATAGCGGAGAACGCACAGGACCCGGCAAAGTTCAGGGAAAGCATCTGCAGGTTCGCAAAGTGGCTGGTTGAATACGCGCAGACGAATGACAAGCCCTTCAACGAGTCCGCTTTTGAAGACAAGTCAAGGAAAGAAGTAAAAGTTCAGAAGATGGACGACTTTGTATGTCCTGTCTGCGGGAAGGGAACTGTAACAGAAACGCAATTTGCTTTCAGCTGTACGGAATGGAAGAACTGCGGGTTTACGGTATGGAAGGATACCTTCTTTAAGAAGTATAACTACACGATCACAGCGGAGACGATAAGGGGGCTGCTGTCCGAACATAAATACTCATACGCGGACGGCGTGATGTATTTCGATACTAAATTCGGTTATCCGAGCCTATATTTCATTAAGAATAACGAAACGGTCGTATCGTCCATTATAAGCGTTAACTCCCGGACCTCAAACTGCCCGCACTGCCACAAAAACAGCGTCAAGGAATATTTGTGGGGCTATTCATGCTCACAGAACTGCGGTTTTACGCTGTTTAAAAACGCCTTTGCGAAGCACGACGGCCCTCCGCAGATCGCAAGATTCATGTATGAGGATCTGATTACAGAAGGCAGTACAGACGGAATAATCCTCGGGACCGGAGAAAAGCGCGGCGTTATCGTTATGGATGCAGATAACATCAGCTGGTACAGAACAGACGATATCAAAAACGAGGAACCGGCCGCGACAGAAAGCATCGTCAAAAGTGCTCCGAAAAAGCCAGCCAGGCGTAAAAAGAGGACAACCCGAAAAAGTTAAAATTTAATTCGCACTACGCAATAATTTATGTAAAATTCCCAAAATAATAAGTATTATTAAGTTGCACAAAGCCGAATGTGCAATAAACAAACAAGGAGTAACGTACACATGAGTAACAAGATTATTCACATCCTCGGCAATCTGACCAGGGACCCGGAGCTTCGTGTGACCCAGAACGGAACAGCTATCTGCAACTACTCGGTGGCTGTTAATTCCACCGCCCGCAAGCGCCTCCCGGATGGAACTTACAGCTTCGAGAAGACGACGGACTACTTCCGTGTCACCGTCTACGGCTCTGACGCGGAAAACTGCGGCAAGTTCCTGAAGAAGGGACGCAAGGTTTATATCTACGGAGAGCCCACCATCAATGTCGCGAGGGACGCGAATGGAAAGGTGATCTATAAGAAGGATGTCAACGGCAACGTCACTGACGAGCCGCTGCTGAATCTGGAAATCCATTGCAACGCGCCCCGGACTGAATTCCTGAGCAACCCTGTCAACGGAACCGAACCGGGCGCGCCTGCTGCTGGAACGCAGCCTGCCGCGGAGGCCGCCGCAGTTGCGCCCACTGTCCCCGGCGGAGTAATCCCGGTGGATGTCCCGGAAGACGAGCTTCCGTTTTAATTAAACTTGCGTTCGCTCTGATTCGGCAAAGGGCGAACGCCATAATGCGGGGTATATCAGCGGAAGATGGCCTGGCTCATACCCAGGAGGTCGCAGGTTCGAGTCCTGCCCCCGCGCCCATTACGCTGACCTGTAACTCAGTCGGTTAGAGTGCCGGTCTTATAAACCGGTGGTCGTGGGTTCGAGTCCCACCAGGTCTACGCGGATTGTCAACCGCCTCCTTTCGAGGATGCTACAAGCATCCGGGGCGCATCAGCCAATAGGCACAAGTCGCCCTGCTCTCCTCACTGGTTCCTTGTTCATCTTTTCAGTGCAAAGGACAGCTACTTTATGGACGGTTAGCTCAGTTGGGAGAGCACCTGCCTTACAAGCAGGAGGTCATCGGTTCGAGCCCGGTACTGTCCACATCGGCAAAAGAGGTTTCGGTGTAAGCCCGTTGTAATTCCTGCCTGCCAAAATCACGACTGGCAGAACCCTCGAAAAACCTTCCGGCTGATCTTAGGGATATGGTCAGTCCCTCTCCGGTCAAGGTACGCTGTTTCTGAAGCTGGAGCATTTACCATGCGGGGTCGCGTAAGCCCTAAGCATGGTTGGTGGAGATGCAGGAGAGAACCCTGTAAGCTTTAATAAACCGAGTGTCTGGTGGAAGTCCCTGTTCAGTCCCCAGCCGAAACGCACGAAGACATGCGGCCGGAACAGGCTCGCAGTAGGACATGTCAGCCGGGTTTACATCTCTGCGGTTTACCGGCATTCCTTTTAACTCCGTCTGTTGCAGTATAGGCGGAGATCCGAAATGCAGAAATTATATCTGCAAATATGATATGAAAGGACACGATGCTACATGAACAAAAAAACAAATATGGGAGAACTCCTGACGTTCCTCTCAGACGTTGGTCTCGGAATAAGCCTGGGCGTCATTGCCGACATCCTTACCAAGCATTCCTTCCTTTTCACGGCAATCGGTTTAGTTCTGGGAATCGGGTTGGCATTTGGATTGAAAAAATACAGGGACAAGGCGGGAAACAAGTAATAACCGCCACTTTGCGCGATTGGTCTTAATCCGGTCCGGAAGGCCGGATTTCCGCCGGGGAAGGTTGTGGGCTGTTTGTATCCGGCGGATGGTGGAGATGGCGGTGAAAGACCGGTATATCCGTCGAACTGCTCGATGGAACAGCATCGCGTTTGACGCGGTGTGTGCTACGGACGAACCCGCGAGAGAGCGGGCAATGAATGATCGACGCGGGTACTGCGACAGTGCCGTTCCTTAAACGGGGTGTAGCGCAGCTTGGTAGCGCGCCTGATTCGGGTTCAGGAGGTCGTGGGTTCGAATCCCGCTGCTCCGACATGGGCAAGTGCAGAAACAGAGCCAAAACGCCCTTTCCTTAAACTTAACGGGGACACACATCCATCGCCTGGGGAAGTAAAGGTTATAACCAGGCGAAAACGCACGATTGGTGTAATGGCAACACGCCAGCCCTCCAAGCTGGTTTTGTCGGTTCGAGCCCGATATCGTGCTCCATCCTGCTGGAGTAGCTCAGTTGGCAGAGCAGATGATCCGTAATCATCAGGCCGTGAGTTCAAGTCTCACCTTCAGCTCCATTGTTTCGTGCTGGAATAGCTCAGTTGGATTGAGCAACGGCCTTCTAAGCCGTAGGTCGAGGGTTCGAGTCCCTCTTCCAGTGCTCAAGCACACAGGCGTGTGGCGAAACGGGAACGCAACCGGCTTTGACCCGGTTATGAGTACGGTCGGCACGTACCACGCCTGCCAGCCTGGGAACAGGCCTCTGCCCAGCCTTGTACCTTGCGGTTCGCCTCCGCGCAGAGAAAAGGCTGCGGCAAAATGCCGGTATAGCTCAAATGGCAGAGCAGTTGCCTTGTAAGCATCAGGTTCTGAGTTCAAGTCTCAGTATCGGCTCCATGATTGCATTATCACAAGACTGTTGGAGGACGGAGGAATGTTCAAAAGGCTTTTGAATGAGAATGGCGACCTGACTGTCAAAGGTATCGTCTGCGTTGTGCTGATCGCGCTTGTTTCCGCCGCTGTCCTCGACGCAGTAGCCAATGTCAGCCATAAGCTCATCGCAGGCGAGCGAGGTGTCGAAGGCGGAATATATAACTATTATCCGGAATACATGGCGCGGGAGACTTACGGGCCGCAAACAAAAGACTCCGTAACAGCGAATGCGTATATGGCCAGCAGTTTTAATCTGAGTGACTGGCACGACTGACGCCTTCAAGCCGGCGTGAAAAAACGCCGCGTATGCTGACGTAGCTCAATCGGCAGAGCAGCTGATTTGTAATCAGCAGGTTGTGGGTTCAAGTCCCACCGTCAGCTCCAGTTGCCGGGCAGCTCCCGGCTGATGTAGGCGGAGCGCAACCCCCTACAAAGAAGATTAACGCGGTATGCATGCCTTATCGGAACCGTCCAAGCGCGCAAGGACGGTTTGCGCTGAGTAGCCGCAACCAAAGGCGACGTAAGAAACAGCATACCGAAGCGCACAGGTGGCAACGGGGACTAAGCCACCCGGAGACCGCTGGCGGCGGACTCTGAAAGCAAGCCATGGCCGCATTGCAAAGCCTAACCCACACGGGCTGTCCGGATTCCCCGTCCCTTTTGCCGGACCGCAATGCGTGAGTGGAAACGCCTGCGTGAATCCTTTGCGACAGGAGGCGGCACCTCCTTGGTGAAGCGCATGACGGTACAAGGACAGGGCTTACCGTCCAGGGGACCGGCGTATGTTCCCGGTAAAAAAGCCTTAAGCAGATCACAGCGCCGGAGCTTTCCGGAAGACCGGCTTGCCAGCACAGCCCGTACCTTATGGATGTGAGAAGCTTAGGGAACCGCTTTCCTTTTCACTTGAGGCACAGCCCACACCGACACAGAAGGGAGAAAGATCATGGAAAACACTCATGAAAGGCATGTATCCCCGTTGGGGTACATCGGATATGGCATTCTCTTTGCCATTCCCGTTATCGGATGGATCTTTATTCTGGTTTTCTCGTTCAAGAACAACTATATCTGCCGCAGAAATTACGCGCGGTATCATCTGATCGGGCTTGTTCTCGGACTGATCCTGGTTGCCGTGCTGTACTTCACGGGATTTGATTTCGCGGGATGGTACGATAAGTACATCGAACTCTTCCGGCAGGTCTAATGGCCTCCGGACATGGGGGTGTATAGGATTCGACGGAGATCGGATGGCGGAAAATAAGCGAGCCGTGGACTCAGACCACGATAAAACAGAGAAAAGAAATAACTGACAATCATCGTACTGCTCTCGCCGCTGCTTAATGCGGCGTGTCGGACTCAGGCACCCGCGGCCTGAATCACCGGCATCATTAACGCGGGGAACGGGGAACGGTAATTCTCCGGACCGCTTCCTGTACAAGGAGATACTTCCTCTGCCAGTCCGGCATGAGACGGGCAGGGGAGGGAACGCAAACTCATGCCTCTGCTCGAAGAAAGTTTTCTGACATGGTTTTCGGACAGGGGCTCGATACCCCTCACCTCCACCACAGAACCAGAGGTTGCGCGTACTCGATATGTGCGGGTACGCACAATCCATATATCCTACGAAAGAAAAGGGAGCCGCAGATGCTGTACCAACGCCTTAAAAAGCTTATGGACGATATAGTTGACGTCGCTTTTGCCGACACGACCATGTCGGACGCTATGCGCAACCGCTTCAAGTGGTACAAACTGTATATTCTCCCCAAAGAATCAAAGACTTCCTCCGGAAGGTATATTGTCGATACGCACACCATCGAAATCTATAACGCGCGGCTTGGCGGACAGCATATGGCAAAGTGCTGTATCCACGAACTGTCACACCATATCGACTGGTGCATACACGGGAAAACCGGTCATAAGGACCCGTTTTTTGAGGTTTATGCGAAGCTTATTTACGCGGCACTTGATATGCAGATCCTGACGAAAAAGGACTTTGAGGATGACTGGTCGGCAGACCATGAAAGGGTAGAGGAGATCATAGAAAACTACTGCCGGCATGAAGTGGATTACCAAAAAGAAGCCTCCGCTGTGATCAAAGTTCATAACTCGTATTCCATTAAAAACCAGCTGAAGGAACGCGGATACACATGGAACAACATAGAGGCTGTCTGGGAAACCGAGACGGAGGATGAAGACGCGGAAGAAGCCTTTCTTGGAAGCATAGGCGCAGTCTTCCGCGGGCTGGAAGACGCGGAACCGAGAACGCCGTGGTATTCCATTGAAGAAACGAGCATGGTCATGTCCCCGACGGTTTATATAGAAGCAAAAGACTGGGGCATCCGAACCTATGACGCAAGGAACGCTTTAAAACGCCAGGGATTCTTTTTCTCCGGCGATAAAAAGAAATGGCTTTTGAAAGTCAAATCGGAAGATTTTGACGCGCGGGTGGAGGAGCTTGATAACGAACCTGAACTGCATGGTCTTGAGTTTATCTGCCAAAACCGGAAAATGAAGAAACCAGCAAAAAAGAAAGAGTGATAAATTATGCGGTGCTGCAGTTTTGACTGTCCACGGTATGCCTTTTGCGGGCGGGCATTGGATGCCCAGAACACAACAGGCGATTATACAGTCGCGAACCTGGCGTTCTACGGAAGCAGTGTGCGTTCGGAAACGGAGAATAAAGACCTGTATGTATGCGGATCGCTGGGAAAATATTCGCTGTTCCTTCCCAGGGCACAGTCGTCAAGAAACCCGCTTCTGAAATAACTGCCTGACTGTGAAACAAAAAAACACTTTTTTTATGCGAACCACGTATTATTTATTTTGAGGATAAAATAATGCCTCGATAAATAATACCGAAAGGTGGAAAGCATAATGAAAGAGTACAAACTGTTATTCCTGAACACCAGAATCCGTTTCTCCAAACAGTCCGACCTGAATGATGCAGCCAAGATTATCAATGAACAGGTTGAACAGGGGTGGGACCTCGTTTCTGTTGTTCCGTGTGCCGGAAGCATGACAAATGCCATGACCGGTGTGTTCTGCCGGGAAAAGAAGCAGGAAGAACCGCAGCAGGAAGAGCAGTGATCTGACAGCCTATCGTGTTTCCGCGAATTATTTCGCGGGAATTTTTTTGCACGCACAAAATTCCAGAGTGCGGATAAGTAATATTTCTGTGTAAACCGATAGCACAGGAGACACAGTATGACCCGTGAAGAAATATACAACAAAGTAAGAAAAACAAAGCCTCCGGAACTCTTTAAAGGCACTATGAAGGCCGTGTGCGCGGAATATGACGAGTACATAGATTCTTTTGATCTGCAGACGAGGGAAGAAGCAGAGTGGCTGATGGGCGCGATGGAGGATCGCTACGAGAAAACGCTGAAATACATTCACAACCGGACGGTTCGTGATTATCGGGATGGAAAAATCTATGATGTCCGGGAAATGCCGTTGCTCACGCAAAGGATCCACGGCAGGAAAACCGTTACGAATATCCCGTACATTATAGCTGACTGGATAGGCTTGATTTTATACGTAAGAAAGAAAATATCATATATGTTTGGAGAGTAAACGACTATGGAAAAAGAAGTCATGCGGCAAATCATCAATAACCTTGTTCTGCCAAATGCACTGGAAATGAATCCGGATGATCTGATCGTTCGCTATAACAACCTGCTTGACTTTATGGATATCAGAACGTCGGAAGATCTTATGGCCCTCCGTGAAGTAATGGATGAGATCTACAAAAAGGAAGTCTCCGAGCAGGAGGCTTCTGATAAAGCAATCTTTAAGTCCATTATGGCCTGTAATGGCAGCAATGAAGAAGCCGCGTTCCAGCGTAATGTTGACCACAAGCATCGATTGATGCAAAGACTTGTTCCGTTCGCTTACTTCCTCCGCAAAAAAGCGATTGTCCGGGAAAAATGGGAAAGCAATTACGGCTCCGTGAAGGTCAATAACGCGATTCGGGAAATCATGGAGATCGTCAAAAGATACGAGGTAAGAAACGCCTGCGGATGTATTGTCTTACCCGGTCAGAATCGCGGAGGGATCGTTTTCGGGGATACGACGAGCGTTGTAATCGCGATAGCTGCGGTCGCAAAGAGCATACTGAATGAAAACACTGCCGTTTCAGGGATTCCCACGCTCGATGATATACTCATGAATCTGGCTTCCGCGACAATGGCTGAAACCAAACCGGATACGCAATGCCACATTGAAGTCTTCCCGACAGACGAAGGCAGGAAGATCAGCAGTAAGCTCCAGAAGTTTATAGAAAAAGGACTGGAGGCCGACCTGCCGGTCATTGATAAAAACACGGAAACCCTGTTCGCCGCCGGAATACCGTATATCATGTGCATTAACACTGGAATGAATGTAAGCTGTCTCACCGGGCCGGACAAGGAAAGAACTATCCCGCTGCTGGCCAAAGCCGTCAAAGCCGTTATAGACAGCGGGGATACCCGATTCGACAGTTTCAATAAGATCGCGTCCGCCATAAAGAACATCAATGAGGCGTTTGACAAGGAAGAAGAAATTAAAGGAGGTAAGAAAGAAAATGAGTATCATTATTAACGGCTACAGGACCAAGGAAAACATTGGCAACACAAGCTTCGAGACTCTGCTGAAAAAGATTAAGCACGCGATTGAGGAAAAGCAGCGGGCTGAATACATCAGCATTCTCAGCGAGGAAGTCTGCCTGGTGGCGGATTACTACATCCTGAACTATATCACCATCAACGAAGGCCGCAGCATTATGGACGTCGCGCAGGAAAGGCTTGCCCAGAGGATTGAAGAGGCTTCCCGGACGGGATCTGAGAACCGTTATAACTTCCATATCGCCCTTGAGATCATGTCCCATAAGAAGCGCTGGTATGTGCTGGTTGTATCGAATAACGCACGGCTTTCAGAGGGTATCCTGGATTCAGTAAACGTACTTGAAAAGTATGTGACCACGGACGATGAAGATAACATCACCGAAGAACAGCAGAAGGTGTGGAATGAAATCCGCGAAAAGTATACGAGCACCCTGCAGCCCATGCGCCAGCATTACATGGTCCAGCTTCCCCTGAACGTCAATCCGGAGGATATTAAGTTTCAGACCGTTCAGGACAGGGCGTTCTATCAGGCGGAAAACAAGGAATACAGCCTGATCTTCCAGTCCCTTACAAAAGGCCGTTCTATCCCGCCTATGGAAATCATGCGGTATGTGGACGAGATCGCGCTTGAACGCGGGAATGCATTCCATGCTGTGAATGTCCAGAAAAACCTGAGCCAGCTGCTCGTCACGCTTCCGAACCTGACCACGGAAATGATTTCAAAGCCCTGCGGTATGCTGTTCCAGCCTGCGGAGGCGGACAATGTCCCGGATGATACGCTGGAGGAGATTACACCTGAATGAACTGCTCGGAAATAATAAAGCTTACGAAAACACCCTGCCAGACGGCAGGGTGTTCGGTTTTAACGGACTGTCAGCACTTCAGGATAACCAAATTGTAGAACTTATCAATCGTTACAGTAAACTGAAGGTCATTGATCGTGACCGTGTTGTTCTTGCTCTCACTGTCGTTAAACACATTCGCGAAAACCCGGAGCAGGATGTTCCTGTCAGACTCGGACACCTCGCGGTTTGTTATGATCCGGATAAAATCAATAAACAGGTCAATATACTCGCTGGTAACTGTTGAATTGAACTTGTTCTTCGGAACCCCGTATTCGATAGAGGCGTTGGTCAGGTAATATGTATCGTCCATATACATATAAATCAGTGCGCCATCGTCCCTGAAGGATTTTTCCGCCTGCTGGTTCAGGTTGCCGTTGTCGTCTGTCACATACAGGAAAGTCGGAAAACCGGCCGCATAAAAGTCCTGTTCCAGCGAAGGAATATCCCTCCGCACATACTCGACCTTGACAGGCGCAGTCCAGCCTTCCTTAACGTCCAGGCCCGCCTTTTCGTCGTATTCCGAAAGCACTGTATTGTCCTCTACGTGCTTTTCGGTCTTAATGCCGACCTTCTCAAGCAGTTCGGGATGGTTGTTGGCCATATACGGATAGCCGATAAAATACCCGATAGACCCAAGAGCAACCAAAATCAGCAGCGTCCATATCAGTTTCTTTGCCATAATGTTTCTACCTCCGTGTTAATAATTCAGAATCACGACAGAAGTCGAGTTGGTAAGCAGGGAAATAAATGTTGTGCCGGGATCAAGCTGGATGGGGTTCCCGTCGCTGTCATAGTACCGTGTGTGATCATCAGAAGATTCGCGTACCCAGTATCCGTCGATGTAGTACCCGCGGATAAAGATGTCCGCATTGCCTTTTCCGATAACAATCGGCGCCATATTCTTGTTGGACGTGTTGTACTCAACGCGCTGAATGATCAGGTTGGATACATGCAGCTGTTCATCCGCCTCCACATCGCCGTACTGGTTCCCGTCACCGATCCATCTGTAATACTGATGATCTTCGTCATTGTAAACAAACCCGGATGAGAATGTGCGGGAGGATGTACGGATATCAATCTCCTTGACGAATACCGACCCTTCGTAATCGTCCGGCTTTGCCAGAAAATCGAACCTGGCAGGGGAGGGAACAACGCTGTATTTGTCCAGCAGGCCCTGGATCCCCTTCACATCAACATTCTGGCTTTCTTCCATGATCATTTCGCTGTCCTGCTTAAAGTACGCTTTCCATTCCTTTGTCCGCGGGACGTTAGCCGGAAAGAGCAGGTGTTTCCTCATCAGGTCATAACGGTCGATCCATGTCTGCATGGAATACCCAAGCTCCGATACGCTCCCGTCCGCCGCTGTCGGAATGCTGTTATAGACATACCCGCATTTCCAGTCGTCCTCTATAAGCAGGCCGCCGATGGTCGCGTTTCCTACGGGACCGACCTTGGCAGGAAGCTCGTCCTGATAGATTGCGCTTAATCCCATAGTGCCGTTGGTTGAGATCTGGTACTCATAGATCACAGAGGCTTTTGTAATTCCCTTCGGAGCGGTAGCGTAAATCCCGCCGTTTTCATTATTAAACTCGACGAGCACGGGCTGGTAGCTTGCATCGCTCTTTTGGCCTGTGACCTGGCTGACCCCTTTCTTGACAGCGGGATCCTTGCCTTTCTTTACTTCGATCTCCCTGTCCTGCTGATCAATCAGCGTAAGCGCGTTGACGGAAGCCTCCTCCTGCGCGTACTCTGTCTCTTCCTCCGCAACGGAAAAGACACAACACACGACCAGAATGAACAGAGCCAGTAAACATGCCGCGGTTTTTCTCATTCCCATAACCTCCGCATACTTTTTCATTAACAATAATACTTAAAAACAACGGCAGATCACGGCAGATATAAGCATAGACGGAATGAATTTTATTATAGGATTCAAAAACACGAATATTTTGCCTGAAAACAAATATAGTAATTTACGAGACGCATTTGGAGGGGAAATATCATGGCACTCAATGATGTAAGATTGTTTGGGCAGCTTGTTCAGGACCCTAAGTATTATAAGAAAAAGAGCGCGGATCAGCCGTACCGGATGTCCCTGAGCATAAAGACAATGAGCCGGTACCTGAACAGCACGGACAGAAACAGGCTGACGTATGACGAGATTGTCGTCATGAGCAAGTCTCCTGATATGATTGTATATGCCGCGAAAGAGCTCCGCAGCAATGATATCGTGTATATCAAAGGAATGCTCTGTACTGCAGACGTTACCAGAAAGGTTATCTGCAGTAACTGTGAGGAGGAGTTTACCGAAAACGGCTATACCTGTTATGTGCATCCGATCAAGATCGTAAAAGTGCGTTCAGGGCTTTCCGACGAGGAAGCCAATATCATGATCCAGGATAACGCAGAGGTCTCCAATGAGGTCGCGCTGGACGGCACGATCTGCTCCGATGTGCATTACCAGGAGGAAAAGCAGTACGCCTATTACAAGCTTGCTGTAAAGCGTTCTTATCACATCCTTGAGGATGACGCAGAAAAGCGCACAGACTACCCGGCAATCAATACTTATCATGACCAGGCGAGGCGTGACTCCATCTGTACGCATCGCGGTACACGCATGAACGTACGCGGCGCAATCCGCGTAAGGTCCATCCACAGGGATATTGTCTGCCCGCATTGCCAACATGAAGAAGAGCTTGAATACAGGGTACTGGAAGTCGTAGCCTCCAATATCAATTACACGGCGAACTGGGAGGCGCCGCCCGCGGAAGAGCCTGCAGAAGAAGATGAAAACAACTACACGGAAACAGATAACTGAGGAGGCTTGAAGAATGCGTAAAAACCTCTATCAGGAGCGCCTGAAACAGCAGGAATCCATTAACCATTCCGGGAATGAGCCGGGCGGTACCACCGCGGGCAGGCCTGAAGAACCCGCAAAACAGAATACCGTTTTCTCCGGGCCGCTGAGAAACTACCCGTCTGAAAGAACCATGCCTGAGCAGAAACCCGCTTCGCCTTTGCAGGCGGCGGCATATGATCCGGTACAGGACGAACTTCGGATGATCGAGGAGGAAAAGAACTATCAGCTGAAGCTCGCAAAAAAGCAAAAACTCAGGTATTACATTGAAAAAGTCTTCCAGGCTGTGCTGATCGCAAGCTGTGTCTATCTTGTGTTCCTGATCTATGGCGTACTTAATACGAACTATGTGTATGACAAGAATAACGGCTCCGTTGTGCCGCTGGTTGTTCCTGTCGAAAGCATCCGCGCCAAAGCGGAGTATGAGGTTGTAAGCACACAGTATCTTCAGGCCAGAACACTCTACGAAGAAGTCCTGAAACTGGATTATCGGCTGGGTATGGCGACAAACACCGGAGAGGATCCACTGCTGATCGCCCCGGAGTATGAAAAGCTGCTGGAAAAGGTATCGTCGCTGTCCGTCCAGATGGCTGCACAAACAGTCCCGGCACAGTACACACAACCATATAACATGCTTCTTTCCTGGGTCCAGAACGACATCGCGCTGTACTGCCAGTATATTTCGCGTGCTATCACACAAAACAGCGTAACAGACATGAACCAGGCGCTGTCCTATAAAGAAAGCATGTATAACAATTTCATGCGGATCACGGAAATCGTTGCCACGCTTGGCTCCAAAGTCGACAATGTGGACGTTTCCATTATTATCAACTGGTCTCCCGAAGCGTATATCAGCCAGTACAGCGGAGGTGTTTGATATGGGTAAGTTCGAATCCTACAAAGAAACAGAGCAGGAAATCAAGATACAGGCCCAAAAACAGCAAATCGAGAAAATGACTGTCCGCATGGCTCAGCTGGACGAACAGTATAAGAATAAAGAAAAGCACATGATGGGCGAGATCCAGCGTCTGCTTCATATTGAGGAAATGGCGCGTGGACTGTGCCAGAAAATACTGGACAAGGACAGCCGCGAGATCGTGCTTGGCGATAATCATTCCTGGAGTTCCATGCCTACAGAGCAGATGATCGAAACCGCGACAAAGAGCTATAAGGCTTACTGCGAGAAAAGAACCAAGGACATGCAGAAGGTCGGCTCTTACGCGAGTGATCTGAGCGAGAAGTACGAGGCTCTTGTAGAAAAGAAAATGGAGCTTGAAAAAATCATAGAATCCTATGAGCAGATGAAAGACTCTGTAAGCGACGGAAGGAAAATGCAGATCAAGGGCTACGTCGAGAAGGGGAAAGCGCAGGTGGGCGGCGTTAATGTCAGTACCATTGAGGAGCCTGACGACGAGGAAAGCATGGAAGCCACCACGATCAAGACTGTTGCCCGGAAGAATGATGGCAAGTCCTCCGCAAAGACGGAAAAAGCGGCGCCTGTCGTTCAGAGCGCGAGTGATACGGAACTGGAAAACACCGTACGTCTTCAGGTTCAGGAAATGATGGACGGCGAAAAGCTGTTGATCCGCCTGATCGGTGATGGTATGTCGGTCTCTGTCGAAATCAAAAAAGCTGCGATGCCGCATATTGCCGAGAGCACTTCCCACAGGTACATTGGCAACCTCTCGAACGAAGGATTCATCGAGTGCTTTACGAATATATCTTTCCCGGGAACAAAAGGATGCACGCTTATGCGCCTTACAAAGAAAGGGCGTGTAGCGTATAAGCTGATTACCGGGGATGAACCCAACGAGCCCGAAATGGACCGCATCTGCAGGTATCACGCAAAGCTGGAGCATGGCTACGGAATCCGCGCCTGCCAGCGCCTGCTCGACAAGTCCGGACGGTACAAGACGGTTAATATGTTCTCTGAAAAAATCAAGCTCCCTGACGGAACGCAGGGATACATCCCGGATCTCAGCTGTATGCGCCTGGACGAGAACGGCAACAAGGTCGTTGAGTATTTTGAGTTTGAACGCTGCAAGCAGAAGGATATGGAGTATTATACCAAGTTCGGCAAAATGTCCATGATTACGGACGAAATTAATGTTATTACTGCCAACCCGTCCGAGCATGATAAGATGCAGCGGCTCCTCGCTGCCTGGGCGAATCCGAAGCGTAATATTCCATCATACGCACATAAAATTATCCGCCTGACGAACTATAACAAGCTCAAGGACAGCATTGAAAAGGGGAAACCGTTCTCTGAGTGGTGGTATATGACAGACTATGTGAAGGACTTTAAGCCGCCGCTCGGATATGAAGGCCCTCTTGGGGAAGGCGTCTGACAGGCGTGAAAGTAAAACCATACAGAAAGGAATAACAGAGATAGACAACGCGAGCACAGAAAACAGAACAATGGAAGCCCTGCTTGAATCATGATAAGATGCAGCGGCTTCTCGCTGCCTGGGCGGCCTATAAGTGCGAGACTCCCGGATACGCCGACAAGATTATCCGCCTGACGAACTATAACAAGCTCAAAGAAAGCATTGAAAATGTGGAGCCGTTCTCGAAGTGGTGGTACATGACCGGTAGCTTAAAGGACTTTAAGCCGCCGCTCAGATATGAAAGCGTCCCTGAACAAAACGTATGATAATATCGCAGCCGGAAACCAGCCGGCTGCTTTCTTGTGGATTTGAAACGCAACCGGAGACATAAAAAAAGTAAAATATAGGCGGAGGTGTTTTATATGTCAATTTTCCAGCAGCTCGGCAGTTCATTCAAGGCGTTTAACGAAAACGCTGTTTATTCTCTACTGTATATCATGCAGCATAACGTATGGTTCATCGTTATCGCGGCTTCCGCGCTGGCCTCCATTTTTATGCTGCTCAAGGAAGCCTTGGACTACAGCGTGAACGAAGAACAGAACATTATCTAATGTTAAGCTACGGAGGATAGTAAAATGGAAAAAGCCGAAGAAAAACTCACCTATAAAAGAGCGCAGTCGAACGCGGATATCTTCCGGTATCTTAAGGCTATCGCGCTCCCGGTGTTCAATTTCCTCCTGGCGATGTTCACCATTGACCATTTCAACCTGTTCGGATATGACCTGATTGCACCGTTAACAGGGGTTATGTGGGGCTGCGGGGCGCTTGTCGCGTTCTTCCAGCCTTCGCACAGGAGAAGCGTACTGAAAGAAACGCATGTCACAACGGCCGTGTACTTGATTTCTCTTATTGTGATTAAGGAACTCATTTCCACGATCTCGGGAGTCTCGGCGGAAATGCTGATGGCGACCTATAACCAGGTGCTCCCCGTCACAAGCGGCGCGGCTTTCTCGGGGTATATGCAATCCCTATTGTGGATCACGACCATTATGACGCCTGTCGGGTTCATTTTCATGCAGGTCAAGAAACTGTTTACCATGCACAGGAACCAGGAGGCAAAGAAGTTCCACGACAAGCTGCTTGGTACCCGCCGGAACGGCAAGCATTTTGACTAATAAGAAACTTTACCGAAAGGAGGCAAGCCTATGGCCATTTCTCTTCTGGATGTAAGGCGCATCCTTCATCCTCAGAAAAAGCAGGCATCGGGCGGAACACTGAAAATCCTCGATACCTGGACCGAGTATGAGGAAGGAAAAAGCACAAACGACCGTAAGCTGGAGTATCTGTGCTATGAAATGGAAAGCATAGATCCCCATACGGGCGAACGCCATCATTATTACAAGGCGATCAAACTGGCCCGGGTCATTCGTATCCCCAAGGGCGCGAAACAGTCTACCTCCCTTATGGATATGCAGACGCAGGTCCTGTCCGCTGTGTACGAACAGGAAATAAACTTTATCTGCGTAATCGCGAACATCCGCGAGCCTGTTGCTCTTGGACTTCTTTTCCTGTACGGTGTTCAGGGCGTTTCCACGACGCTTGACGGCGCAAAGGAAAAGTGCCGCCGTGCCTTTGTCGGGCTTTCCGCCTGTCTGCAGGGTACTTACCGTGTGCTGGAAATGCGCGTGATTAACGCACAGGAAACGGAATGGCTCCGTGAAAAGCTCTATAAGATGGAGTATACATCCGTTGTTCGCGGCATCCCGAAAGCCTCCCGGACCGGTGAGGATATGGGCAATAAGGGCATGGGCGGAGCAAACCTGAACCCGGACAGCCAGGGAACACTGGAAGAGCTGATCACCGGTATGGCGGATTACGAATACGTCATTGAAATCCTGACCACACCGGTTCACCAGTCCGCGCTCCGCGACTGGGCTGCCGTCACAAAACGCCAGATGACTGACTGGCAGGAACAGATGCAGGGCACAAAGGGCTTTAACCTGAGCCTGTCTATTCCGATGATGTACGGCGCCAATCAGGGAACGTCAACCGGCATGAATAAAGGATATACCGTTGCGGAAAGCTATAACGTATCTCAGGGAACAAACGTAAGCCAGAGCTACGGTGAGAACGTCGGTCAGGCGCTTTCGCAGTCCTATGGGCAATCCTTCGGAAAGGCCTATGGACAATCCTTCTCTGAATCCATTTCGCAGACGCACACTGTTTCCCAGGGCGTTACCATGGGCCGGACCGTCGGTATGAGCTTTGGTGTGTCACAGGGACAGAGTGTTGGCCAGAACATTTCACAGAGCCAGTCTTACAACCAAGGCCAGAGCCAGAATGTCAGCATGGGCCGTTCATTCGGTGAGTCTGTAGGCCAGAGCCAGGGTGTGTCCCAGTCCCAGAACCTCGGCCAGTCCTTCGGCGCAAGCCGCGGGATCAGCAGCGGTTACAGTCAGGGATTGTCCCGTGGATTCAGCCAGGGGCAGAACGTCGGACAGAGCTTTGGTACTTCCCAGGGCCAGTCCGCGAGCATGGGCCGGAGCGTGTCCTCCGGTCAAAGCTACGGCGTGTCTTCCAATGAAGGCCGCAGCCAGGGTTACTCTATGTCACAGGGAACTTCCGTCGGGCAGAGCTTTGGTACTTCCCAGAACCTTGGGCAATCTGTCGGCACAAGCAAGAATGTCAGTCATGGCACCGGTTTCTCGCAGAATGTTTCCGAAGGCGTAAGCAAAGGCGTCAGCCAGAATATGGGCAGCAGTTATGGAATGAACCAGAGTTCATCTGTTAACGCCAATCATTCCATCGGCGCAAGCTCTAACGAAAGCGTAAGCAATAACCAGTCCGCGGGCGTTAACGCCAGCGCAAGCCATTCCAGCGGTCAGTCCGTCAACATGGGCCAGAGCGTTTCGCACTCCGAGAACGAGTCTGTTTCCGAAAGCAACAGCGTCGGCAGCAGTCACGGATTCAGTTCAAGCTCAGGGGGATCCTCTACCAGGGGTGGAAGTTATAATGTTGCAGACGGTAAAGGTCATACTGACAGTGCAAATAGTCAACATGGTTTTAATGTTGGGATTAAAGGAGTAGGGCTCAATGGTTCGGAAGGAAAAGGAACCGCTGATAATGATTCTCGTACTGTAACGCAGGGATCTCAATGGTCTGAATCGACAACGGCATCTTCGGGTGAGACCAGCGGCACAAGCGTTTCACAGGGCACAGGGTATTCCTACGGTCAGGGAACAAGCGTGTCCGAGTCTCTGGGACAAAGCGCAAGCACGTCGTTCAGCGAGTCCGCCGGAACCAGCTATTCAGAAGGAATCGGGCATTCACAGGGCATAGGACAGTCCGAAAGTTACTCCGCGGGATACGGTAAGTCCACAGGTGAATCATACGGTATTAACCAGTCTATGGGATCTTCGCAGTCTGTATCGAGCAGTAAGAGCGAGGGTATTTCCACTTCATACTCCACCGGGGAAGGCTTCTCCAACAGTATGAACTACAGCCAGGGATCCTCCTATGGACAGAATATCGGTGAGTCCCGCTCCAGCGGCATGACAACCGGAATGTCACAGAGCATGGGACAGAGCTGGGGACAGAACGTAGGCGAGTCCGCCAGCCAGTCCTATAGCCAGAACGTCGGACAGTCCTACAGCCAGAGTCTCGGTCAGTCTCAGAGTGAAAGCCTCTCACAGAATGTGGGACAGTCTTACAGCCAGAACGTCGGACAGACAGAAGGCACAAGCTACGGCGTGTCGCAGGGACAGACGTCCGGGTCCAGTTACGGGCAGAACGCGGGCATGTCTGAGTCCCATGGCGTTGGTACGAGCATCGGACAGTCGCTCGGCGTAAGCAAGGGTTTCAGCGTAAGCACGAATACCGGAACGAGCCAAACGAAGTCCGAAAGCCAGAGTTATTCAGTCTCCCAGAGTGAGTCCTGGTCTACATCCCATGGCTTTACCAAGGGCGAAAGCTATACAGAATCCTCCAGCGAATCCGTATCCAACGGACAGACACAGTCCTATGGACAGTCCAAGGGAATCAGCCAGGGACAGAGTACGTCAACCGGACGCGGAACCAGCCAAAGCCAGAACATCGGTTACTCTCAGGGGCTTACACAGGGCGCCTCCGCTTCCATGGGTATCGCGCCGTCTCTTGGTTACAGCAAGTCTTATCAGTGGCTTGATCAGCAGGTCAAGGACATTGTGGAAATGCTGGAATATAAGAACGAGCGTCTGAAGAATGCAATGCGCGGAAGCGGCGCGTTCTACAGCTACGTTTACATCGCCTGCCCGAATATGGATGCGCTTGCGGCGGCAAAAATGCTCGCAAAGAGCAGCTGGCAAAATGAAGAAGCCATGATTAATCCGCTGCAGGTGCTGGATCTGGATGAGAGCGAGCAGCAGAATATCCTGACGCACTGCATGGGCTTCTCCGCGGATGTCACAATGGAAGACCCTGATTACTTCGATGATTACAAATACTGTTCCGTCCTCCTCCCGCGCGAAATGGTGGCATACACGCATCTCCCGCGTGTCTCGGAAGGCGGCCTGTTCGTTGAGGTAGGGGATGTTCCGAAATTCTCCGTGCCGTCCATGCTCAAGGGCGAGATCTATATGGGAACTATCCTGTCCGCAGAACGGTATACCATGCAGCATGGATACGAAACGCCTTTCCAGTACCGCATCGACGAACGTGAACTCATGCATATGTACTTTACAGGTTCCAGCCGCTCCGGTAAAACTGTAACAGCTATGCGCTTTATTGCGGAACTGACCAGGGTTCGCCGGAAGTCTACCGGAAAACGCTTCAGGATCGTTTGCATGGATCCCAAGCAGGACTGGCGGGCGCTCGCAAGGTACGTTGAACCGGAACGCTTCCACTTCTACAACATGGGTAATACGCTGTTCCGCCCCCTGCATCTGAATCCTTTGAAGATCCCGCACGGGGTTATCCCGCAGATGTGGATTGACGGTGTCATTGATATCTACTGCCGCGCCTTCGGATTGCTGGAACGCGGCAAGCAGATGCTCGGTGAAACGATCTACCAGCTGTATCATGAAGCCGGCGTGTTCGGATACACCCAGCGCCAGCGCCAGGATCTGGCTGTCAGGTATCGTGATGAATACTTCAGCCTGTCCGCTTCCTCCGCGAATGACCCGGAGGCATTGAAGGCGGCAAACCGCTACGCGGAAGACCGGATTGAGCTTGAAAACACGGAAATCAAGCAGAACAAGAACCCTGAACTGATCAGCCGGATGTCTTCCACGGTTACCTTCGTTAAGGTCTATGACCGCATGAACCTAATCAAGCTCTCTATGGAAGGCGATAAAGACGCGGAAGAAGAAATCTTCAAGCTTACCGGACAGAAGAGCAAGGGTAAGAGCGGTAATGACACAAAGGATGCATACGCGCGACTGCTTGACAGACTGCAGGCTTTCAACCGTGAGTTCTCCGTTGAGCGCCAGCTCTTCGGACGTGAAGATGGTATGTCCGTTGATGAACTGATCGGCGCGGACGATGTGACCGTGATCGAGTCCAAGGGACTTGAAAACACCTTCAGGAACTTCATCTTCGGCGTGATTACCAGCGGTTTTTATAAGTTCGCGCTCGCGCATGAAGGTGGATTCCTCGCAGAAGACCAGTATGAAACGCTTCTGGTCATCGAGGAAGCGAACGAAGTCCTTACAGGATCGGATGTCGCGGGCACAGGCGGAGGCGCATCGTTTGGTATGACAGGCGAGTCTGAATTCGAACAGATTCTGGACCAGTCCGCCGGATACGGCCTGTTCATCTGCGCTATTACACAGAAGATCTCCGATATGCCGAAGTCTATTATTGCGAATGCCGGCCTGATCTTCGCGGGCAGACTCAAGATTCCGGATGATATTACCACTGTTATCCGCTCCGTCGCCCGTGAAGAGCGTTACGAAGACAGAGACCTGGTAAAATGGTTCCCGCGTTGTCCTACAGGATGGTTCATCTGCATGAGTTCAAGGACCTTCGACTTTAAGGATTCCGAGCCTATCCTTGTGAAAATCGCTCCTCTTAATACCAAGGCTCCTTCCAATGCCGAGATCGATGAAATGCTTACAACCCGCGCACTGATGGACAATATAGTCAAAGGTTAAGCAGCTGGGGAACCGGAAAAAAAGTTCTCGGAAAAAATTTTTTGGAATAAAGGGTTTCAGGGGTCAGGATATCTTGGCCCCTTTTGTTTTACTTTGATAAACCTGGCATAGCTCAGTTTCCGGCACTTCTTATTTCGTAAAAGCTACGCAGGATAGCAAAATAAATCGCCCGCTGAAAATATTTTTTGTGAAAACCAAAATCGCGCTTTTTTTATGCGATTTCAAATAATATTTAGGATGAAACTCTTATTACGGAAGCGAGCGTGATTGAAGATGAAAAAGAATTACAAGATAATTACCATTCTTGCCGTCGCCATTGTGATGGCCGTTCTTGCCAGCGTTGGCATTGTCTCTTTCCTTTCGCCGCGGAGAGCCACGATTTATGTGTTCAAAAGCGCCTATTCAATAGGAACACAAATCACCTCCGATATGCTGATCCCGGTGCAGGTAGACTCATCTATCGTGATCGCGGGCAGGAAGGCAAACGTCAATGAACGCATGGTGACCTCCGAAGATCTGCGGGCGCTTCTGGAGAGCGGCGATTCGCTGAAGGTCAGCGTAGGCGAGGGAACGCCGCTTATGCGTTCGCTGCTTTCCATCTCCGGCGGAAACAGCATTGTAATGTCAATGTCACCTTCCAAGGTCGCCGTCACAATCAATGTGGACAACACAACCGGCGTTACACAGAAGCTGTACAGCGGCGCCTCTGTGAATGTGTATGTGACAGCATATTCCGGCAACACATTTCTGCTGTTTGAGAACATGCGTGTGCTGGAAATCACCAGGAACAGCAACGGTTCACTGGCAAACGTAACGCTTGAAGTCGATAATGAGCAGGCGGTTAAGCTGATTAACTCTACAAGAAACGGTTCTGTGCATCTCGGTCTGATCAATGAAAGCGGTTACCAGTATGAGAGCGGCACAAGCGATATCCTTGTCAACCCGGATCAGCAGAAGCAGGAAGAGGAAGAGCAGTCAAAGCTTGAGGCGGAAGATCCGCTGAATCCAATTCTCAATCCTGAAGAGGAAGAATCTGCTACAAATGAAACAGTCCCCTCAGACGTAATCGCCCCTTAACATTCTATTGATCGACCGGATATCTGAAAGGAGATACCAGTTTATACTGGGCAAAACAGCGTATGAAAAAGATTTTGGTTGTTGATGGAAGACGCATGATTGGCGAAGGCCTGAAAATGCAGATCATGATCGAAGACATGGAAGACCAGTACGAGGTCACTTCCTGCGCTCCGGATAACGCGGAAGACCTGAAGCGTTACACTCAGGGTAAATACTATGATTTCGTGCTTGTCGAGCATGATATGCTTGGGGAAATCTGCACGCCCAGGAGTTTTAGCGGCGTGAAGGTGTACGGCTATGCGTCAGATAAAAAGCAGATGGATAACTTTGACCGGTACAAGCTGCCTTATCTCGGCATCGCGCGTAAGGCGGAAGACCTTCTCCAGATCATCGAACGGGTCAGCCAGGGACGGGCAACGACAGAGCCGGCCCCGGTTGTGGAAGAGCCGAAGACCGTCTCTTCTTCGGAAGACGACGAAGAGGAAGAAGTCTCTATGAATTCCGCGGATGCCCTGAAGAGCATCCAGGCTTCCGAGCGCCCGGTTGAGAAACCCGCTGAACCCAAGCCTGAGATCACCGCAGAAGAACCTCGGCGTATGGAACCCTCCGCTGACAAAGGCCCCGGCCTCTTTGCGCGTCAGGCGGTAAAGTCCGAAGACCGTGTAAAGGAATTCCAGATGACTTCCGCCTCTGAATATGAGGAGCCGATTCGTCCTCCGCGCTATGAGGAAGAAAACAAGACGCGTGTAATCTCTGTGTATTCCGCAAAGGGCGGCGTAGGCAAGAGTACGCTCAGCACGAATATCGCGCTTTATCTTTCCATGATGGACCACGGCAGGGATAAGTATAAGGTTTGCCTTGTGGACTACAACATTGAGAGCGGCGATGTTCGTACACTGCTCGGATTCAAGGGGGATAAGCTGGTTGATATGGGCATTTGGGCGGAGGATATCCACCAGCAGCTGCTCCATCACGCGAACCCGGATGATATCACCTTTACCCGCGAACAGATCTTCCGTTACCTTGAGCCTTATCACGATAAGACCGGACTCTATGTGCTTCTTGCCCCACAGCTTCATGAGAACGCACAGTTTATCGAAACCAATGAAATCCGTGTCATGCTGAATAACATTATTAAGTATGGCGGCTTTGATTTCGTGATCTGCGATACCGCGGATAACACATCCGACAGTTCGTACTGTGCGCTTGAAGCGTCAGATACGGTATTCCTTGTCTGTACCCAGGACGTAACGACCGCCACGCGGAATGATTCCGTTCTGCGCTCACTTAAGCATACCGGTATGGATATGACCAAGTTCCGGATCATTATCAATAACGTCACCAGCAAGCATAAGTCCGGCGTTTCGGTGGGGGAGATCGAAAGCTATTTCGAAGGCTATGAATGCGTTGGCCGGATTCACGAGAACAGCGCCGTGATTCATGCAAACAATTATGCTTCCCCGCTTGTGCTCAAGCCCAAGAATCCCTTCACCGAAGATCTCCGTAACATTATCCTCTACCTTCTGAAGAACAAGGGCACTGATCCCAAGCCGGAAAAGAAGGGTTTGTTCCGCCGCAGATAAGGAGAGAAAACAATGCCTCAACTGAAAGAGCTCTTTCGCCGTGAAAAAGAAGAAAAACGCGAGATTGAAAGCAAAGTCGAAAGCGAGGATATGCGAACTACTGAAATAGAAGCTTCGCATGTCCAGATCATTCTGAAGAAAATCTCCGAGAAATACAGGGATGAAATCGCCAAGGCAAGCCTTGAAATCCCGGAAGAACTGAATGTTGAGATCCGCAAAACGGTTGTTGACCTTTGCCAAAAACTCGAAGACGTAAGCTATGAATCGAAGAAGCGTATTGAGCGCCTGGTCATGGCAAACATTGTCGGCCTGGGCGTTATTACGCCTTATATGCAGGATCCGGAAGTTACGGAAATTGTAGTCCAGAGATACGACAATATCGTGATTGAGCGAAACGGCCTGATCGAGAAGGTAAACGCGGCGTTCATGAACGAGGAGCACCTGCGGAATATTATAAACCGGATCGTACAGTCTGTCGGACGCGCCATCAATATTCAGTCGCCTATGGTGGACGCGAGACTTCCGAACGGATCCCGTGTTAACGCAACGATACCTCCAGTATCGCCTGACGGCGCAACGCTTACAATCCGTAAGTTCTCCGATTCCGCAATGACGGGCAAAGACTATCTGAGGCTCGGCTCGCTGAACGAAAAGATGCTTTATTTCCTTGCGAAGGCCGTGGAAGGCCGTCTTTCGATGCTTATACTCGGAGGCACGGGCGGAGGCAAGACAACGCTTTTGAATATGTTGAGCAATTATATTCCCGAAGAAGAGCTTGTAATTACGGTTGAAGACTCATGCGAACTGAATCTGCATCAAAGGAATGTCCGCCGTATGGAAGCCCGGCTCAGCACAGCCACGGGTCATGGAGAGAGGCTGAATGACGTGACCATCCAGGATCTTGTGCGGAACGCCCTTCGTATGAGACCTGACAGGCTGATTGTCGGTGAAATCCGTGACCATACGGTTATCGATATGATGACCGCCATGAGTACGGGCCATGAAGGATCTATGAGCACGGTCCATGCCAACAGCCCGCGTAACCTGGTTGTTTCCCGTCTTCCGATCCTGTACGGTATGAGCCGGCAGATGTCTTTTTCAGAGCAGGCGCAGGCTATACAGATTACAGAAGCTCTGCAGCTGCTGGTGCAGATCACCAGACTTCGTAACGGCCGAAGGGTGATCTCGCATATCACAGAAGTGACAGGGCTTGATGACGAATACAATGTCATCATAAACGATATATTTGTCTATGACGAAGAGCATGAACGGCATAAGGCAACCGGTTATGTCCCTGAAAAGCTGCTCGAAAAGCTGCATATAAAAGGCATTGATATTTCAAGCGAGTTCTTTACAGATACTGAGGAGTGATACGATATGGGCGAATTCTCGTTTATATACCTTCTGATGATCGGCATTGCGCTGTGTATCGCTTTTGTGTTTATCCTCAGAATCATGGAAGACAAAAACGCTCTGAACGAAAGCGACAAAGACAGTATAACCGAATTCATAGAAAGCAGAAGGCAACTGCTTGAGACAAACATGCCCAAGCTGACCATCCGAACATACCTGATGCTGACATGCCTGTCGCCTGTTGTGTTTGGCATCGCGTTCTGGCTGATATTCCCAAACAAGATATTCGCAACGTTTCTGGCTGTTTTTGGTGCTGTACTCCCGGATTTTGTTATCAGAACGATTATTGACATGCGTAAAAAGAAGTACGAAGAAAAGTATGTCAGAGCACTTAAGTCTTTTTCGTCCGGAATGAAAGCCGGCCTCAGTATACAGCAGTCCATACGTGAGGTAATGGTTAATCCGTTCGTTGCCGAAGAAATTCGGGAAGGTTTCCGTCAGATCGACGCGGATCTGCGGGTCGGTATCAGTATAGAAGACGCTTTTGATTCGTTCGCTGAAAAGGCGGACAACGATGACGCAAGGGATGTAGCCTCCGCTATCTCCATGCAATCGGCGGTCGGCGGCAGTGAAGCGAAAGTCATTGAATCTATCGCGGTAAATATTGAAGACAGGCTGATGACCAAGAAAAAGATCCGTTCAATATTCGCTTCCACGGACTTTATGATGAAACTGTTTGATATCCTGCCTTTTGTCGCGGTTATTGTAATGTATGTAGGCCTTCCGGACCTTGTTGGCCCGGTCATAGAGGATATTGGGGCAATGCTTATTGTGGTGTTTATGCTGATCTTTTCTTTGGTTGGATCAATCGTTATCCGCAAAACAATACAGCGGGCAAAGGGGGAATAAGTATGAGCAGTTTCATTGCGACAACGCCCCAGCTGATCGCCCTTGCGTTTGGTCTGGCTGTTTTCTTTGCTGTTATATTGTTCGCTGTGTTAAAGGATGAGCGTGACAATAAAATGGCCCGGATCCAAAGGCCGGAGAACGAATGGCTTTTTACGAACTGGGATGAAAAGCTTTATGATTGTATGACAAAGAAAAAACCCGAAGAGGCGCTTATTAAACTCGGCGTAAACGTACAGGAGTATAAAAAGAACTGCGGTGTGCTGAAGAAAAAAGAACCAAATCTGAAAAAGCTGGCTGCGGATAAGTACATCGGCGTCATGGTCATGCTGTTTGGAGTCCTCCTGTTTGCTATCGCGGGCCTTTCAGGAGCAGTCATGGCTATGATTGTTACAGCTGTCGGATATCTGCTTTACATGGGAGATGTTGAGCGCGTCAAAAAAGAGGCAAACGCAAAAAAAAGGCGTATTGAGATGGAGATGCCGCGTTTTCTGGATCTGCTCCAGACAGCATTGTATATTGATATCCCGGTAAGCGATGCGATCATAGAAACAGCGAAAAGACTAAAAAACACATACATAGCAAAAGAACTGATTGCATCCATTGCAGAATCGCAAATGGGATCTATGAGCTGGCAACAGGCATTGCAGGATCTTGCTGTCACTTACGATGTGGATATGCTGTCTGATTTTGTCCAGTACCTGATTAACGGTTATGAAAAAGGGTTGAATATCTACGATGTGGTTTCAAGGCAGGCGGAGGACGCAAGAAAAACATCTCTTGTGTACGCGGAAGAAAACGCAAATAAGCTGAATTCCTCTATCTTGCTTCCGGTTGCAGTGTTTAAGCTGGCGCCGCTTGTTTTTATTGTCGGGTATCCGCTTGTTTATCAAATAATCAACAACGGACTCGGAATTTAATACTCAAAACAAGTAATATTTTGGCGAGGGCAGATAACTGTCACACAAACAATAACCCAGAAAAAAGAAAGGAAGATAATTATGAAAAATCTGATGAAACGGATCAAGGCGTTTATCAACGACGAGGATGGCATGGAGTTTATCCAGGTTGCTGTCATCATTGTGGCCGTAGGTATTCTGGCGATTGCCGTTTACAACCTTTACGTGTCCACCGGCTCCAAAATTTCAGAGGCGTCTGAAAAAATCAATCTGGATAAAGTGGACGGCTGGAAGTAAGATCACAGGAGGCAGAACAGATGCAGATTGTATTTATGGTTTATTGCCTTGCAGTGCTCTGCATATCAGCTTACACGGATATCAAGATGAGCAAAGTGTATAACCAGGTCTTTTACCCCGGGCTTGCACTTGCTCTTGCAGTACCGTTTGTCTATGGCGTATGGGAGTTCCTGCTGAGGCTCGCGCTGGTAATTCTTTTGTTCTTTGTGTACAAAGGCTTCATCGGCGGAGGCGACGCGAAGCTGATCATGATGCTGATTCTGCTTTCCGGAATACTTAAAGCTGCTACTGCAGTCGTAGTCGGGAATCTCGGTATGCTTGCTTATTCCTACATTGCAAACCCGCAGGAAACGAAACTCGGAATTATGAATGGTCTGACTGCCCTTAGATCATTCAATCCGGAACTTGTAAAGGGGAAGGGGAGTACCATCGTGCTTGCTCCGTTTCTTGCTGCAGGGTTTATTGCAGCAACACTCATATACGGAATCTGATTGGATGTGTGAAAAAGCATGAAAAAATTGAACTGGCGCAAAGGAAACGGCGAACTGATCGGTTTCGCCGCTTCTCTTGCTTTATTCCTGTTGATGTGCGTCGCGATTATGACGTTTGCTTCCTTTACTATGAAGTCTGAACAACTCACGGTAACAGCATACTGTGCCGGCCGGGCAGCGGCTCTCGCGCAAACTGAAGACCTCGCCAAGCAGCGTGCTGACGCGGTTATGAAAGCTATGTGCCGGGAAATGCCTTATGAAATGGAAATCAAGATTGTCGACGGGGATAAATGGGAAAAAGGTAATCTGTTCAAAATCAACGTAAGCCAGGAATTCCCGGATGCTTACCAGTTTATCAACGGATTCAGAGACATGCACCGCGAGCTGACCATGATGATTGAAGGAGAGACACTGGAATGGAAAACCTGGTGAACGAAAAGAGCAAACGATTGTCTTTCAGAAAAGGCTCAGGAGAGTTCATTGGCGCGGCTGTTGTGTTGCCGATGATCTTTGTGATCATTCTTTTTCTCATAAACATATTCCAGATAGCCATGTGTGAACAAAAGTTAATTTTTGCAGCATATTCATGCGGACGACAGGCAGTAATTTCATATGATTATGACACCGCGGTGGAAAGCGCAGGGAAAAGGTTAAGCCAGATATACCCGGAAGGTTCAAATGTACAGGTGCACATTACACCGGAACACGCGGCATGGCTTAAAGGAAATGTGATTGAAATCGCGGTAGAGCAGAAAATCTCGACTTTCCTTGGTATTCAGTCGGGAGTGCATACAAGATACGTCGCCATGATGATCGAGCACTCGAAGTGGGGAGGCGATTAATACGAGGGATAGTAAAATAAGCTGGCGAGCGGGGTCAGGAAGTATAATTCTTGCTGTTTTTATCACGATTATGGCAGCAGGTCTCCTTGTAGGTACAGGTGTGCTCTTCGGAAGCTATAACTCAGAAATTCAGACACAGATTCTGGCGGATATTATTGTTGACGGCTCCACTTCCTACGCACAAAACAATATGGATATGTACGAGCCCGCGATGAAGGCGGTTATGAAGAAACTGTTTGACGCAAACTCCGAATACAATAACGGTGTTGAGCTTCTTGGATATACTATAGACGGCCCGAACAGTGCAACCACCGCTCCACTCACTTCAGAGGAACTGAAATACCTTCTGCCGCGGGCGAAAATTATGCAGGGAACAGTTAAAACACCCAAATGGGATAACAAACTGCAAAACATGTTTTCTACTAACAATCTCGTAAAGGGTGGAGCATCAAATATGTACGATGGCAACGGCGATTTGAAGCCGCAATATGCCGGAATTGATAGCTACCAGGTAACACAATCTCAGATAGGATATAAATATGTTCCATATGAGGGCCCATGTTATAAAGATAAAACAGTGACTGTATCTGTCACTGCAAGGTGCAATATACCGTTCCTTGGCCAGTTGACCGAAAAAACAAGATCAGCAACCTCATTGACCATTTCGTCTGTTCCGTATAACAGCAGAATTCCGCCAGATGAGAACAATGTTAATGAAGTCGCGCAGCTGGAAGCGCTCGCATATGAAGAGTGTATGGCTACGGAAGAAGAAAGGAACCCGGAAAACAAAAAACTCGTCCGGTATAATTCCATCCGTCAGAAAATCCTGTTTGAGGCAAGACGCGCGTTTGGCGATGGATATTATATTCCGGCAGATACGATTCAATGGCCGCAGCTCCCTATGCTTTTGTCAGACAAGTCCCAGACAGAAAGCGCTTTTGTGGGAGGTTACGATGTCAGCAAAGGTGAGTTCGGACCAGACAGCATAAATTATATGAACAAGCTCAAGAGCTGTTATCACTTTGTTTCAGCATGCTTTAAGTTTGACGGCCTTGGAGGGTTCAGCGACGCCTTGAGTAAGCTCCCCTACAAAATGCATGTGCGCGGTGTGACGTTTACCAGAGCTATATCTTGTACGGAAATATGGGAAAAAATGCACCCAGCCCTGGAAACAAAAGCTTCTTTCAGGTGGAATGCTTCTGACAAAAGCGATGGGAATGGAATAAATTTTAATACCGAATCTGGATATTATAGCTATTGGCATATAGTTAAATCCAGACATATATTTAAGTACGAATCCGGCCAAGTAGACCTCCCTGAGGGATACAGATTTGTCGAAAAAAGAGGAACTGTAGGTCAGGCAGGTGGTTATGTTGAATACAATTATTCTCCTCCGCCAGAAATGACGCTTGGCGAAGTAATTGATACATACGCTGCTATGGAACCCGAAACTCAGGCAAGCGGGCCTCGCGTATGGCAGGTTGAGAAAGCAGATGGTATCAATGAGTCAGACCTCAGAGTCGGAGACGTTTTGGTATGGGCGGATCCAAACTGGTTCCCGCATATGCTTGATGAACTGACAACACTCGCCGCCATCGAAAGAACAAGCATCACACAGGAGAATGTGAATCAAGCCGCTGGATATGATGTAGACGCCCAGTTCGATCAGCCGTCCGGCAAAATGGAATGCCACTGGTGTATCTACATTGGCAATATGAACCTTGTTCACATGACAGGCGAAGTAGGAATATCTCCTTTGGTTGGTGGTATTCTTAACCCGGGAGGAGGCTGGACAGGTCCGGTAGTTCATAAAATATATCGGTTTTTTGACAGCGTCGATGACATGGACGATTGGGCCTGGGGAAATCACGTCGGAGATGAAGAATTGGATACCGGCATAGACAATGAATATTGGGGTGGCGACTGACAGACAACATGGAATGTGATCCTATCACGCAAAGATCGAAATCATCCGATCTTTGCGTTTTAATTTGCAATATTGGCAAAAAATCTGAAAAAATCTACTAAAATTACGCATAAAAGCCAATAAATCTATTGACTTTTCCGGAAAAACGTATCCATAATAAATTAGGCACAAGATAGTGTGCCAATTTGAGAGCAACGTACCATATGTAGAAAGCGACGTAGAGACTGGATTGGAGATGTGCAGAATGATGAAAAATAAGTACAGTGAGTTCACCGAATCCCTGTTTAACAGGCGCAGCGGGAACCGGTTTTTCATGATTTATTACCGGTACGACGGGTCTGAAAGAAGCTACCCGCTGGCAGTAAACAAAAAGACCGGAGAAAATCTCGATCCCCGCAAAAAGATTGAGAGGATTTCCGAAGCTCCGCTGAAGCTGTACTGCTATGAGCTTGGCCCCTGGCTCCGGCTGATGGACAAGTTTGTCCGCAATGACCCCACCCTGAAGATCATGGTCGTGGATTACTTCGAAGTCCAGAATGAACGCATCGTTATGGCGGTAGGGAAGAACAGGCAGTGGAACATCCGTGAGCATTACATGCCCGCGATCCAGAAGGTGCTTGTAGGCGAGCTCCATAATGTTATGGTGAGCTGAAATTACAAAAACAGGTGCTTTATGATCAGCGCTGAAACACAGCGCTGATTTTTGTTTGCCGGAAAAGAAAAAAAGTAATCTATTTGCAGAACCATTTTGGACGATACAGTCAAATTGTATAAGGAGGAATGCTTATGAATGGTTTAGGTTCGTTCACAGACACAAAACCATTTCGGTTCATTCTTGAACTGACAGACATGGTTAGGGGGGGCTTGCTTGAAGAAAGTCTAGCGAAGAAACTCGCTGATATTCTCAATGGCAAGTGCTCTGCCAAAGAAGACTGGAACCCACCGGAACCCTGGTCTGAAGACGCTCGTCAGCAGGCCAAATATTTTTCCTGGGTCAACAAGTACAAGGATGACCCTGATTACCAGGACGGAGAAACGCAGACGCCTTTCGAGAAACTTCTTGAAAGGTACTAAGCGAATATCCAGCCCTACCGTTAAAAAGCGCTGAATCAGTGCTTTATTTTTTATGATTTTTTAAGGAGGAATCGGTTATGGAAAAACTAAGTTTAGTTGACAACAGCATCATCACTGGAACGGACTTCAAAAGTCTGGAAGCGGCGCTTACCGATATTGATAAGCGCAGGGTATATGAAAGGATTCAGCCTGAAGATCTGCGGTTCTTTGTGCTGGACAAGTACACGCCTACCCTCGGAACGGGTGTGCTGATCCCGCCGGAAAGGAACCACTATCAGGCTCTCTACCAGAGAGTCTTCGCAGATGAGATCAAGGACATTCCGCCGGAACTCCGCGCGGAAAGCATTGATGTCGGCGTGTTCTTTGTGTGCAAGGATCCTGAAGATCGCGAAAAGTTCAAGTACATCCCTGTTTCCAAAGACGCCCTCGACGATCTTCTCGTGAGGGTCGGCTTGCATGGAAAAGCAACAGACTACAAGAGCCCGCTCCTTATGGAGTATGTTTGCGAGGCTGCTGTTAACCAGTACGACAAGATTTATCAGGATCCTGTAACTGGTAAATTTGAGGCAATCAAAAACGGTAACAGCCAGAAGGACTCTGCCTCTATGAAGCGCAAGGTTCCCTCTGCATATGCCGTAAACAAGAAGTTCGGCCTGACAATGGTCATGCTGAAGGAAGATGAGAGTGAAAAATCCGTCAGAAAGATCTTCTCTTTCCGCAGCGACCGGTATACGCCGATTGAGCAGGAGAATGTGCTCCGCTGTATCGAAGGTCTCAAGCCCAAAGACAAAAAAGAGGACGAAGATTTGACGGGAAAAACCCCTGAAAGCCATGGGCTGGGTGAGCCCACTCTCCATCACTGGAGCGTGGGGCACTTTATGACGGAAGCCTATGTGACATTCAATACTGTCACGGAAGAGTTTTCGAGATCTTTCAAACTCCCATACAAAGTAGCTCCTGCCTTGAGGATTAAAACTTCGGACTGCGGGCGCAGCTCTTTGAATTGTTCGAGATGCTATGTGCTTGAGCATTCCGGAGTCGAAATTGCTCTGGATCTCCCTGTTAGCGATAACGAGTCCCGGTACGAACTTACCAGGCACTTCGGGAAGGCTGATATTGACGCGCTTGTCAAGCGCATTACCAAGAACCTTCACGAAACCTATAAGTCCGTCCCTGAAAAACTCAATCAGCTTGCTTTCCACACCGGAGAAGCCCCGACAAAAGAAACTGTGCGGATTGCCTTTAAGGCAATGAAGCTTCAGCGCCATGCCGGAGCTATCATCTCGCAGGATCTGGAGGAGAAGATCGTGGATTCTTTGTCCGCGATGCTGCCTCCTGTCCAGAGGGTGTTCGAAACCGTTTATGCGGTTCTGTTCTCCCCCATGAACGAAGACCTGCCGATCACGGAAAGCCAGAGAGAGGCCCTTGGCCAGCATGTTATCCTCTCTGTTTTCCCTGTTGAGGAATACCAGAGCATCGAAATCAAGGCCGCTGTCCCGGCTGCTGTGTAAGGAGGAACCCGTATGGGCATTTCAACGTATAAGCCGGAGTGGCAGACCGCCACTCCGATGGAGTTCAAGTCGGATAATCCCCTTATTCCAGGCCCGGTTGAACTGGAGGTATATACAGTCGTCGTAGACGATACGGATGACTCTGGTAAAAAGATTGGCGAGCATCAGGAAACCATTATCACGTATGCATCCCTTAAAAAGTGGTACGCGAAGAATCTCATGAATAACGGAGGCCATGTCTCCTTTGAGATTTCTCCCGGTATCAAAAACGGGGTAATCGTGAAGTGTACTCTGACCAAAGGCGATACCCATATCGAAGAGATCGGGGAAGCCTCGCTCGACAACTGCTTTACCGACATCAGCCGGAACTATCCTGCTACAACGGCTGGGAACCGCGCTTTCTGCCGGGTTATGTTCTGGTATCTCAACCTGAACCTGGATGAGATGTCCGATGGCATTGTAAGAACGGAGGCGGATCTCCTTGACAGGCCTACGACCTGTGAGGAAAGCAAGCCCTCCGCGCCTGTAACGCCTCGCGCATCCGATTCTCCGACATGGTTTAACACGCCCGCGAAAGTGCCGCTTCCGCCTCCCGCGGAAAAGGCGCCGACCGGCGAACGCGCTTCTGCTGCCACTGTTACAACCGCAGCAACGCTTCCTGAACCCCAGCCGGTTGCTGAAAAAGCTTCTGCAAAAAGCAATCCGGATAAAGAGTTCAAGGAAGACAGGCTTGCTGCTGCAAGAACACAGTATACAGACCAGGAGTATGACAACCTTCTGAAGTCTGAATTTCATGGTCTGTCGAACTGTCCGTTCAATGGCAGGCCGGTAAGTGAAATGATCGACCTGGTCAGAAGCAAGGATCCTGAAGCGTGCAGAGCGATTCAGGCATTTGTTAAGTACAGACCTTTCCAGTCAGACAGGCTTCCCGCATGGAAGTGCCTGATCTCTTATCTGAATAAGAATGGTCTGATTCAGTTGTATCCCACAGGCAAGTTCTTTGTGGGAGTGAAATAAGGAGGAATAAGTATGGCCAATAACATCAGTCCCCCCAACAGAAAGTACAATATGGGAGGCGGGCTTGCCGGTGAAACCGACAAGCTCCTCCTGTTTCATGTTCCCGGTATGGTTCTGATCTTTTTTGATACAGAAACAACTGGGCTCGATAAGCGGAAGGATCCGCTGACAGAGAAACGTATACTGGATGAGCCGACAGAAGTGTCGGCTCAAAAGTATATTGTCGAACCTGATCTGAGCCTCCGCCTGATCGGTTCCATGGAACAGTATGTGAAACCGTCCGTTACTGTTTCTCCTGACGCTGCAAAAGAAACCGGAATCACAGATGAGTTTCTTCAGGATAAACCTTCCTGGGCAGAAGTTCACTCCAGAATCCGTGATTTCTTCGGCAATTACATCGTCATCGCGCATAACGCGCCTTTCGATGTAAAAATGATGAGCCGGATGTACGACCGTATGGGTGACAGATTCGAACCCGCGGAAGTGATTGACACTCTCGCTGTTTCGAGATATCTCTACCCCGAAGCAAGCAGCAGGAAACTGAAAGCCATGATTGAGCTTCTGCACCTCCAAGGCACCGTAGATTACCTGTGCGAAGGCGAGTACGACTATCACAACTCAACCTACGACGTTGTCGCGTTGAGGGTGTTGTACGAAGCGCTGAGGGCTTGCATGGACGCGAAACTTCTTGGGAAAAGGTTCGTTCCGTATATCGTCGCGGTCTGGTATTGGCAGGGATACAACCACTACCAGCCGGCCACAGTGTTCCTGACGTCATCAGGAAAAATCGAGTACAATCATTACTCGTCCAAATGGATGAGCGATGAAGTAGATCTTTCCGCTGTTGATATGAAACGCTTCGAGGAAAGCGCGCTGAAGTTTGCACGCTGTTCCAGTTTTTCCGAACTGAAAAAATTTCGGAAATTGCCGGAAAAGAACTCGGAGCATGAGTTTGATGCATAAAAAAAGGAGGAATCATTATGAGCAGTATCGTTCATCTGACCATGCAAGGTTTCCGCGGCGCGAAAGGGCCTGTGGATTATGACCTGTCCAAGAACACAGTTCTGGTAGGCAACAATGCCTCCGGTAAAAGCACTGTGCTCCATGCGGTTCGTTCCGCTATGCTCGGAACCGTTCCGGAATCCTGTATCAATACGGGAATGACAGACGCTGTTGCGCTTGTCAAGCTCGACGACGGCACTGAGATCAAGACCGTTGCTTCCGAAAAAACGACCGCCCATTATCTGAATGGGAAGAAGTTCGCCAAAAAGGATGTCAGTGAGTCCCGCGGAAAGGTATTGCACCTTTCTCCTGAGATCGCGGAAATCCTTTTCCGTGACGGACAGTACGCGCTGGATCTGGAGCCCGAAAAGTTCTCCAAGCTCATCGGAAGCGTACTCCCGAAAGGCGCTACGCTTGACGACCTGATCACAGGGCTCAAGATTACTCCCGAAGAGGAGAAAGTCCTGCGGGGCATCTGTGCCGAAAAGGAAATCGACTTCGCTGTAATCGCGGCGTTGTTCAAGACTCTGTCCGGACAATTCACTGAACTGAACCGGGATATTGATGCAACGAACACAAAAGCCGAAGTGATGCTGGGCTCTTCCAGCGGAAGGCCTGTTGAGCTTCTGAAAAAACGTCAGAACGAGATTATCTCAAGCCTGAAGGAAATTCAGGACTATGAGAAGGCTCAGAAAGACTATGAGGAAGCAAAAGCCCGGTTTGAAAAGCGCCTTTCCGAGATCAAAGCTCTGAAAGAAACGCTCTCTGCAAAGCCTGCCGCTGTTCCCGAAGGCGAAATCGAGGTTGCTTACCAGTCTATCAGCCAGCTCAACGGCAAGATTACTGAAGAGACCAAGCTGATCGCAACAATGGAACAGACTGTTGAGACGTGCCAGAAGACTCTGGACGCACTCCGGTCTTCTGTATGCCCTTTCAGTAAGGAACTGGTATGCACCACAGACAAGAGCTCCGCGATTGCCATGCAGGAAAAAGTCATTCGTGACAATACCAGCATGATCAATATGCGCCGCGAGAAGCTGACCGTTTTACGGACTCAGCTGGAGCAGTCTGAAAAGCGTGTGCAAGAACTGCGTGCCCGGGAGCGTGAACTGATGAAGTTCGCCCAGGATGAAGAACGCCTCCGCCAGCTTTGTGCGGAGCGTCTCGAACCCCCGATGCCGCCTGAAGCCAAAACTGTTGGCTCTGAAGAAATCCTCCGTGAAGATCTGCGGAAGATCTCCGATGAAATCAGCAGTGCAAGCCGCGTGGAAGAGGCTGCCAAGCTGAAGGAACGCGCCAAAGCGCTGGAAAGCGAGCGTGCTGTTGTTGAACGGCTTCGCAAGAGGCTTGCCCCGAAGGGTGAAGCCTACAACTATATCCTTGACAGGGTATGCGGATTGCTGAATAAGCAGATGAATACCATCGCGACAGAGCTTTCTTCCGGAAGAGAATACGAATTCCGGCTTTCCGAAACCGGCATGACTCTCTACGGCAAGAAAATCGGTGACCCCGGAATGATTCCTGTAAAGGATATGAGTACCGGCGAGCGCTTTATCGCGCACCTGCTGTTGAACACGCTGATCAATTCGATCTGCGGTCTTCCCTTTATCGTCCTGGACAATATCGATTGCCTGGACGCCGGAAACCTGGAAAAAGTGCTGACGCTTATCACAAGCCCGGCATACGAATCCAAGTTTGCCAATGTGATCCTGTCCGGTGTCAACCATACGGACACCATGACGGTGATCAACAAGTTTGCCTCCGCCAGAACGGACTTCAAGGTCCTTGAACTGGCATAAGGCATGATCAATTTTATCCAGACAGTTCGCTGTCTGGATTTTTTTTCACGATTTTTTGGAAGTAAACCACATATTATTACTTTTGAAGCCTGCTCAATATTATAAAAGGAGGAATTTGTTTATGGAAAACCCGGAAAAGGTAAACGCCACTGAGGAAATCGCCGCGGAACCCGTGGCGGCAGAGGAAACTGAAAATAAGGAAGAAACGAAAGAACCCGAAAGCAGGAAAGACGTCAACCAGATTTACTTCAGGGGAGTAGTCCGTGCGATCAGTCAGGAACTGGACGCGGAGGACCGTGTGCAGAACGCGACGGTAATTACTACTCTGCCTACTGTGATCCAGGATTACAAATCGTCCGGCCTCGTAACGATCTATTGGGGCGATAATGATCGCGCCCGTAAGAAGCTGGCAGGCATTGAGGTGGGCGATCATCTGGAGATCAGGGCGCAGCTCCGCACTTACCAGACTGAACTGAGCCGCGGAAGTTTCTTCTACGGTGTGTCCGCAGAGAAGTCCGCTCCGGGCGGGCTTTCCGGATTCGGTGATTTCGAGACGGATCGCAATGAAGGATTCTTTGTCGGAACCCTGAAGAGTGTTTACAAGGTCAATGATTATTTCACGCTGCTGAACGTCGTTTCCCGGACACGCTTTGAAGGCAAGGATATAAACGCGCATCCTACCTTCAATATCGGCGGACCGCTGCTTGTGGCATACAACCGCAATGCAGATAAGTTCGGGGTAGGCAAGCGTATCGGCGCGGTCTGCCAGATCCGCCAGCGCATCGACAAAAAGGCCGGCAAGGAAATCAATGAATGGAAATGCTTCGCGCTGATGTATGAAGACGAAAACGGCGAGATGAAAGCACTCGATGTGCCGGTTCCTGTTCGCAGGAGTAATCCGAATCGCCGCCGCAGACGTGTCCATGCCGTTGTGCGGTCTACTGCTGAATCGGATCTGGCCAGCATCTCCAAGGATCCCGGCGTATCTGAAGAAAGCCTGGTCGCTACGGAAAGCGCACCGGCAGAAAACCTTGAAGAAGTCCTCGAAACGATTGAATGATCCCGTGAGGCTGTCCTTCCTCCGCTGAAAGGCGGAGGAATTTTCTTGTTTATAAGAGTCAAGCTACGGAGGGTAGTAAAATAAATTCATGCTATGCAATGTTTCTTTGGAATGAATTAACCGCCAGAGAAAAAACAAATCAAGCATGATAGAAGTACAGGTTTGTTCAGACGTAAAAGTAAAAAGAAAAGGAGGAATGCTCTATGGATATTCAGAGAGACCAGATACTGTCCCTTTGTGACGCTGAACAGGTTTGCAGTGTACTGGAAAGCACTCCGGGCGCTGTTGAAATCCGTTTAGGCAGACGGCAAGGCAGAAAAATACAGATGCTTTGTCCGTTCCCAGACCATGATGACCATAAGTTTGGCAACTGCAGTCTGGATACGGAAAAGAAAATGTTTTACTGCTTTGCTTGTGCAAGAGGAGGAACCATATTTGACCTGGTCATGCTTCATCATGGCTGGAGCCTGAGCGATAAGCGCAAGTCGATTGAAGCCATCAAGGAAGTGGCAGAAATCAGCGGCTGCGGCGAACTCGTCTCGGAAGAAAAGAAAAAGCAAAGGGTTTATTATCCGCCATCATTGACAGAGAAACAGCTTAGGTTTCTCGGGCTCAGTGATGAATACATCACTGTGGAAGATCCGCAAACAAAGAAAGAGCGCACAGTCAACCCGCTTAATGATCTCCGGAAGAATGATCCAGAAGGTTACTGTGATCTCATTCTAAGGAAAGCAAAAGAGCGGGATGCTGAATACACAAGACGTCTGAACGATGAGCTTGCCTTTGTTTCACGCGGAAACCCTGTGTCCGGCCCGGATTTTCAGCTTTGGGTAAGCAATATCACGCAAGCCATGCAAGAAGCCCGGGAGATTGCGGAAATAATCCTTAAGTATTTAATCAGGAGGAGTGCCCATGGAAAAGATAAAGGGGACTATCATAAAGACGACGTTCCGGAATAATATGTCCGGCTTCAGTTATGTGATAGTTCGTAAAAACGAATCGGATCTTATCACGCTTAAAGGCGTTCTTTCCGAATATGCGGACGGGACCCCTTTTATAGCGGAGATCAATGAGCCTGACAAAGGGAAAGATCTCTATTCGATTGAGTCGTTTCGGGAAACAAGCATTGGCTTCAGCAGGAACACTATCGAAGGCTTCCTGCGTTCGCTGGAGATGAACGGCGGCAAGCTCTCCTTCTCAGCGATCAAAATCCTGCTTGATTTTGTTGCGGAAGGGAAAGACCTCTTCGATATTACAGCGCGTATGCTCTCCGGCCTCGACACTGAAGAGCAGCTGCTTATCGACAGAAAGATCCGAATCCCTCACCTTGAACGTCAGTTCAGGGAACTGCTTCAAAGCCTGGTACCGGACGGAAAGATTCAGTATTACCTGTGCAGTAAGTTCGTCCGTGAAAAGATGGATTTCGCGATGTCTCTGTTTAAGAGGCGCCCAAGGGAAGTATGCGTCCGGGAGCTTGGCATGGACTTTGCCACGGCAGTTGCTGTAAACAAAAGCATGGGCCTGGCAAGCAACGACGATGACACGGTAAGTGCGCTTGGGCTTTCAATCCTGTCCAGGACTGAAAAAAGCGGCTCGACCTGTATGCCAACAGACCAGTTTAAAAGGGAGATACAGGAAACGATCTACCAGATAGAAGGAGCCACGATTGACGGATACCGGATAGAAAAAGCGCTGATGCACAACAACTTTATTGTGTCACGGGATGGCTTTGCGTCCTTCGGAAACACCCTGCATAACGAAGAAGTAGTTGCCCTGCGTATCCGACATTTGCTCGAAAACAGAAGGGAACTCTTCACGGTTGATGAACTGAACAACGCTATCCGAGCGGTTGAGGAGAAGGAGCATATCCAATATGCCGATGCGCAAAAGGCTGCGTTTAAGCTTCTCCGCTGCACCGGGCTTGGTGTGCTTACAGGCGGGCCTGGCACGGGAAAAACAACCGTCCTGAAAGGCCTGCTCAACGCATACCTCCGCAAGTACCCGTTAAGCGATGTTGTTATGGCAAGCCCGACAGGCCGAGCCGCGCAGAGAATGACTGAATCCACCGGGCATGACGCAATGACGATCCATCGCCTGGTCGGAATCGGAAGAAACCAGCGCGGGACAAACCAGCTCCCCGGAGATATGGTCATTATAGACGAAAGCTCCATGCTTGACGCTGAAATGGCCGCATGGCTTCTGATGGCAATCTCTGAAAAAAGCCTTGTGCTGTTTGTCGGGGACGTCGATCAGCTGCCGTCCGTCGGAGCAGGGAATATTCTCAAGGATCTGATCCAGAGTAATGTTGTCCCTGTCTGCCGACTTCAGACTGTTTTCAGGCAGTCCGGCGAAAGCTCTATTGTAGTGAACGCCAACAAAATCAATAAAGGCGAGTCTGATCTTCGTGTGGATGATACCTTCATTATCCATGAGGTTAAAGACGACAAGGCGATTGTTGATGTTATGACGGCTGTCGCAAAGGAGGCGCTGAAGCATACGGATGATCCTGTTTACGGAGTCCAGATTCTGGCTACCGCTCATAAAGGCGATGCCGGGATCAATGCCGCGAACAGCATCCTCCAGAATATGATCAATCCGAGAGTCCATGGTATGAAAGCCATGACTTACGGAAACGTCGAATTCCGGGAAGGCGATAAGGTGATCACCACACAGAATCGCTACGAGGATAACTACTTTAACGGAGACATCGGCGTGATCACGCAAATCGGAGACAGCAAGATCGAAATACAGCTCTCCGATAAAACCGTGTACCTGCAGAAGCATAACCTGCAGGATCTGTCACTTGGGTACTGCATCAGCATTCATAAGTCGCAGGGAAGTGAGTTTGACCACGCGATCATTCTCCTGCCTGAGCAGCCTTCGGTTATGCTAAGAAGAAACCTGCTGTACACAGCTGTGACACGCGCGAAGAAAACGTGTACGTTAATCTCTTCAGGATCGGGCAGCACTATTGGCAAGTGCGCCAGGAATATTGATAATACCCGGCGCGTAACTCTGTTGCCATATATGCTGCAGAACCCGGAGGCTTTATAGGCCAATATTTGCCGTCCCTTTCGAGGGACGGTTTTTTATAGCTGCGCCAAATCACCTGAAAATTAAATATTATATATGTAAGGACTATTTCAGGAGGAAGCTTATGGACGCATTAAACAGAGCAAAGAAAAGCAACAAGATCCCGAATTACAGCAAGACCGGGTCGTCGCGTTCTGTCGGGAAATTCATACTGATCACCATCGGGGCGCTGATCGTTCTGCTCGGCCTGCTTGTTCTTGCTATACACATCCCCGCGTTTTTATATAAGCCAGATGAAACACTCGCGCTCGCAAAGGAAAATAATGTATTCCTGATCAAGCCGGATGAGACAGGCATCCGAAACATGATCGATTATGTCAGGGATAACCAGTCAGAGGATTTTGACAGCGATGGTCTTTCAAACGGGGACGAACTGAAGTACGCGACAGACCCACGCAACCCGGACACGGACCTGGACGGCGTTTGTGATTATGCGGAAGTGTATCTCTTCGACTCGCGCCCCGGTCAAAAAGGCAATCTGCTGGACCAGCGAGTCAGCGAACTGCTGAAGAGCAATAACCTGAATGTCAACACACCATTCAAGCTCCACGATATAATTATGTGGGCTGATAACCTTCATTCCCGCGCTGCCGGCACGGTAATACCCACTGTCCGCGGATACCGGTTCAAAAACTTCAATGGGTGGGTGCAGTTTCCGGGGAGGGTGTACGCTTACCGCCTGGACGGGCAGTTCCACGCTTCGCTTAGTTATAAAGAAAACGAAAACGCATGGAGAATTGAATCCGAGAACGAGGACGAGGAGGTTGTGCTGTATGCGGAGCCTCTGGAAATGATACATCTTCTGGATTTCTTCGGCAGAAAGTATTATGTGGCAAACGGCTGGGTTTCGGATTTGTTTGACGCAATCCTGCCAAAGGAGCATTCCTTTATCTGCTGCAAAAGTGTTGTTAAGCAGGACACGTTCGATATGGAAATCCCGGCGACAGTCACAGAGGCTGTTATGCCGAAAATCAACAAGTCTGATCTGAGCCGATTCGGAAAATCGACCTTCGAGTTTGAAGACCTGACAAGAGTATACACGAATATCAAAAGCGGGAAGCCTGTTGCCGTATCACTGCAATCCCAGCAGTACGGAGAAGTAATAGGAGTGATATACGGGTTTACGGATTTCGGGGATCTGCTGTTCGCTGACGAAAACGGATCAAAGACCGACTCAAATGGCAGGGAATACATGATAGACATAAAAGAACAGTCAGCAATCACCATAGACCATACAGGCGAGCTTCGACAACGAGAGTATTTCGATTACAGCGGATTGGGGTTCGATTCTGAGTCGGGAGATAAAATCTATTTTCTGTTTCAGCAGAAATAAATAAAAGTAAAATTTAAGCATAGATTATGAAAGACGATTTAAGGCATAACGCTGATAAATCGCCTTTCTTTTATTTAAGGAGGAATTGCTTATGAACTGGGTAAAGTCTGTTTTCACAACGCTCGCTGAACGTCAGGAGTCCATCCCCGGCGCCCTGTATGATATCCCGTCATACGAAACGCCCGGAACATGCCTCCCTGAGATCGCGAACCTTGCGCTGTTGGCAGAGCTTCTTACAAAACGCCTTACCAACAGGAACATCGTCATTTTCGGGGATTATGACGTCGATGGGATTTTCTCTATGGGAATCATGCAGAAATCGCTCCTGTTTCTCGGACGGTTCGCAGAAGCTGTAAGCGGAAAGCCTGCTTCGACAGTGGAAATCATGGTTCCGGATCGTTTCCAGGAAGGCTATGGCTTCTCCGTCGCTCACGCCGCGAAGATCCATAAATCAACCATCCTTCTGCTGGATAACGGCATTGTTCAGTATGATGCCATCCTGAAAGCAAAAGAAAACGGGAACGAAGTCTTTGTGGTGGATCATCACGAACCAGGTGACAGGCTGCCGGACGCAGACGTGATTGTCAACCCTCACGCTATCAGCGGAGGAGCCTATGACAACTACTGCGCCGCCGGCTTGTCCTACCGGCTTGCCAGAGCTATGTTTGAAGGCAAGTGGTTGGATTCTGTGGTTGACGCTGCTGTCAAAGCGGAAGCCATGCAGGAATTCCTGTTTATGGCTGCCATCGCTACCGTCGCGGATGTTGTGCCGCTGTTGTGGGAAAATCGCGTGATTGTGCGAGAAGGCATGAAAACCATTCCCCAGCACTGGAAGAATATCTGCTTCAGTCTGATGGACAGCGAAAAGCCGTACCTGAACGAAGGCGACGTCGCTTTCAAGATTGCTCCGGCTATCAACGCGGTCGGTCGTCTTGGCGAGCTCAATAAAGAATTCGTCGAAGAGCTTATGACCGCGGAAAACACGGAACAGATCTCCGCACAGATGCAATACATGAACCACGAACGCAAGCAGATGACCAAAAGAATTCTGAAGGCCCTGCGTTTGCCAGACCCCAGGGCGAAAGTCATTGTGGTGCAGGATGATACGATCACAACCGGCATCGCCGGGATTATCGCCGGGCATCTGGCTGAAAAGCACGGGAAACCCGTGTTTGTGTTCAGTAAAGCAAACGACGGCATGATCACGGGATCTGCCAGGGCTGCCAAGGGTACGCTTCACCTGAAGAACCTGCTGGATGAAATTTCCGCGAAAAATCCCGGGCTTCTGTCGCGCTATGGCGGGCATGAATCCGCCGCCGGTGTTACGATCAGTGCTGACAAACTCTCTGTCTTTACAGAATCAGCAAACAGTCTCGCTGATTATAAGCCGATCACGGAAAGAGTCTATGACTTTGAACTTGGTCAGTATGACTGGTTCGATGTTTATGACAACCTCCAGAAGTTCGCTCCCTACGGAGAGGGAAATCCTTCGCCCATTCTGCACTTCCATGTCACTGGCGAAGAAAACAAGGTGACCGTTATGGCAAAAGAGCATCTGAAGATCCAGCACGGAAATTATGAGGCTGTCGGCTTTAATATGGCTGACAAAGCGAACCTCGGTTGCCTTGAGTATGATCTGTACGGAACGCTTCAGATGAACGAGTATCGTGGCAGTTGTCGCGTACAGCTGAATATTGTTGACTTCGAGCAGCCCAAGGAAGAAGCCGCGCCCGCGACTGACTTTTCCAATGCGCTTGCCGCGTGCTTTGGTTGAAAGGAGAGAGGAATGTGAAAACATTCATGTTTCGCAATGAAACCTTCCCTGAAGGTATTGAGTGCTGCCTGGAATATTATCGCAGGGAAAAACTGATTGAGATATATTCCATAACCGACACCGGCATGTGGGAGGATTTCCTTGTTGCAACAACCACCCCGGAAAACATTGTTATCCCGGAAGACTGTGTAGTGGTCCGGTCTTACAAGATCAACGGGGTGTTGGATGCTCTTGTGGCCCTTGGTGTCATAGAGGTTCTGTATCCTGTACGGCTGAATCTCGCCCAGGGACATATGTGCCGAGTTACTAAAAGAATTTACGATTACGTGGCTTGAAGTACCCACCACTTACGGTTCCACCGTTGAAGTGGGGAATTCTCCTCTGAGGCCCCTACTTACAACTTAACCGTAGCGTAAGGCTTCGCGCTT
>CAZUXV010000001.1:0-74696 GCA_964624445.1 uncultured Oscillospiraceae bacterium | reverse complement strand
CCTCTTCCAAGGCCGGCGCGGACCTGCTGGTCATGGCCTATTACCGGACCTACGGGCTGCCGGTGACAATCTCCCGGTGCAGCAACAACTACGGGCCCTATCACTTCCCGGAGAAGCTGATCCCCCTGATGATCGCCAACTGCCTGAACGACAAGCCCCTGCCGGTATACGGCGAGGGAAAGAACGTCCGGGACTGGCTGTATGTGGAGGACCACTGCAAGGCCATCGACCTGATCGTCCGGAAGGGTCGGATCGGGGAAGTCTACAACGTGGGCGGCCACAACGAAATGGCGAACATCGACATCGTGAAGCTGATTATCAAGGAACTGGGCAAGAGCGAGGATCTGATCACCTACGTGACGGACCGGAAAGGCCACGACCTGCGCTATGCCATCGATCCGACGAAGATCCACAACGAACTGGGCTGGCTGCCGGAGACGAAGTTCGCAGACGGCATCAAGAAGACCATCAAGTGGTACCTGGAGAACCGGGACTGGTGGGAAGAGATTATCTCGGGTGAATATCAGAAGTACTATCAGGAAATGTACGGGAACAGGTGATTAAGCATGAGAATTTTTGTTACAGGTACGGCAGGACAACTGGGGCATGATGTGGCATTTCAATTGGCTGAGAGAGGACATGATGTTATCTCTTCAGATATATCACAGACTCCTTCTGATCTTCCGCCAAGAATAAAGCCGCTTGGTGATGAGATAGCTTATCCAAGTTATGTGCCTCTTGATATTACAAACGAAGACCTGGTTTATTCAGTCATCAACAATCTGAAACCGGATGCGATTATTCATTGTGCTGCATGGACAGCAGTTGATGCTGCGGAAGAGGAAGAGAACCACATCAAAGTCGATGCGATTAATCATCTCGGTACAAAATATATAGCAGAAGCAGCTAAAGCGATTGACGCCAAGATGATTTATATTTCCACTGACTATGTCTTTGATGGCAAAGGAACCAGACCTTGGGAGCCAGACGATAAGTGCTATGCTCCATTGAATGTATACGGTAAGAGCAAACTGGACGGTGAGCAGGCGGTTTCATCTATTCTGGACAAGTATTTTATTGTCCGTATTGCTTGGGTGTTCGGCCTGAACGGTAAAAACTTCATCAAAACAATGATCAATGTTGGAAAGAAACACAATACCGTCAGGGTAGTTAATGACCAGATTGGAACGCCGACATACACTAAGGACCTAGCCAGGCTTCTTGTCGACATGGTCGAGACTGAGAAATACGGTTATTACCATGCGACCAATGAAGGCGGATACATCAGTTGGTACGACTTTTGCTGTGAGTTTTACAAGCAATATGGATTAACTACAAAGGTTATTCCAGTGACAACGGCAGAATACGGATTGAGTAAAGCAGCACGCCCGGAGAACAGTCGTTTAGATAAAAGAAAACTCGCGGAAGCTGGATTTAAACCGCTTCCAACCTGGCAGGACGCTGTTGGAAGATACTTGTCTGAATTACCCGAAAATAATTAATCTCAGAGTTAAAGACCTAACGCTTATCAATTCATTAAAATTCGATGATAAGGTGAGGATAGCACATGTACAAACGCAACGCTCAAGGATGGCTAAAACATCTTGATTTCATGCTATGGGATATCCTTGCCCTCCAAGTATCTTTTGTCCTGGGCTTCATGATCCGTCATGGCTGGGGCGAATGGCCTTATCTCAAGCCGGATTATAAATCTCTTGCTATCATCCTGGTTGCTGTAGATATTCTTGTTGTAGTACTCTTCAACACCCTGCATGATGTCATGAAGCGTGGCCATCTGAAAGAACTGATCGAAACGATCAAACATGTAGCCCTTGTGCTTCTTGTGATGTCCCTCTACCTCTTCTCAACACAATCCGGCGATACCTATTCCCGTATTACTCTCTATCTGACCTCCGGTTTCCATCTGATCCTCGGCTATATTATCCGTATCCTCTGGAAACCTCTGATCAGACGTATCAACAAGAATAAATCTAAGGGCAGCATGATTCTTGTTGCCGAAGAAGACTCCGTTTCCAAAGTCCTGGATAAAGCCAGTGACCTGGATGGGTTCAAATACGCAGGCATTGTACTCAGCAACAGGGATGGCACAGGTGAAACCATAAGAAACATAAAAGTAGTATCCAGCATAGAGAATGCAGCAGACTATATCTGCCGTGAATGGGTAGACGAAGTATTCGTCTATCCTGAACACCTTTCCGACCTGAAAACAGCATCCTATGACGCCATAGAAAGCTTCATAGATGACAGTTACGGATCACAGAAAGCAATCAAAAAAGAAAAACAAACAGAACAATCCAATGTAGCAAAACTGATTGAGCAATGCCGTGAAATGGCAATCCCGGTCCACATTCGTCTCCCCATCTCCAGCTCCGGAGGAAAGAGCTTCATGGAAAAGGTCGGCGGCTACAACGTCCTGACCATGACGGCCAACTACGCCAGCCCGATTCAAATTGTAATCAAAAGACTGTTCGATATCATCGGTGGCTTCATCGGCAGCATCTTTGCCCTGATCCTGATCGCCATTATCGGACCGAAGATCAAAAAAGAATCCCCTGGTCCCATCCTCTTCAAACAAACCCGCATCGGCCAAAACGGCAAACGGTTTAAGTTCTATAAGATTCGCTCCATGTATATGGACGCAGAAGAACGCAAAAAAGAGCTTATGGATCAAAACCGTGTCTCTGACGGTATGATGTTCAAACTCAAATGGGATCCCCGCATCATCGGCAACAAGATCGTAGACGGAAAACAAGTTACTGGTATCGGCGAAAAGATCCGTTCTTCGTCCCTGGACGAATTCCCCCAGTTTTTCAACGTCCTCAAAGGCGATATGTCTCTTGTCGGTACCCGCCCCCCCACAGAGGATGAATGGGAAAAATACAAATACCACCACCGTGCCCGTCTGGCCACCAAACCTGGTCTGACCGGCATGTGGCAGGTGTCTGGCAGAAGCGAAATAACAGATTTCGAAGAAGTAGTCAAGTTGGATACAGAGTATATTAACAACTGGTCTATCGGCTTAGATTTACGTATCTTATTAAAGACAATCAAGACAGTAATAAAAAAAGATGGCGCAATGTAAGAATTCAGTGGTGCTACAATATCAGAACCAACCAAGTATCAATCGAATATAAACAATATATAAAGAATATATAGAAAGAGAGGCCGTAGTAATGGCTAAATCTGATAATAAACAGAATATGGCCTCGGAAAAGGCGGCTGTCCAACACATCTTCATTATCGGCTCGAAGTCTATAGGCCAGTATGGAGGATACGAGACATTTGTTGATAGACTGATAGGGGAGCATGAGAACGAGAAGTCAATCAAGTATCACATCGCCTGTAAGGCCAATGGCGATGGTTACATGGATGAGTCAAAACTTCATCCTATTTCTGATGTGGTTAAGGATAAGAATGGTAATGTAAAAGAGTTTACATACAAGAACGCTCATGTATTCAAAATTCCATGTCCAAACATTGGTCCTGGTGTGGCCATTTATTACGACCGAGCAGCGGTGCTATACAGCATTGAGTACTGCCGGGATCACGACATCGATCATCCGATATTTTATATTCTGACCTGCCGGATCGGATTGTTCATCGGTGGGTTGGTGCGGAAGATGAAGTCCGTTGGTGGGCGGTATATGTTGAACCCGGACGGCCATGAGTGGAAGAGGGCAAAGTGGCCTGTACCGGTAAGAAAATACTGGAAATGGTCGGAGAAAAAGATGGTGGAGCTTGCGGATCTTGTTATCTGTGACTCCGTTAATATAGAGATGTACATAAAGAAGGAATATGCTTCAAGCAATCCAATTACTACATACATTGCCTATGGAGCGGATGTGGAACCATCAGCATTACCAGATGATGATCCGAAGTTTATGGATTGGTTGAAAAGTCATGAATTGAAGCCACAGAACTATTACTTGGTTGTTGGCCGTTTCGTCCCGGAAAACAATTATGAGACAATGATCCGGGAATTTATGAGTTCCTCCTCCACTAAGGTTTTTGCTCTAATCACGAACACGAACGAGAAATTCCTTGATGAATTGAATCAGAAGTTGTGCTGGAAGAGAGACAAGAGGATCAAATTCGTCGGTACGGTTTATGACAAGGAACTGCTAAAGAAGATCCGAGAATGCGCATATGGTTACTTCCATGGTCATGAAGTTGGAGGAACAAATCCGAGTTTACTGGAAGCTCTGGGGAGTACAGAATTGAATCTGTTATTGGATGTTGGCTTTAACCGGGAAGTAGGACAAGATAGCTGCCTGTACTGGAAAAAGGATGAAGGGAATTTATGTAAGCTGATAAATACAACTGATGAGATGAGTGACTTGGATAGAGCCGAGTATGGCAGAAAGGCAAAAGAGAGGATTAAGAATGCTTTCGGCTGGGAGAAGATAGGAAATGAATATTTGAAAGTGTGGCAGTGAAGATTTTTTGCATGGCAGGTCATTCGGAAACGGATAACGACAAATGAATAATGAATGGATTTGGAAATGTAGGCAGATGTGGCGAGAAAACTACTTTGATTATGCACAAGTCGGATGAAGTGTTCAACACCATGGAGAAAAGGATAATATATAAATGAAAATTACATTATTAGGCGCAGCTGGTTTTATAGGAACGAATTTGGTTATTGAACTGGCGAAGAACCCTGAAAATGAGATTACGGTTGTAGATTGTAATAAGATATATTTTAAAACACTTGAGAATTTGAGATTTCCGAATCTTCAGACCATTCAGTCTGATTTCACCATGGATGCTAATTATGAGCAATTAGTTGAAGACCAGGACATTGTTTATCACTTGGTAAGTACTACAGTACCTTCTACATCGAATCAACATATAGCAGAGGAACTGAAAGGGAATGTGGTTCTTTCTGCCAACATGTTTGAAGCGTGTGTACACCAGAATGTTAAGAAGGTTGTGTTTCTCTCTTCTGGTGGAACAGTCTATGGCAAAGAATCGAAATGCCCACTTAATGAGAAGACTCCAACGAATCCAATTACCTCATATGGAGTTCAAAAGGTTACGATAGAAAAACTGTTGTACCTCTATAATTACATGTATGGTCTAGATTACCGTATTATCCGTCTTACGAATCCTTACGGACCTTATCAGCGCCCCAATGGCGTTCTTGGAGCAGTAACTACATTTACGTATAAGGCTCTAAGAGGCGAGGAAATAAATGTATATGGTGATGGTTCAGTGGTTCGTGATTTTATCTACATTGATGATGCCGTAAGGGGAATTCAGAAGATTGTAGAAGGGAATGACAGACATCACACTTTCAATCTGGGGTGTGGATATGGTACGAGTATAAAACAAGTTTTGGAGACAATAGAAGAGGCGTTAGATATAAAGCTGAATATCAAATATACAGAGGCTCGTAATGTTGATGTCCCAGTTAATTATCTTGATATTAAACGCTTTGAAACAGCATACGGCAGTCTGAATCCTATCAGCCTTGAAGAGGGCGTAAAGAAGACTGCGGAGTTTATGCGAAAGTTCTATAGTCTGTAACAAAAACACAATCAAACATATAAGGGCGATAGTAGATTATGATTAATATTCTATTCCTTCATGCTGGTGCAGAAATGTATGGTGCAGACAAAGTTATGCTTGACCTTATCCGTAATCTTGATAAAAAGCAATTCTCATCACATGTGATTTTACCATGCGATGGGGTGCTGGTAGACGCAATGAAAAAGGAGGGGATAAGCGTAGAAGTGATCCCTTATCCAATAATGAGGCGCAAATTTTTTAATCCTAAAGGTATAATACAGTACGGGACAGGGCTTATTCAATATTCAAAACAGATTGCTAAGATCGCAAAAGAAAAACATATAGATATTGTTCACACAAATACAGCAGCCACGCTGGAAGGATGTTTTGTCAGCAAGAAGCTGAATATACCACAACTGTGGAGTATTCATGAGATTATTATTAGTCCCAGACTCATGTTTAATCTGACATCAAAATGGATATCAAAATATGCAAGTATTACCATCACTGATTCCGGAGCTGTGAAGAAGCATTTGATGACTTCTGGACGATTTAAAGACGATGATATCCATGTAATATATAACGGTGTTGATGCGAACAGATTTAAGCCTGAGAATGATAGTTCATATCTTTGCAAGGAGTGGAACATACCAGATAATGCTCGTGTAATTGGGATGATGGGAAGAGTAAACAGTTGGAAGGGACAAGGAGACTTTCTGAAAGCTGCAAACATTGTGATGGAGAAATTTCCAGATGTATATACCGTTTTTGTCGGAGCTGCTTTTGAAGGAGAAGAGTGGCGAGAGAAAGAACTGGCAGAAGCTATTTTACAATCGCCATTTAAAGATAGAATAGTAAACCAAGGATATAGAACTGACAGTGAAGGAATATATAAACTGTATGACGTTTTCGTGCTTCCAAGCACAAATCCGGATCCGCTTCCGACTGTGATTCTTGAAGCTATGGCCACTGGTAAACCGATAGTTGGATACAGGCACGGTGGAGTTTGCGAAATGGTAGCTGATGGGGAAAATGGATTACTTGCTGATGTTTGCGACCCAACTGATTTGGCAGACAAGATAATTCGACTACTTGAGGATGATAAACTGAGAAGACAGATGGGTGAAGCTTCCAGAAAACGTTTGCTTGAAAAGTTTTCGATAGAATCTTATATCGAGAACTATTCAAAAGAGTATAAGAGATTGGCTAATAAAGGATGATTGAGTATCAATGCAAGAGAATATAAACGCAATAGATAAGTTTATCATCTATAAGAATACCGGAATCAAAGCAGTCAGAGGACTATGGAAAAGATTTTTTATTAAAGAAGTAAAAGGTCTATTCCTGGTTGGTAGAGATGTTAAGATTACTCACGGTAGTCACATTAGATGTGGGAAGAATGTAAAGTTTGAGGACTACTCAGAAATCCATGGCCTATGTTCAGAAGGACTTTTCTTTGGAGATAATGTAACGATTAGTCGAGGCGTTATGATCAGACCATCAAGTTATTATGGTGGAGATTTGGGCTTTGGACTTGTGATGGGAAATAATAGTTCTATAGGGCCACACGGGTATATTGGATGTTCCGGAAAGATTGTGATAGGTTCTAATGTTATGTTCGGGCCAAAATGCAGTTTGTTTGCAGAGAACCATGTATTCAGCAATACGGAAACCTCCATAAAGAGCCAGGGTGTGAAACAAAAAGGGATAGTTGTAGAGGATGATTGCTGGATTGGAAGCAACGTGGTGATTCTCGATGGCGTAACCATAGGTAAAGGTTCCGTAATAGGAGCCGGGACATTAATTGCTAAAGACGTACCAGCGGGTAGCGTTGTTATTGATAAGCGAAATAGAATTCTAAAAGAAAGGTAGTTTTGGAGGAAGATAATGAAGATCATCTCATTTACAATGGTTAACAACGAAAGTGAGATCATAGAATCATTTATCAGATATAACTATAACTTTGTTGATGAAATGGTCATTATAGATAATGGTTGCACAGACAGTACTATTGAGATTGTTAATCGACTTATTAAAGAAGGGTATAACATTACTGTATATGACGAATCCTTAGAAGCATATAATCAATTTCGACTTGACAATAAATATCTTAGTAAGATTATTGACGAAAAGGATGCAGATATTATTCTTCCACTTGACGCGGATGAGTTTTTGATTGCTGACGGAAATCCAAGAGAGGAACTGGAAAAGCTCAGTATAAACAAGATTTACTATGTAAATTGGCAATGGTACGTGATGACGAAAGAAGATGACCCTAATGAGCTTTTTATTCCACGCAGGATGAGATATTGTTTATGTAAACCGGCGTGGAATTATTCCGACGGAACTCCGGTAACAAAGGTTCTTGTGACTGCAAAATATTATAAACGTATGCACCTTACAATGACCATGGGTCATCATACTGTATTTGGAAACGACAAAGCAGAAATTGAACATATTAACAATATTCGTTTTGCACATTATAGAGCGATAAGCGTCGAGCAGTTAGTTTATAAAACATCCTGCTACACAATGCGTGATATTGCCACAATGGAAAATAACTTTGAAACAGCTCAGCGGACGAATCAAATGGCAGTTATCGAGAGCGGAAAGGACATGTGGGATGCTGCAGAGAAGGCATCTTACGGTGGTTATAATCGAGATATAGTTTATAATCCAATAGAACTATCATACTGCTATAAATCAGAACCAGTAATAAAACATGCAGACTTAGCAAAAGAAGATATTGCTCATCGTGTTATGTATACTGGACGGGAGATGGCTGTAAGAGCATATAACGAAGCGAGAGCCAAAAAAGAAAAACCCTTTCTAAAACCTATTGTTTTATGGCTTGATGGGATAAAAGGGGAAGAATGTATTTTCCCCAATCCGTCAAATCATCTTACTATACTCACCCAGATGTATAATGTGCGAGGACTATTGACAACCACTAAAGAGATCAGGTTTCTTAAAGCCAATTACAGATTAATTGTAACTCCTGACTTTGTAAAGTTCATTCCTCATGAATATATTGTTATTCCAGAAACAGTAGATTATGAGGAGACAAAAAAAGAGATACTAAGCTATGGAATTCCGCGTGAGCAAGTTCTTAGCTTAAAAGAATATAGAGCGAAATTAGGAACAGGAAAAAATATATTCAGTAAGATAGCTTTTGTGCCGAGCATGTTTGGTCGTGTAAATCAGTATTTCAAGAGAAATGGTATAAAAGGTACTGTGAATAAAATCCGTGAACGGATGGGATAAATGATGATTTGTTATGTAATCCTCCATTATAAGAATATTGATGATACCGTGAAATGCATTGAATCCTTAAAAAAGACGACTGCAAGGGATAATGTTTTCATTGTTGTGGACAATGGTTCTGGAGATGGAAGCGGCGAGAAACTGAAAGAAAAATATGCCTCAATGCCACAGTGTGAGTTTCTGTTATTACCAACAAATCTTGGATTTTCAAAAGGCAACAATGCCGGGTATAAACTGGCAAAGGAGAAATATGATCCAGACTTCATGGTTGTAACGAACAATGATGTAGTCTTTTATCAGGAAGATTTCGAGGAGAAGATTGAGCAGATATTTGAGAATACTCATTTTCATGTTTTAGGACCAGATATTTATATTCCTCGGCACAAGGATCATCAAAGCCCATTGTTCCAAAGAGGAATAACAGTTGAAGAACTTGAGAAAGAACTCGAAGAGTACAAGTTTTATAGAGAGCATCCGGACAAGTTTGAAAAAAGACTTAGAGTTCATGTATTCAAAAACATGCTTTGCTCGAAGAGTCGGCTGATTAATTGGGCTTATGGAAAGGTAAGAGGTAAAGATAGTCTTGATTATAGGAAGGAATATGAGAATGTGGGCCTGCAGGGATCATGCTTGATCTTTTCAAGGCCATTTATCGAAAATGAAGATAAGGCATTTTATCCAGAACCGTTTCTCTATGAAGAAGAAGTGCTTCTCTTTTTCAGATGCAAATCAAAGGATTACAAGATGGTATACTCACCTGAAATTGGCATTCGTCATGAAGAGGGTGCATCGTTTAATTACGGTGAGAAGGCCAATATAGAAAAGATAAAATTCATGCTTGAGCATCATGTGAAGGCGAGAGAAGAATTACTAGAGTATATGACTGGAGAAATGAAGTCATGATTTCGGTCGCAATGACAACCTATAACGGAGAAAAGTATATTGAACAGCAGCTACGTTCAATATTGAATCAAACCAAGCAGGTAGATGAAATAATTATCTGTGATGATGGCTCAACGGATAGAACAGCTGATATCATTTTGAGTTTTAATGATAGGAAAATTAAATTCATAAGGAACCAAGAAAACCTTGGATATATTGAAAACTTCTATAAAGCGATATCATTAACAACGGGAGATTACATTTTTTTGGCCGACCAAGATGATATTTGGATGCCGGACAAAGTTGCAATTATTCTAGAGCATATGCTGAAGATGGGGACATCTGCCGTATGTACAAATTTTTATCTGATTGATGGCAATGGAGACAGAATAGAAGATTGCGACAGTTTTTCGATGGATCCTTTTATGAGGAATTTTAATGGAAACGTTGCATCACTCTCAACTTTTCGTTTTTCGTTTGGAAATGTAGCCCAAGGATGCACTTATTGTTTTACCAGGGTAGTAAAAGATGCATATCTAAAAATACACAATAAGGAAGTGATTCATGACCTCCAGATTATGATTATTGCCTCTTGTATAGGTGAGGTACATTTACTCAACAAAAAATTAATTGAATATAGAATTCATGGAAACAACTCGATTGGTTTTTCAAAAAAAGGGAGAAATATTGAAATTCCTAAAAAAATAAGCCGAGAACCATTCATGTACAGATTTTTTAAACAAGTGAATGAGGTTATTAAAGTCCGGAATCTGTGGGCATATAAGTTTCTTTATTATCTAAGAATTCCTTATATTAGAGCAGTGCTCAGAAGAAAAATTATAGCAGATTGATTGTGGAGATTGTTCATCATGTATGATCTTCTATATAGAAAAAAAAGAAAAACGAATACAAAAGAGTTACTAGTGACTCTCATTTTCTTTTTCTCTTCATTAGTATTGTTTCAAATACCTTTTCATTCAATGACTTTCTTTATGGTTTTTGAAATAATCTTTGTAATCTATATGTTTATGAAACGTAAGAAGCTGTATAGAGTATCATCATGGATAAATTTAATTTTCATAGAGATGATCATCAGTGCAGGTTTTTCGTTTGTAGGGCCACTGCCTTTGTCTTACAGAAAAACGGCTGTTTATATGACAGTGCTTGTACTACCTATGTATTTTGTCATCATGTATCTGCAAAAACTAACCAAGGAGAATATCAATTGGGTATGCATTATTAAAAGAGCTATCAGAGCCATGTGCATGGTTCAGGTGACTTATTGCTGCATTCAATTTGTTGCTTATCGATTCGGGATAGATCTCAATCAGTTAATATTTGTAGATTTGCTACATGTTATGGAAAAGGCATCCACAACGAAATTGTCGCCTACTGGATTTGCTTGGCACCCGGCAGTATTGGCGCCGATGCTTATGCTTTCGTATTTTTTACTGAACAAACCAATTTGGCGTATACTGACGATATTTGTTGCCTTTGTATGTAATAATGCAACGTCTCTTATCGGCATGATGCTCTGCTTGAGCTCTTCTTTATTCGATATGGTTTTTATTCAAAAGAGATTTAAGAGAAAAACGTTGCTAATTATCTTTGGAATAGTTTTTGTTGGAGTGATCGTTGGCATATATACCGGTTTCCTGAATGAAGCAATTCAAAAGCTTGTAACAATATATGGCAGAATTACAGGAAGCGTTCCAGATGACAGTGCTGTTGGACATAAAAGGTATTATACTGCGTTGCCCTTTGTAATAAAAAACAGTTCATTTACTCAGATTTTGTTCGGTTATGGTGCAGGATGTTCCGGATTTCCGATTGATGTACTTTACGCTCAGTATACGGATCTTAGCAACTGGTCTGTAGAATGTGACTTCATGAATATACTGTATTCATGGGGAATTACCGGTTTTATTCTTTACTATGGAATGCTGGTTTCTATCATGGTAAAAGGATGGAAAATAGATAAGAAATATACTTATCTGGTGATGATCATAACGCTGCAGGGTATCACATACAATGTTCAATTTGAATGGATGCAGTTGATTATGATGTGTTTCTATTTCTGTACACGTAGAGGAATAAACTTTTTTGCGCTTGGAGAAAAAGTAAAGGAAAAGAGCATAAATGTGGCCTGTAATCGTCGCTCTTATAGCATGGTTTTTAATAACCATAGTTGTAACGGAAGAATTTCATATAAACGCAGTTGAAACGATACCTTTTAATGCATCCGCGTTGATGCTATGAGGATGATTACATATGGCTTTATCATCTATGCACTGATTTTAAATTCAATACACTATATAAGCTTGAACAAAATGAAGGGAAAATCAATTTCTTTTCATTAAGTCGTGTAGATAACTGAGAACTGAGGGAATTATTATGAAGCAAATGGGGATTGTGTTTTCCCATTCGGATTACATAAAAAAATCTCACGGTACTGAGAGATGTATTCGTGAAATACGTGCTGAACTGCTAAGGAATGACGCAGATTTTATTCAGGTGTTTCCAATCAGAAACAAGATTCTGCTTAAATGCGGATTGGAAATGGTTGGTGTTAACCATGGTGATGATTTTCTGGGCATATATAGGTTGAGGGAGATACCTGTATTATTTCATCAGATTTGTGTACAGGATGGGTATGAAGAAGGTATTGTCCAGATCCATCATCTATTATTCTATAATCTTTCAACACTTGCGGAAGTAATAAAAAATATATCTCGTCCGACTATTATGATGATCCATGATTATTTTACGATATGTACGCAAGTGAATTTAATTGACAGTAATGGACACTTTTGCGGAGTTGAGAGACCCTCAGAGAATAAGTGTGCCAAGTGTGAGTATTTCGAATCTGGATTAAAACAATATGTATCTGTAAAAAAGTTTCTTAATGAAATAAAGGGAGTTCTGAAACAGATTATCACACCTTCGGATTTTGTTAGAAGGACCTGGAGCATAGCATTTCCAGATTATCAGGATTATGTAACCGTTCGTCCACACCTTGAATTTGTCGGCAATAGAAAAGAGCATAAAAAGAACGATAAGATAAGGCTCTGTTACGTTGGTGTACAAAATGATTTTAAAGGATTTAACGAATGGCAAGAATTAGCTGACAGACTCAAAGACAATTCTTATTATGAACTCCATTACTTTGGGGGAGGAAAACAGGAATTACCTGGTGTTAAAAATCATTATGTATCTATATCTGATCAAGGTGAAGATGCGATGATTAAAGAATTGATTCGGAACAATACAGATGTTTGCCTTTTTTGGCCGAATTGGTCCGAAACATACAGTTATGTTTTTTATGAATTGTTATGTTCTGGAACTATGGTGGTGACTAACACAATCGCCGGAAATGTGACAGATATGGTGACGCAGATAGGAAATGGACGTATCTTTGAAAGCAAAGAAGAAATGTTTTCATACTTCGCATCTCCAGTTATGATAGAGTCTGATTTGCAGTTTTACAGGGAGAATAAAAGCTATCCCGAGAAAATAATACCAAATCGTGATGTTTCAATGTTTATCAGTAACGATCATTTACAATCAAAAACCAAAAGGAAGGCAGGAAAATGGAGACTTCTAACAACATACTATTTGAAAAAAGTAAGACCGGAATTATGACTTTTCACTTGGCACATAACTATGGTGCTCTTCTCCAAGCATATGCATTAAGAACTTTCTTGCGTAACAATGGTATTTTTGCGGAAATTGTCCCGTATGAAACAGAAACAATGCATATCAATGCCGATACCAGACCACACCTACGAAGATCAATTAAGGATAATCTAAGCTTGATTAAGAATCAGAACAGGATTAAAGAGCAGGCCAAACCATTTGAAGAATTTCAAAAACGATATCTAAATGTTTTTCAAGAACATTGTTCAAAAGAAGCTATTAGCAGGTATGACAAGATTGTTATAGGCAGTGATCAGGTATGGAATAGAAGTATTGTCGGAAATGACCTTGTATACTGGGGTGATTTTAAAAAAGCGGGCCAGAAAATAATATCTTATGCAGCAAGCTTTGGTGCAAGCGAGATAGATGATGAGTATAGAAAGATTATAAAAGATCATTGTAATAATTTTAATTCTATTTCTGTGAGAGAGCAATCGGCAAAGGAAATCTTATTTTCATGTGGGGTTGAATCGGAAATGGTTTGCGATCCTGTTTTTCTATTAAGCAGGTGCGAATGGGAAGAAATAATAAAGGATGTTGGACAAGATGTCTTAAAGAAGCATTCAATTGCGAAGCCTTATGTTCTTGCTTATATTTTGCAGCGGAATGAGAATCTAATTGATATTGTAGATGTTTACCGAAAAATGCACGGAATGGAAGTAATTGTCATTCATCCGACAGGAGATGAGTTGGGAATCAATGGCAGAATGATTAGAAATGTTTCGCCGTTGGAATTTGTGTACTTTATAAAAAACGCGAATGCTATAGCTACGAATTCTTTTCATGCATTAAGCTTTTCAATATTGTTTAACCGACCAGTCTTATATAAAGCTCATAAACAACTTGGTACTAGAACTGAGAATTTGCTTCAGCTGGTCGGAGTCAACGGAGATGGGTTTATCAATAACTATACTTTTGATAATCTAGAGAAACTGATAACTCGGTCAAAAGAATTTCTTCTATCTGCTATAGGTTGAAAGAAAGGTTAATAGATATCGGGTTATTATGAGGAAGATATATGCTGTTTAATTCATATCAATTCTTGCTGTTTTTTCCAATTGTAACCTTGATCTATTTTGTGATTCCGAAGAAGATAAAGCACATATGGCTACTGGTTGCGAGTTATTATTTTTACATGTGTTGGAATGCACTATATGTAATTCTTCTTTTATTTACAACAGCAGTTACTTTTCTGTTTGGAATCTTGATGGATCGGATTGAACACAAGGAGTGGCCGGCAAAAAAGATAACAAAACACAAAAAATGGTATGTTGCCGGTAGCTTTGTACTCAATTTAGCTGTACTTTTCTATTTTAAATACACAAATTTTGCAATAGAAACGTTGAATTCACTACTTGCAACAATTCATGTGAATCTTACAATTAATAAATTTGATATTCTATTGCCAGTAGGAATATCTTTCTTTACGTTTCAGGCATTGAGCTATACAATGGATTTATATCGAGGCGAAATATATGCAGAAAAAAACTTCTTTCGTTATGCATTGTTTGTATCATTCTTTCCTCAACTTGTAGCAGGACCGATTGAGAGATCTAAGAATTTGCTCAAACAACTAGCAACACCTGCAAAGTTTAAATTCGACAATCTTCGTGAAGGCTTGCTACTGATGATTTATGGCTTCTTTCTTAAGATTGTTTTGGCAGACAGAATCAGTATTTTTGTGGATACTGTTTACGGAGATACTCAGATGTATGGTGGGGTATATTTGATTGTAGCAACAGTATTATTTGCATTTCAAATATATTGTGATTTTGCTGGATATTCCACCATTGCTATGGGTGCATCTAAGATTCTAGGAATACAACTCATGGAGAATTTTAATGCGCCATATCTGGCCGTATCTGTTACAGATTTTTGGCGCAGATGGCATATTTCTCTAAGTACATGGTTTAAAGACTATTTGTATATACCCCTTGGAGGAAACCGGTATGGAAAAGCTCGTAAACATGTGAATAAGATGATAGTTTTTCTTGCAAGTGGTTTATGGCATGGCGCTGAATGGAGTTATGTTATATGGGGAGGTGTTAATGGAATATATCAGGTTATCGGTGAGTGCCTGATGCCTATACGGGACAAGCTAGTCCAAGTATTTCACCTTAAACGGGAAACATTTAGCCATAAAATCTATCGTATTATAGGAACATTTATCCTTGTGGATTTTTCTTGGATTTTCTTTCGTGCATCAAACATTCAACAGGCAATAGATGTTGTAAAGAGTATTTTTACCGTTTATAATCCATGGATCCTTTTTGATGATTCCCTATATAACTGTGGTTTAGGAAGAAAAGACTTTAATGTGATGCTGATTTCCTTGCTTATACTTGTTTTGATGGATGTTTTCAAAAATAGGGGTATCAAAGTAAGATTAAAGATAATGGAGCAAGAATATTGGTTTCGATGGTTTTTTATTGTTGCAGCCATAACTCTTATCCTTATATTTGGAATTTGGGGCAATGCTTATGAGGCATCGAGCTTTATTTATTTCCAGTTTTAACAGGAGAAGTAATTGTGGGGAAACATATTTATCGGATAATTAGCTGCATAGCGGTTCTTGTTTTGCTAATAGTTTCCATCACTGTTTCTTCTGCTGTGTTGGAACGTAAATCGGCAAAGGAACGGTGTAAAGGTTTTTTTGACCAAAAAGAAAACTATGATGTGCTGTTCTTTGGAACAAGCCACATGATTAATGCAGTCTATCCAATGGAACTTTGGGAGGATTATGGAATCGTTTCTTATAATCTTGCGGGACATGGAATGAATATCTCGACGAGCTATTGGATGATGATCAATGCCTTAGACTATACTACACCCAGGCTCGTAGTAATCGACTGTATGTTGTTAAACGGCTACGGCAGACTGAATCCCGCGCTTTCGCATCTCTCCCTTGATGTGTTTCCTTTTTCAATTAATAAAGTGAGAATGATGCAGGATATGACGAAAGATACTGATGAGCAGATAGAGTACCTTTTTGATTTCTCTATTTATCATTCCAGATGGACGGAGCTGACCAAAGAGGATTTTCTTGTGGATTATAAGACGGAAAAAGGAGCTGAAACCAGGAACTATGTAGCGGACGTTCCGGGATTTAAGTGGAGTATAGGTGATAGAAAATTCGATGTGGAGAAGACAACAGGAATTGTTTATCTTGGACGGATGATTGAAGAGTGCCAGAAAAGGGACATAGATGTACTCCTGACATACGTACCGTTCCCTGCTTCTGAAGATGAACAGCTTGAGAGCAACCGGGTTCCTGAAATCGCAGAAGAATATGGGGTAAATTATCTGAATTTTCTGAGGATGGATACGATTAATTATGTGACCGATTGTAGCGATTCCAACAGCCATCTGAACGGATCCGGAGCAAGGAAAGTAACAGATTATCTTGGTAAATTTATTAGAAATGAATACGAGATTCCGGATCAAAGGGGAAACAGTGGATACTCAGACTGGAGTCAAGCCTATGAAAAGTATAAAGCGTTTAAGAAGAGGAATTTTCAAGAGCAATGTGACTTTGACGTATATCTTTCTATGCTGGCCGATTCTCATTATATTACCATTGTATCAGTGGGAGAAAATATTAAATTTGGAGCAAAGACCCAGGCTTTACTGAAGAATATTAACATAGCCGAAAACCCAGTGGCAGAACGGATGGTAGTTGATTACAGAAATGGTTATGCTAAGCCTATTGATGTGCAGTATCATAGCAATAATATTGATATATTAATAAGCGAATCAAAAATTATGGCAGGTGGGACTGTTTGTGATGTCAAACCTTACGATATGAATGCAGTGAATATTATAGTTTTAGACGCACAGAATGGTTATGTGGTGGATAACGCTTTATTCAGATTGGAAGGCAACTCATTGAATAGAAAGTATGAGTAAATGGAAGCAATTGGATTCAAGAAGAAAAGGTGCTGATCGCTAGTGCGTGGGGAATTCCTTTGACATGGAAGACTTTGAGAAATACAATCGGGACGAGATTTTCGATGATATAAAATTCGAGGAACGGTCTTAAAAGAATAAAGGAATCTTTGCCAGATAATATGGCAAGTTGCATGTGAACAATGATAAAAGAATCAAAGTTTATTAAGAATGTAGTTACAGGGTTTGGTGGGCAATTTTTGGCTATTGTCCTTGGACTAGTTGTTCCAAGACTCTTTATAACCAACTATGGCTCTGATATAAACGGGTTGATAGGAACAATAACTCAAATTTATACATACATGGCATTACTTGAAGCAGGAATAGGACAGGCAGCAAGAAATGCCTTGTTTAAACCTTTCCAGGAAAAAGATCAAGATGAAATAAACAATGTTACATCTATTGCAACAAATTATTATCGCAAGTTTACCTTGATATATGCAGGATGTGTTATCGTAATATCTTTTATTCTTCCGATAGTACTTAAAACGAATGTAGATAGAATTACGATTTTTTGGGTTTCTTTTCTTGAGGGACTGTCTGGGGTCGTTTCTTTCTACTATATTGAAACATATACAATTATTCTCGCGGTAGATGGAAAGAGTTATATAAATAATGGTATCTTATTGGCTACAAAGATTATCGGATATATCATCAAAATTATCATGGCGGTATTTGGTTTAAATATAATACTCTTGCAATTTGCATATTTTGTTGTGAACATTTTCAAAGTGATAGTCTATAAAGCATATATCAAAAAGAAATATTTCTGGTTAAATCCAAACAAAAAAAACATAAGTAAAAATTTAAAAGATCGAAATTCATATGTTATCACCGAAATTGCATCAACGATATTTAATTCTACGGATATGATTGTTTTGTCCGTGTTTATATCAACTCAAATTGCAAGCGTGTATTCCATATACAACATGATATATACAAATATTCATCTGCTGTTGAATTCAGTGTATTTTAGTGTTGTATACGTGTTAGGGAAGCTTTATCACAAGAATTTACAAGAATATGAGAAAGCACATGATGCTTTTGAGATGGGTTTTTTGAGTACTGTAACTATATTTATGTCAGTGACATATGTGCTGATAATCCCATTTGTGTCTTTGTATACTAAAGGTGTCAATGATGTTGAATATATAAATAAATCGCTTCCGATATTGTTCTGTTTGGTTCAAATCCTTTCTTGGAGCAGATACGTAACAGGGAACCTTACAGGAATTGCAGGATATGCTAAGCAGACAAGTTATATTTCTATAATTGAAGCTGTAACAAACTTAACACTATCAATTCTACTAGTAAATTTTCTTGGAATTGAGGGGGTCCTGTTGGCGACAGTGATTGCTTTACCCTTAAAAGTAATATGGTGTGCATTTATCTCAGATAAAAAAGTAATGCGCCGATCATGTAAAAAAACACTATTTATATTAGGAACGAATTATTTGCTATTCGCTTCAGTTGTTTTCGTTTCTAGATATTTTAGCTTAAATATACAAAATTATATGCAATTTGTCATATGGGGTGTTGTACTTACGATATGTATTTCAAGCCTTGGAATAATGCTGAATATTGTTTTCAATCATGATTCAGTAATTTTTGTGTGGAAACATCTAATAAGGAGGTTAAACAAGTGAGAATTATAGCAGGTGATATAAATAGTTATTAATGTGATTGTGGTTTTTTAATGATTATAAATAAGGTTAGAAGGGTAGAACAATGCCACAATATAGACCGCATAAGTCAACAAGATATAAAAATATTGAGAATGATAACAGTACAAAGAAACTTCCCGAACTTTATGAAAAACGGGAGGATTGTTGTGGTTGCTCAGCTTGCTATGCTATATGCCCGGCCAACGCTATTTCTATGGAACCAGATGAGGAAGGCTTTCTATATCCTACTGTCGATGCAGAGAAGTGTGTGAGATGCTATAAGTGTCTTTCTATATGTGCATTTAAAGTGGATCAGGAGATAAAAGAGTCCTTGTACAAGGAGGTTCAAGATAATGCTTCTTCCTGAAACCAAAGTATATGGGGGACGCCTCAGGGATCAAGAACAGCTTAGGATGAGTTCTTCAGGAGGCGCATTTACTGCATTGTCTGATGTGTTCTTTTCATCGGAGAATGCGGTTGTCTGCTCTATATATAATTACAATAATCATCAACAAGAGTATCGATTAATTACTACAAAAGATGAACGGGATAAGGCGAGGGGGTCAAAATATATACAGTCAATTCCAGGAAACATCTTCAGAGTTGCCGAGCGCTGGCTTAAAGATAATCCAGAAAAAGAATTACTATTTGTAGGCATGGGATGTCAAGCGGCAGGATTTAAATCATATGCTGAAACGAAAGGATTCCGAAGCCGGACAATTATCGTGGACATCATTTGCCATGGGTCGCCTAGTCCGGAACTGTGGAAAGAGTATTTAAAACATATTGAAAAAAAAGGCAAGATAAATAATATAACCTTTAAAGATAAGCGTAATGGATGGAAAGCACCAACAGCTGTTGCTACTGTTGATGGCGTTGAGATTTCTTTGGATCCATATGTAAAAATTTTTTATAATCGGAAAGGATTACGGCCTTCATGTCATAAGTGTCCATATGCAACTATAGAGAGAACGACAGATATCACTATTGGGGATTTCTGGCATATAGATGAGAAAATGCCAGAAAAATATGATGAAATGGGAACGTCGCTATTTCTTGTTCATACAAAAAAAGGATTGAATATTTTTGACAGGGCAAAAAATAGCATTGAATGGTTTGAATCAAACACGAATGATTGTTGGCAGTTAAATTTGGAAATGCCAACTCCGATGGCAAAAGATCGAGATTTATTTTGGCAGGACTATTATACATATGGTATAGACCACATAATAAAAAAATATGGAATGGATAGTGTAATTGACGTAGTAAAGAGAAATGTAAAGAAAATAATGTATAGGATAATAACGGGAAAATGCAAATCAAATAATTAGTACGAATGATGTAGAAACATTTACCCTAAAAGTATCATACCTGGGATGATTACAAAGATTGAACCGTGATTTTATGAAGCAGTTACCGCCTTTTCACTATATTGTAGAATAAACCGAGGATGTATTGTAGAGCATGGAAGAATTGACTGAAAACAAAAAAGAGGGACCGGAAAGATTCATAGAATGGGCTGCCCTTTTTGCAGTAATTCATTACTGTTTCTTTCGCTTTTTTGAATCTTCCACTTTTTATTTTGATTTTACCGACCGATACAGGAAGATCACCTTCGGATCGCTTGTGTTGATCGGTGTTCTTCGTTTGCTAATCGGATTGTGGAATGACCTTCGTGCGTCGGAAAACCAGGAAGCAAAAACAGCAGTTTTCCTGAAGGGCCTCCTGTCGGCAGCTGCCGCTGTTCCCTGCGTACTAATTGCCAACCGTTTCGGATATACCTTCTTTGCCTATATGCCATTCATAGCCTATTGCCTGTATGGAATGAAAGCGGAGAAAATACTGAAGGCGTTCACTGTCGCTGTGGGAACGCTGCTGCTTTGCACAATTATCTGTTCCCTGACGGGAGCCATCCAGAACTACCTATACATCAATGATAAGGGTAAATTGCGCAGTTCTTACGGTATTTCCTACCCAACAGATTTTGCATCCTATTTTATTTATCTATTTGTGTTTGTCTGGGCTATCCAGAAAAAACACGCCTGGTGGCATACAGGATTGTTTATCCTCCTAGCGCTTACACTGTGCCTGATGATCAGCAGCTATCCGCACAGCGACACAAGCACACTGATGAGTTTTATATGCGCTTTAGTAGTGCTATATGAGGCGTTGGATCATTGGTTTTTGTCCCGATATAAAGGGACACGCTGGATATCAAAGGCCGGAGAAGGCCTGGTTACAGGGGCGTTTCCGATTCTTGGGATAGGGTTCCTAGCGCTAACCTGGCTGTATGGACAAGGAAACGGGATCGCGGTACGCATTGACAAATGGATGAGCAGCCGCCTGGTGAACACCTGGCAGCATTACCTGAAATACGGGCTGAATGCCTTGGGTGCGCTGACACCGCAGAATGGATTTGGGCATGGAACAATCCATACCGAAACCTACGAATTTCTGGACAGTACTTATGGCCTTATCCTGATTCGCTATGGTTGGATTCTGACTTTGATTATTGCAGCTCTTTGGGTCTGGATGACTCATAAAGCTTACAAATCCGGCAATCGCCGCCTTGCCTTGGCCATGGCGGTGATTGCTCTTCATTCTTTTTCTGAACATCATTTTTCTGAACTGAATTTTAATATCTTATTGGCAATGCCACTTTGCACTTTTACGACCAGAAAAAGTCAACCAGATGAATTAGCGGAAAATATACCAATCAAAAAGAAAAAATGTGAGAGATTATTTTTCAAACCTATATGGATGCCAGTTGTGACCGCAACCGTGGTCGGAGGAATTGTTGTTCTTCTACTTCCACGGATTTTCAGTTGGATGAGAACGTTATTTGCATTGGAAGGATGGACTGGCGGCGGACGGAATAGTTTGATTGCACTTCTTTTTTGCCTGATATGTGTTGGAATAGTTGTACTAGCTTGGTATATGATTACATTACTGGTCTGTACCTGGTTCCATGAGAAAAAAGTTCCCCTACTTACAGTTCTTAGTGTTATTACGGTTTTTGTTGGCATGGGGGTTGTAGTTTCTTTTGCCAATGAGATGATCCTGGATGATCAATACTTAATGGATGAACGCATAGAAGCGGATTCCAAAGCAGTGGAAACGGTTTTAACATCAGCAGAAGAACCGGTTTATGGTGGCCAGATGGAAGAGATCTACAAACGTCGTTTCAAAGGCTTTTCAGATCATCTTTTTTCTGATATGGAGTTGGCTCGTGGTGCAAAAGGGACTATATTGCTTTCTCATAACGATGAAGGTTATCAGTTGATGAACACAGGAGCAAAATATACAGAGTTGTCTCCATATACCGGTCTTTTCACCTATGATGAAAAAGTGATAGAAGCTTTACAAGAGAATGGTTATAGATTCCATGGCTACTATAGCGCAGAACAAGAAATAGATCTGCCTTCACTTGGACCTCAGAATGGATTGGATATGTCTGATACAGGAGAGTTGATGCTATGGGGAGAAGCACATTCTCTTGTTCACGGTTCTTATCTGGATCAGTATAGTGGCAATTATCAGGTGTCATTCTCATTGCGTCTGTTGGATCAAAACATCCGAATAGAAACACCAGAACGGGAAATTTGTACGCTTCGGGTCAGTGCGCTCTGGGGACAGGATATTCGTGCTGAAAAGAAAATCTATGCTCAAGATTTTAATGAGGATGGTTTACTAGTAACAACTCTTGATTATGATGTTGATAATACAAAAGGCGTGGAATTTTTAATTTTCTGTAAAGATGATATTGCGGTATGGATTAGACAAATGGGGGTAAAAAAGAATCCGCCCACAGATATCTGGCGGACATATACAAAAGAGGGATTTGTCAAGTCTGAAAGATACTTCTCATTTGATGGAATACCGCAATTACAAAAAGGAGGATATTATGGCATTGAATATGAATATGCATACGGCAATAATTCATGGTCAAAGAAAAAGTATTTGGATGCGGATGGCATACATCTAATTAAGAATAATAGTGGATATGCTCAAATCTTAAGAGAGTATGATTATTATAGACAAATAGAAAAAGAAACATTGTTAGATGAAATCGACAATCCTTGTTTATGTACTAATAACTATGCAATAATTCAATATTCATATGATGATGGGAATAAAAGAGTCAAAAAGGATTATCTGGACACCAAAGGTAACCCAGCAATGCTAACAGATAATTATTCATCAGTTCATCAAATCTATGATGAAAACAAAAAATTGCTGGAAGAAACCTATTATGATGTGAATGGTAAACCAAGTAATATCTATGGTCGTTATGCAAAAATGATAAATCAGTATTCTTCAGACGACACACTGGAATTAACATTCTATTCAGACGCTGATGGTAATCCTATTAATTGTGGCAGCAGTTATTTCCATGAATATCTACAATCTTTGAAAAACAGGAACATCACAATCTTTATTTCTATCCGGGATGAAGGCACCTATTCACTTACTGATGTATTACTTGATGATTTAAAAACAATTGGTGTTCGGACAGATTTGAAGGATAAGTATCGTTATAGTTACTATGGGATTATCACACCGGAAGGATCTACAGAGAATATTAGCAACACTGAGACACTCACTTACAAAGGAAAAATTGGTGATGTAGACTACATGATTACCAGTGGTGGTTGGTCGGTGGGTAATATCAGTTCAATTCTTCTTAACGATGAAGAGTATTCTATAAATTCTCGAGGTATGAATTTTGTTATTCTGGACAACGAGACACAAACGGTGATTGATAAAATATGCTTTGATACTTGTGTACAAGAAATGCTAGTAACTAGATAAATTAAATGTTGAAATATCATGCCTAATCAGCAATAATGAGGTTAATGATGAGACTGCTTGACACCATCAAAAAGCAGCAATTTCTCTTTGAGGAACTGACTGCCCGGGACTTCAAACAGAAATACAAACGCACCTTGCTGGGTATGGGTTGGAGTCTGTTTTATCCCCTCCTGACTCTTTTGATCCAGCGGCTGGTGTTTTCCCATCTGTTTGCGGCGAACATCCAGCACTATACCATCTACCTGTTTGCCGGAAACGTGATCTGGGCCTACTTCCGAGAAGCCACCATGGGCGGGATGCATGCCCTGATGGATAACGCGCATATTTTTACCAAGGTAAACGTGCCCAAGTACATCTTCGTGCTGACCAAGAATGTTTCTGCCCTGATCAACTTCGGGATCACGCTAGTGGTTTTTTTTCTGTTTGTCTGGCTGGACGGGGTGCCTTTTTCCTGGAGTTTTTTTGCGGTGATTTTGCCTATTGTATGCCTGGTGGTCTTTAACCTTGGAGTGGGCATGATTATGTCCGCCATGTTTGTGTTCTTCCGGGATACCACTTACCTGTATGAAGTGTTCCTGACTTTGCTCATGTATATCTCCGCTATCTTCTATACGGTGGATACTTTCCCGGCTGCGGTTCAGAAGCTGTTCCTTCTGAACCCAATCTACTGCTATATCAAGTATTTCCGGGTGGCAGTTATCGACGGGACTCTGCCCTCCCTGAGTTTTTCCCTGATTTGTATCTTCTATGCGCTGCTAGCGCTGCTGCTGGGGTCAACAGTGTATAAAAAGAAGAACCATGAATTCCTTTACTATGTGTGAGGACGAGTGAATGGACGATATTGTACTAAAGGCAGATCATGTTTCCATCCGGTATATTATCGGTGATTTTAAAGATATCGGCCTGAAGGAATACTTCATGCGGCGCCTGAAAAGAAATTACCAGGTGCAGGAGTTCTGGGCGGACCGGGATGTTTCCTTTACTCTTTATAAAGGGGATATGCTGGGGATTATCGGGACAAACGGCGCCGGGAAATCCACCCTGCTGAAGGCTGTATCCGGCATCATGGTTCCGACTGAAGGGAATATGGAGATCAACGGGACCATCGCTGCGTTGCTGGAACTGGGCAGCGGCTTTGACGGGGACCTGACTGTGAGAGAGAACACCTTCCTGCGGGGGGCCATGCTGGGTTATACGCGGGAGTTTATGAACCGGCAGTATGAAGCGATCATCCAGTTTGCCGAACTGGAGGATTTTCAGGAAAGGCCATTTAAACAGCTTTCCAGCGGTATGCAGAGCCGGCTGGCGTTTTCCATTGCATGCCTTGTTTCACCGGACATTATCATTCTGGATGAGGTACTATCCGTCGGTGACGGCGCGTTCCGGGAAAAGAGCGGAAACAAGATGCGGGAGATTCTGGATTCCGGTGTGACAGGTATATTAGTCTCCCACTCCGTAGAACAAGTGCGGGAACTATGCAGTAAGATCCTCTGGCTGGACCATGGGAAGCAAATTACTTTCTCAGATGACGTAAACGGTACCTGCGACGCTTATGAGCACTTCCTCCGGAGCGGAGAGATCCTGCTCCCTCACCAGGAAGAAGGGAGCAGTGCGGCACAATGAAGGTCGTTGCAGTTGTCGTAACCTATAACCGGCTGGGAATGCTCCGGGAATGTATTGAATGCCTGCGAAATCAGACGGTGTCATGCGATATCCTGATCGTGGACAACCATTCGAACGACGGGACGGGTGAATATCTCCGGGAGAATTCAGGGGACAAATTGTATTACCTGGATACAGGCGCGAACCTGGGCGGAGCCGGGGGATTCTTCCATGGGATGAACTGGGCCTGCAATCACGATTATGATGCTGCCTGGATCATGGACGACGACTGTTTCCCGAAAGAGGACGCGCTGGAGAAACTCCTGGACGCGGACGAGGTCATCGGGGGATCCGGAGAATACGGTTTTCTGGCCAGTGCGGTGCTCTGGACCGACGGGCATGAATGCTGCATGAACCGGCAGAAGATCGTGAAAGATTTTTACAGGCACGTGGAATGGATGAAGGAAGGTATCGTACAGATCAACCAGGCCACATTCGTTTCCCTGCTGTTCCCGGTTTCCACGATCCGGGAATTCGGCCTTCCCATTAAAGAATACTTTATCTGGGGCGACGATATCGAGTATACCCGGCGGATTGCCCTGCGGGGGAAGAAACCTTCCTACCTGGCAGGACAGAGCCAGGTGGTTCACGCGATGAAAGAAAACACGGGCAGCGACGTTTCGATCGACAAAGCAGAGCGGATCGCCCGATACAGACTGGCGTATCGGAATGAAGCCTATACCTACCGTCGTCAGGGATTCAAAGGAATTCTCCTGTACCTTGCCCGATGCGCAAGGGGAATCCTGCGGGTGATTCTGCACGCAAAAGACCACCGGCTGAAGCGGATCGGCGCCGTACTGGGCGGGATGGTCCGGGGGATCTTTTTTCATCCCAAAGTTCAGTTTCCATACAATGAGAAACAGTAAAGAAAAGTTTACATGCAGGGGGAAAGAATATGGAATACAAAATTCAGACGCTCGTATTTCCGACGGAATCCAAGCATCGCCAATGCCGGGAACTGTTTTACCGTGAGGATGAAGGATATCTGAATCCGGATAATGCCACCCTGACGCTGGGGTGCGGGCAAACAGTGGATTTCAACACCTATCTTAACGCCTGCTCCTACAGAAAATGGGCTGAATATACGTGTGCAGGCGTATTAAAACTATATCTGGACATCGAAGGGGAATGCAGTATCCGTTTTACCGGATACAGCCGGGAACTGGGCAGCGTATGCAGAAGAGACTATGAATGCATCAACAAGAATGAGCCCGGAAGAACAATTATCAAATACCAATTCCCCGAAAACAATGAGCAGATGAACGGCTTTGAACTGTCCGCCAAAGACAAATGCATCATTTATGGCGGATATTATACGGTTGAATGTGATGAAGCAGAGATTAACGATATCAACCTGAGCATTGCCACAACGACCTGTAAAAAGGAAGATTTCATCAAAAAGAACGTTCAGCTGATCAAGGATGAGATTATCAATAAGGGAGAAGAGATCAGCCAGCATTTATTCATTCATGTCGTCGATAACGGAAGAACGCTTTCTGAAGAAGACATCGTCGGTGAACATGTTTATCTCCATCCCAACAGCAACGCCGGCGGCGCCGGCGGATTTGCCAGGGGCATGATTGAATCCCTGCATCAGGAACCGGAAGCGACGCATGTGCTTCTGATGGACGACGATGTACTGATCCTGCCTGAAAGCCTTCGCAGGACCTATCATCTCCTGAAACTGATGAAGGATGAATATAAAGACGCGTTTATCAGCGGCGCGATGCTTTATTATGAAGAACCTTACAGACAGCATGAAGATATCGGGACCGTCACACCTGAATGTTTCTTTATGCCACTGAAGCCGCAGTTTGACCACCGGGAGATTGAAAACAACCTTGCCAATGAAGACGTTTTCCTGAGACAGCCCAATGAATACGCCGGATGGTGGTACTGCTGCATTCCGGTGCCAATGATCAAGAAGAACGGGTTACCGCTGCCGATGTTCATCCGGTGCGACGACATGGAGTATTCCCTGCGCTGCCATGCCCGGATCCTGACGATGAACGGCATCGCGATCTGGCATATGGGCTTTGTGCGGAAATACAACGCGGCTTTTGACAAATACCAGCAGTGCAGGAACCTGCTGATTGACAAAGCCAGTTCTGACATCATGAAGGATGTGGATGTGGAGACCTTTGTCCATCGGAGTTTTCGGATGCAGATGCTGAAATACAACTATGACGCGGCTGAACTGGTCGTCAGAGGATTTGAAGATTATATCAAGGGCCCGGACTTCCTGAAGGAAGACCGCGGAGAACAGATTGTTAAGGAAAATGTCAAGCTGAACGATAAACTGATTCCCCTGTCAGAATTCAAAGATGTTTATATTCCCAATGTGTTCGATTGCTGGTTTGACCCACCGCGGACCTTTGTCAACAAATGGCTGTTAAGGCTGACGTACAACGGTCATTATCTGGTGCCGGAATGCCTGCTGAAAAAAGAGCCGGTACTGGTTTCATTCGATCATAACTATCAGCCGGAAAAAATGACGCTGCGCAAAAACCATCTGGAAGTGAACCCGTTCAACCAGACGGGCAAGATGCTGACGATCGACAAGAAGCGCTTTAAAGAAGTTATGAAGAGATATAAGAAAGCCCGCAGATATTACAAAAAGAATAAAGCTGAGATTATCCAGCAGTACAGGAACGAAAAAGCGACACTGACTTCGGAAGCGTTCTGGAGAGCATATCTGAAGATCTGATCCATGATCCCACAAAGATAAGGATGACCGACATCATATGAACAAAACACTGACGATGGAAAAGCTTAAAAGTTTTTTCAGGCGATATCGTGAAAATATCAATATCCTCAGTATTCTTATCAGCCTGATCTTTGGCTGCCTGAACGCATTCGGAAGGCATATGTATTTCGATCATAATCTGCCTGATGATCGGTCAGGCTGGTTGGCTATGATCGGGGAAATTGCCTTATACAGCGTTTTGATGTGGATATTGATTCCGATTATCGAAACAATATCCGAATACCTCCTGTCCGCCAATCTGTTAAAGAAAAGAGTCAACAGCAAAGAAACCAAGCATCCACATCTGTTCTTTATTATTGCTGCTGTTGTTATCTTTGGCTGCTGGCTGCCATGGATTATTGCTTTCAATCCCTGCAGCGCGGAATGGGACACCTATAAACCCATCATGGGATATATGGGATATTGGCCTTTGGACAACGCGGCTCCCCGTTTATATATCAGCATTGTAGGATATTTCTACAAACAAGGCGTTTTATGGGGCAACAAAGAAGCAGGGTTGTTTTTGTTTATCCTATTCCGGGATATCATCCACAGCCTGATTTTTGCATATATATCCAACACGGTTTTCAAGAAAGTCAACAAAATTGCCGGAATCCTTGTATTGCTTTTCTTTGCGATTACGCCGGTATGGGGAGCATACGCCAAGCACCTGTTTAAAGACACCTCTTATCTGGCTTTGTTTTCATGGTATATTACTGAAACTGTCCTGACCGTTAAAGAAATAAGGCATAAACAGCTGACATCCTGGAGATGCGTTTTATATTCGCTTTCAGGTCTGATGACAGCGCTGTTCCGGTATAACGGGATATATGTTATCATCCCGGCAACGATTCTGCTGTGCGTAGGCATCCTGAAATATGTCAAGCAATGGTCGAAGGTCGTACTTGTGATGATCGGCATTATTACCTTTATGGGTTACCAGAATTATGCAAACGGCTTACTGGACAAACAAGGCTCCAACAGTACAGCGTTATTTATTATCCCTTTTCAACAGGTTGCCAGAACAATGGCTGAACACGAATCCGAACTGACAGAAGAAGAGATAGAATGTATCCGAGGGGTACAGAATTATGGCGATCTCGGATCAAGATATAATATGCTTCTTGCCGATCCAGTGCTTGCGGAATTCAGAGACGGCGAAAGCGCCGGTAAGTATATCAGAAACTGGTTTTCCATGCTTTGGAAATATCCCCAAACATATATTGAGGCATTTGTCGGACAAAACTACGGCTATTATGCATTTACCCCCAGAGAAGCATACGGGGCCGGGAATTTTAACAGCGGGATGACCCTTTGGCACTGGGTAAAGGACGGCCGGTTCCCTCCGGAAATTACCTGTGATTATGTGTACCCCGATCTGAATGACATGCGTAATTCCCTGGCAGGCTGGGCGGATCTTTGGGACACAATCCCCGTTATCAATCTGACCTATTCCATGCCGTTTTATACGTGGCTGACAGTGCTGGCCACCTATTACTGTATCAAAAGAAAGAAACTGATTTACTGTATTCCCATGCTTGCGATGATCCTGATGATTCTGACCTGTGTCGCTTCGCCGGTGAACGGGTGCTTCAGGTATTACTGCGGCGTTGCGGCGGCTTTCCCGGGCTTGTGTTTACTGGCAGCAAAAAACTGATGGAGAACAACTGTATGGATAATATCAAGATGAAAAAGGGCAACAAAATAAAGCAGATTCTCTTTATTGTTTTTCTCGTGTTGGAAGCTATCTATCATATCAGAGTTACCATATGGCCTATTCAGTATCCGGAGATGTTTGACGCGATTATGAATCTGGCCTTCTTAACTGTATGCCTGTTTACCATATGGGCATACAGAGACAAACTGGAAAACCTGAACCCGCAGAAAGATATCAAAACGAAGAACGTTCTATATTTTTTGGCTGTTCTGGCGGCTATACTATGGGCAACGGGAATCGCCTATATCCTGACGCTTATGGTCATCGTGATTACCTGGATGTTTATGGATGATGAAAAACAATTCAGGATTCGATTTTTTGTCCATTTGTCTCTTTTTTCCGCTACGATCCTGGGTTTGCTGACCGGGATTATTCCTTATTATGAGGATGTGGCTGCAGGCAGGTCCTTTGCCAATCTGGGCTATTCTTCCGCATGGACCTGTATCAGTATCATATTCATTCTGGCTTATTCCCTCTATGCGGGGAAGCTGCTAAAAAGCGGAATTGCATTTACCGCTATCCGCTATTTGTTATCCATTGCTGTTATTCTGTATTGTTTCAGAGGGAAAACCGAACAGATTGTTTATGTGATCAAAAATTCCGACGGATATTACAAATGCATCATTGTGATGATCTTGTTCCTGCTGGCGGGGATCCTCTTAACTTACGCGATCTACAGAATATCCAATAAGAAGAGTGACATCGACAAAAAAAACAAATGGTTCTATATTCGCAGAATCGCAGCAGGGCTTGCCGCGGTGATTATGATATTCGGAATCAGCCGATATACAGGACCGCAATATGAAGAGCTGAAGATATATGAAAAAGAAGCAGATAGACTGAGAGAAGTCAACGATCTGGATGAATATCTCTCCCTGCTGGCGGATCAGTATTACAGCCCGGAGTATGATATTATCATCGCTGCTTCGGACACCCTTGGCTCCCGCATCAACGAAAACGTGGATGAGAAACTGAGCGTTATCGGTTCGTTTGAGACACTGACCGGAAGAGGAAGAAACGCGTATGCCGCCATTCTTGAAGATGGATACGCAATCTATGAAGAACTGGAAGAACAAGAAAACGTCGGTATCATCCATGATGAGACGGTCAAAGGTACCAATATAACCATTCAAAGTATGCCTTTTTATGCAGGCGCTATGGCCCGGATAGTCATTGACGGCCGGGACTATGCAATCAACAAGAGGGGTCTAAACGTTGTCGTATACAACAATGAATTAAGAAGGGTCATGGATTCCGTCGCATTTGACACCTATGAAGATGAATACTATATTTCTGCTGTCAGAGAGAAAACAGATCCGCAGTAATATAACATAAGAACAAGATCAGGGAAAAAATCGGAAAGGAGGCGAGCCCATGATCCGCAGGAACCAGGATTTCCTGAACAGGGTCAATATCATTCTGGATATGCTGCTGGTTATCGCGGCTTATGTGCTGGCTTCCTGGGTCTGGATTGACCTGATGGGCGGCGACGAAGGCAACGTACTGGCGCTGACCCGTACTTCAGTCCTGATGGCCTGTGTATACGCCTTCGGGGTTTTTGCCCTGCTTTCCGTTTTCAGCTTTTACGGAACCACAAGAACCCGGAAACTGTCCTGGAAGATCCGGACGATCTTTTTTGCGGTGACACTGGCTGTCCTGATTGCTTCCACGATTCTGTTTATTTATAAACTGGTGGATTTCTCCCGCGGCGTTCTTTACCTTTTCTATATTCTGACGCTGGTTTTCCTGATGGGAAAGTACACGGCGATGCGGCTGCTTTTCAACCGGCTGCGCGAAAAAGGGTTTAACCTGAAGCATGTCATCGTGATTGGAACCGGGAAACTGGCCAGACAATTTGCGCATGACGTAACGCAGGAGAAATCACTTGGTTTCCATATCAAAGGCTTTGTAGGCGAAAAAACGGAAGGAATCGAACCGTATCTCGGCGACTACGAAACCCTGGAAGAACAGCTTGCATTTCCGGATGTGCAGGAAGCGGTGATTGCCCTTGATCCCCAGGATTATGATTATATCCGGGAGGTTATCATGGGCTGCGAAAAGAATGGGATCAAGTATTATGTGATTCCGTTCTATAACGATATCATCCCGGCCAACCCGGTCATTGAACCGGTGGGAAACAGCAAACTGATCGACATGCGCGCCAACCGGCTGGAAAACATGGGCTGGGGAGCGATTAAACGGATCTTTGATTTTGTCATGAGCGCACTTGGGCTGATCGTTTTATCACCGCTCATGCTGCTGATTGCGTTGGGCGTAAAGCTGTCCGGACCGGGGCCGATTCTGTTCAAACAGACAAGGGTCGGCTATCAGCGCAAAGAATTTAAGATGCTGAAATTCCGAAGCATGAAAACAAACGCGGACGAGAACACAACCTGGACGAAGAACGAAGACGACCGGCGTACCGCGTTCGGCAAGCTGATCCGGAAGACAAGCATGGATGAGCTTCCGCAGCTGATTAACGTGCTGAAAGGCGATATGAGCCTGGTGGGCCCCAGGCCGGAACTGCCGTACTTTGTGCAGCAGTTTAAGGAAAGCATCCCGTTTTACATGGTGAAGCACCAGGTTAAACCCGGAATCACCGGCTGGGCCCAGGTGAACGGATACCGGGGAGATACCAGCATTACGAAGCGGATCGAACTGGATCTGTGGTATATTGACAACTGGAGTATCTGGCTGGATATCAGGATCCTGTTCCGGACCATATTCGGCGGCATGCTGAACAAGGAAAAACTGAACAAGCAGAAATAAAAAAGGACGGGAGAAATAAAACCATGTATGATTACCTAATTGTCGGCGCCGGCCTATACGGCGCGGTATGCGCAAGGGAACTGACAGACGCCGGAAAGACCTGTCTGGTCATCGACAAGCGGCCCCATGTTGCCGGAAACGTCTATACGGAACAGGTTGAAGGCATCCACGTCCATCAGTACGGCGCTCATATCTTCCATACCAACAGCAAGCAGGTATGGGATTATGTGCAACGCTTTGCCACCTTCAACCGATTTACAAATTCTCCGGTGGCAAACTACAAGGGAGAACTGTACAGCCTGCCTTTCAACATGTATACCTTCAACAAGATGTGGGGCGTTATCACGCCGGAAGAAGCAACCGCAAAGATCGAGGAGCAGCGGAAAGAAGCCGGGATTACGGAACCGAAGAACCTGGAAGAGCAGGCGATTTCCCTGGTGGGAACGGATATCTATGAGAAGCTGATCAAAGGCTATACCCAGAAACAGTGGGGAAGGCCCTGCACGGAACTGCCGGCGTTCATTATCAAGCGGCTGCCGGTGCGGCTGACGATTGACAACAATTATTTCAACGCGCTGTACCAGGGTATCCCGGTGGGCGGATATACGAAGATGGTCCACAATATGCTGGAGGGAATCGAGGTCCGGCTGAACGAGGATTACCTGAAGGATAAAGAGACCTGGGACAGGCAGGCGGAAAAGGTAATCTTTACCGGACCGATCGACGCTTACTTTGATTATCAGCTAGGAAATCTGGAATACCGGAGCGTCCGGTTTGAAACCGAATTGCTGGACAAGCCGAACTTCCAGGGGAACGCTGCGGTGAACTATACCGACGCGGAAACGCCCTGGACCAGAATTATCGAACACAAGTGGTTCGAGTTTGGCAAAGACGAAAACGGAAACGATCTGCCGAAGACGGTAATCTCCAGGGAATACAGTTCTGAATGGAAACCAGGAGACGAACCCTATTATCCCGTCAATGATGAAAAGAACGGGAATCTGTACGCGGAATACAAAAAACTGGCGGACAAAGAACAAAAGGTCATCTTCGGCGGGCGGTTGGGCGAATACAAGTATTACGACATGGACCAGGTGATCCTGTCCGCGCTGAATAAGATTGCGGAATTATAAAAGATCTTTCACGATGCTCAGGATGACTGCGGGGAGGAGATTCCTCGACTTCGCTCGGAATGACAAAAGTGTTCAGGGTGACATGAAAGAAAATAAATATGCAGGATAAAAGTGATATAAAGATCATTGTTGCTACTCATAAGAAGTACCGGATGCCACAGGATGAGATCTATTTCCCCTTACTGGTCGGCGGTGCCGGGAAGACTGAAGATGAGATCAAAGAGATTGGGTACCAGACAGACAACACCGGGGAAAACATCAGCAATAAAAACTCAACCTTCTGCGAACTGACCGGGTTATACTGGGCCTGGAAGAACCTGAACGCAGAGATATACGGGCTGTGCCACTACCGGCGGTATCTGGGGAATGAAAAGTTCTGGAAAAAGAAATCAGAGCGATTGCTGACCGCGGATATGATCCGGAAAATGGTGACCGATACGGATATCATTCTTCCCCATAAACGGCATTACTGGATTGAGACCCGCGGCAGCCAGTATGCCCATGCCCATCACAGAAACGATCTCCTTTGTACGGAAGCCATTCTGAAGGAAAAGTATCCGGAATACCTGCCAGCCTGGTATCATATGCTTCAATCCCGGAGCGGACATATCTGCAATATGTTTATTATGAAACAGGATCTGTTTGACGAATACTGCAGTTGGTTATTCGATATCCTGTTTGAGGCGGAACACCGGCTGGATATCTCGGAGTATTCGCAAAACGATCAACGAGTTTTCGGGTTTCTGGGGGAACGGCTTCTGGATGTATGGGTTGAGACAAAACAGCTGCGATACGCCCAGGCCTATGTGATTAATATGGAAAAACAACATTGGCTGCAAAAAGGATATGCATTTTTGAAGAGGAAATGGAAATCTTGATTGATACACTGGTAGTATGAGATAATGCTATGAGATTTCTCCACTTCGCCTTCGGCTCCAGTCGAAATGACAACGGGGAGGAGGAAGCCTTCGGCTCCGGTCGAAATGACAACGGGGAGGAGGAAGCCTTCGAGACTGCAGTCGATATGTCAAAGTGGATGGGAATATTAGTATGAGATCCCTCGAATATGCTCGGGATGACATTGATAGGAGGAACGTGAAGTTGGACAACGAAAACAGGAAAGAATTATTGCCGACCGATCCAGACCGGCAGATCCAGCTGGTGGTGAACCATTCGGGCGATGACGAGGACAGCATTGATCTGGGCAATGTATTCCACAATATGAAGGTACGGAAACGGCTGTTTGCCTGGGTGCTGGTTCTGTGCCTGACGGTGGGGATTGCCGCACCGCTACTACTATACCAGTTCAGCAAGCCTGAACTGACGGTCTCTTCTGTGGTGATGCTCCGATATGAAGTACCAAAGGCTGCCTACAGAAGCAGGCTGCGTGACGGGCGGATTACGCTAGCGGAAGCCGAATTTGAACCCGTGACAGATCTGACCGCGCCGGACGGAGCAGACCTGGACCTGAACCAGATCACTTCGGCTTATGTGCTTCAGACGGCGTTGGATGGGATGACGCTGTCCAAGCCAATCTCCATATCTTCACTGCGGAACGGCATTCAAATCCGCACGGTGCTGACGGATGACAGCCAGAGGACGAAAGAGGCACTGGCGGGACTGGCGGAGGCCAAGAACGCGGAAGCATACAATCAGCTGCAGGAAGCAGAGATGAAATATCAGAACCGGTTTGTGGTCTCGCTGACGAACGGATTCAAGGAAGACGAAGAAGACCGCTTTGTCACGGAGTTAAAGGACGGAGAGCTGTCTCTCTTACTGAACCGGATTCTGACCGTGTATAACGACTACCTGGTCCGGACATACGCGGATATCACGCTACCGGATGACGCCATTTCCGTGATCGACGCGCAGGAGCTGGACGTGCTGGACAGCCTGGACCAGCTGCGGAGCGGCATCGACAAGCTGTATGACTACTGCGACGAAAAAACGGACACTGTCAAAGCCTACCGTTCCTGGAAGACAGGACGCAGCCTGGAAGACTGGATGGAAACGCTGCAAACTTTCCGGAACATCAACGTGGACTATCTCTACTCCATGGTGAGCGAGAACGCGATCACGCGGGACAAGACCACTCTGGTAACCGGCTGGAAATACCTGCTGCGGGAAGCGCAGAACCAGCTGGATGAGGTGAACGCGCGGATTGAGGAGACGAAGAAACTGCTGGCCGCGTACAAGAACGACGAGGTCATCGTTTCCATGCAGGAAAGCGACGCGGCCAAGAGCACCAAAGCCTCCACACAATACTACAATAACCTGATCCTGCAGCAGACGGCAGACTACGAAAAGGTCGCGGAGCTGAAGGCGACCATCGCGGATTATACCGACCGGATTACCCGGATGGACGAGAAAACCCAGACCGAGGTAACCGAAGAAGTCGAAGCGGAACTGGCAAGATCCATCGAATCCGCCAAAGCGCTGTATGAGCAGATCAGCGCGCACATGGAAGAAGTGTTCGAAAGCCCGCTGTACAAAACCTACGAAGACCACAGCGCGGCACAGGGCAAGCTTGAAAATTTCCTGGTCGCTTCGATGAAGAAGATGATCATCGGCGCGGTGGCCGGCGCGGTGATCGCCTGCGGCATCTGGTTCCTAGCGGCGCTGCTGCCGGAATTCAGTAAAGGCAGAAAAGCAGAAGCGGACGGAAAGGAGGCGGCTGCGAAATGAAAAAGACACATTGGCTGAGAAACACCCTGATTGTCCTGATTATCTGCGGACTGGCCGGTACTGTTCTGGCGGCGATCCTGTTCAACGATGAAAACAACCGGACATACGCCGTATCCTCCATCCAGTTTGCTTTTGAAGGCTCCGCCGAAGGCAAAGCGCCAAACGGCTATCCTTTCGACCTGAGCGGCTTCAGCACGGACGAAGTGCTGGACGCGGCGCTGGAAGCCTCCGGGCTGACGGGTATTTATACCGCGGATCAACTGCGGGAGAACCTGACGGTGACCGGAGTTTATCCGGAAAAGATCGCGGAGCAGATGACAAAATATGTATCCCTGCTGGACGCGAATGCGGATAACGCAGCAGCGGTGACGGATTACCATCCGACGCAGTACAGCGTGGTGCTGTATAACGATTTTGACAAAGGCATTGCTTCCGGGAAACTGAATGAACTGCTGGCAAACCTCCTGACAGCATACCGGGCTTATTTCGCAAAGACCTACTCGGCGGGCCTGGACCAATCCAACCCGATCGTGGACCTGCCGGACTACGACTATGCCCAGCAGATGGAAGCGATCAACGAAAGCGTGGATCAGCAGATCCGCTACGCAGAAGAGATCAAAGAGTTGGCGAAGGACTTCCGGCTGAACAGCAAGGGTTTCGGCGATATCGTGACGCGGTATGAGAACCTGCAGAGCGACATCGACCGGCTGAACGCAACGATCACGCTGAACGCGGTATCGAAGGACCGGACGCGGCTGCAGAAACGTTACGAGATGGAGATCCGTGAGCTGCAGATTCAGCTGGACAGCCTGACGGAGGAACTGAAGCAGGTTGAAGCCCAGGTCAATTCCTATGACAAGGACGGTATCATCTACGTCAGCGCGAACGGCGAACTCAACCGGGTCGGCAGCAGTGCGTCCGATACTTATGACAAACTGGTTGAGACGCGGAAGAAAATTTCAGATAAAATTGCGGCAACCAACGCAAAGATCACGCTGATCCAGGCACGGCTGGACGACATGACCGGCGCAGCGGCCAACGAGAAGAAGGCAGGCGAGGAAGAAGACGCCGCGGCGGTGGAACAGCTGAACCTGCGGGAGCGGGCAAAGCTGCAGTCTGACGTGGAAACAAAGATCCAGACGCTGGTCACTAAGAAGGACGCGATCGAAAGCGACTTCGCAGCGATGCTGGATGCCTACAGCGCGCAGGAGATCAACGAGCGGACAGTATCCACGACTGCGGTGAAGTATAAGGCGCCGAGTTTGATCTCGGTGGAGTTTGTAAAGAAGGTGCTGAAGACAGCGGGACCGATTTGCGCAGTCGGGTTTATGGTGTGCATGGTGCTGCTGATCAGGAGCAGGAGAAAAGAAGAGAAAGCGGCCTAAAGAGATAAGGGGAATTGGAACAGAGGGGACTAGAACAGTCCTTTGGAACAGAGGGGACGCACCCTTCGTTTCACTCCTTTGGAGTGAAACTGCAGGGAGATTCAACGTTTCATCAGCCTTCATCTGCCACTGGCAGCGGCTTCGAAACGCCCCAGTTCCATTCGGACTAAAACTACAAGGAACGTCCCCCAGTTCCATTCGGACTGAAATCACAAGAAGCTATCCCCGTTTCCGGGTTTCATGTAATCTTGTTTTGTTTAGGGGTTAGGGTGTTATGCAAGGCCGAAGATCGATCCCGGTTATTTTGCTGTGTAATCTGTTTCTGTCGCTGACGGTGGTTTTCTTTTTACCGATGGAGGTCGTGCTGGGGAACCAGAAGGAGTTTTTCTTCTCCTTCGGGAGCATCTGGTGGCTGCAGGTGCTGATTGCGATTGCGATCGCCCTGATCCTGTCGATTCTGATGTTTCTCCTGCCGCCGAAGGCCGGGACCGTTGCAGCGGCAGTTTCCCTGGGAATCGGGATCGCTTTCTGGACTCAGAGCATGTTTCTGAACAGCGAGATGGGAACCCTGACCGGCGAGGCGATCGAAATATCGGAGACCGGGATAATTATCAATACAGCGATCTGGATTTTGCTGATTACCGGCACGATTACCGTGATTTCAATCTTCATTAAAAAACAACATAAGCAGACCAGACTGGCGATGTGCCTGGTGGCGGGGGCTTTGACCCTGATGCAAGCCGCAGGCTGCGCCGGTCTGGCTTTTTCATGCGATCTGTCTCCCCGGGCGCCGGACCCCTACCTGAGCGATGAAGGGCAGTTTACCGTGAGCTGGGGCATCAACACAATCGTGTTTGTGCTGGATACCACGGATCAGGTCTATTTTCACCGGATGATGGCAAAATATCCCGAAATGAAAGAGGTCCTTTCGGGATGGGAATACTTTGACAATACGACCAGCGTACACAGCCGGACCTATCCTTCGGTCACGTACCTGCTGACCGGTGAAAAGTGTTATTTTGACCGGGAAGCCAGACAACATGTTGACGAGGCTTTCGAAAAAAGCGTATTCCTGAAAAGACTGCATGAAGACGGGACGGACGTGAGAGTTTTCCCGATGAATCCCGCGATGGTCGGTAATTATACCCAGGATTATATTGCCAACAGTTCCGGATATGATTACAGGGCGTTCAGCAACCTGGACATCGGCAAACTGGAGGAGAATCTGGCTTGTATTTCCCTGTACAAAGGGTTTCCGTATATCCTGAAGCCTACAGTTGCGTACAGCCTGCAGAACGTGAATCTCTCTTCCTATAAGCCGGGAGAGGAAAAAGCGCCTGCCTACACATCGATCTGCGACCCGGATTTCAATGTTTTACTGTACAGGAACGGAATAAGTGTATCGGAAGATTATGACAAAGCATTCCGATTTTACCATCTCTGGGGATGCCATCCGGGATACCGGTGGAATGAAAAGCTTGAAGGATCCGCGGACGCGGCGCCGGAGGACGCGCTAAGGGGTTCTTTCCTGATGATTCAGGAATATACTCAGAGATTAAAGAATTTATATCTTTACGACGGCACGACGATCATCGTGACGACGGATCACGGTTTCAGCGGCGGAGATCCGGACAGCCTGGACATTCCGGCTGCGGCATGTCCGCTGATCCTGGTGAAGTATCCGGACAGTGACGATGACCAGCCGATGACGGTGAACCACGCGCCGGTGTCCCATGAGGATCTGTTTGCGACGATTGAAGAATCGCTGGACATGAAGGCGTCCGGAATCGGCAGCGGGAAAGCGCTGAGTGATTTCCACGACGGAGAAGAACGGACCAGGTATTATTACTATTCCGCACTGTACAGCGACGTTGACGGAGAGGTCGCACTGAGAGAATACGAGATTAACGGGGACGCGAATGAGCTGGAGAACTGGAAGACAACAGGTAACTGGTGGGATATCAATTATTCAATGAATAAAGTGTCGGAGAAGAGATTTGGGGAGTAACAGTGGAACAAGATGGGACGCATCGGAGCAGTCCTTTGGAACAGAGGGGACGCACCCTTCGTTTCACTCCATTGGAGTGAAACTGCAGGGAACGTCCCCCGGTTCCATGCGGACTGAGCAACGAGGTCGGGGAAATAATATAAATAAAAGGAATGGTAGAAAGATGAAAGTGCTGATCACCGGGGCGGCGGGATACATCGGGAAGCATGTTGTGAAAGCGTTCCTGAACGCAGGACATGAGGTGTATGTATCGGATTTTCAGTATAAGGGTATCGACGACCGGGCGAAGATCATGGACGAGCCGATTTTCTCCGGGGAGAAGGATATCTTTGACCGGGTGGGACGACCGGACGTGCTGGTGCATATGGCCTGGCGGGACGGATTTATCCATAACTCCCGGAACCACCTGGGAGACCTGTCCGCCCATATGACGTTCCTGGAGAACATGATCGACGGAGGCCTGAAGTACCTGACCGTGATGGGTACGATGCACGAGGTCGGATACTGGGAAGGGGCTATCGACGAGCACACGCCCTGCAACCCCCTGTCGATGTACGGCATCGCGAAGAATGCCATGCGGCAAGCGCTGACGCTGTATGTGAAAGACAAGGACGTGAAGCTGCACTGGCTGAGGGCTTATTATATCTACGGGGATGACGCGCGGGGAAGCTCCATCTTCGCCAAGCTGTGCCAGGCGGAAGAGGACGGAAAAACCGAATTCCCGTTCACCAGTGGAAAGAATCGTTATGACTTTATCCATGTGGACGAACTGGCGAAGATGATCTGCGCAGCCAGTGTACAGGACGAGATCAACGGGATCATCAACGTTTGCACGGGCAAACCGATCAGCCTGGCGGAGAAAGTGGAAAGTTTTATCCGGGAACACCATTTTGCCATCAAACTGAAATACGGCGCGTTCCCGGACCGGCCCTATGATTCCCCGGGCGTATGGGGAGACCCGACGCTGATCCAAAAGATAATGGAGTCCGGGAAACAATGAAAAAGAGGAACAATTATACCGGCAACGACCTGACGATGGTGGTATGCACATACAAGGAATGCAAGTACCTGGAAGAGAGCATACAGGCCATTGTGAACCAGACCGTGAAGCCGAGGATCCTGATCTCCACCTCCACGCCCAACGACTATGTGCGGGAGATTGCGGACCGATACGGGATTGAGATCCGGGTGAACCCGGAAGGCGGACAGATCCGGGATTACAACTTCGCAATGAAGCAGGCGGAGACTCCGCTAGTGATGCTGGCCCACCAGGACGAGATCCTGGCCGAGACCTTTGTGGAGAAGAGCCTGGAGGCCCTGAACCACGCGAAGGATCCCATTATTTCCTTTACGGATTATATCGAGATGCACAACGACCGGGTGGACGACAGACAGTCGTCCATGATCCGGATCAAGAAAATGCTGCTGTGGCCGGTGAAGATCAGATGGCTGGCAGGAACGCGGCTGGGGAAAAGGCTGACGCTGTGTCTGGGAGACCCGATCACGCATCCGTCGGTGATCTGCGTGGCGGAGAAGATGCCGGAGGAAGTGTTCCGGGAGGCATACAAGGCAGCGATGGACTGGGATCTCTGGGAAAGACTGTCAAAGGTAAAAGGTTCCTTTGTGTACGCGAATGAGATCCTGCTGTACCACCGGATGAACGACGAAAACCAGACGGTGGTGCTGCTGAAAACGACGAACGCGAGATACGAGAACGAATACGACATCTTCCGCAGGTTCTGGATCAAACCCATTGCGAAGCTGCTGATGCGTTTTTACAGCAAAGCCTATCAGAACTACTGAACGATTTATCAGAATCCAGAAAAAGAAACCCAGGAGGATCAGACTGCATGAACCATTACGGCGTCATTATGGCCGGGGGAGGGGGAACCCGTTTCTGGCCGCTGTCCAGACAGAAGTCCCCGAAACAGCTGCTGAACCTTTCCGGGAACGGCCTGATGCTCAACGAGGCTGTAGACCGAATGGCTACGGTGATCGGGAAGAGCAATATCTTTATCGTGACGGCGGACATCCAGGCGCCGGCCACGATCATGGCGACCCAGGGGAAGGTATTTCCCCGAAATATCCTGGCGGAACCGGACGCCCGGAACACGGCGGCCTGTATCGGATACGCCGCGACGGAGATTCTGCGGAAATACGGCGACGGGGTGATGATCATTACGCCGTCGGACCATTATATCGAAGACGTGGAAGCGCTGGCGGAGATCTTCAAGACAGCGCTCGTTACGGCGGAGGAGCAGGACAAACTGGTGACCATCGGGCTGAAACCGACCTTTCCGTCCACCGGCTTCGGGTATATCAAATATGATCCCGCGATCACAGACAAGGTGAAACCAGTCATCGAGTTCAAAGAGAAACCGGACGAGGAGACGGCGAAAAAATATATCGCCAGCGGGAACTATGTCTGGAACAGCGGCATGTTCATCTGGAAAGCCAGCCTGATTCTGGAAAAACTGAAGGAATACGCTCCGGATGTCTACGCGGACCTGAAGACCATCGGGGACGCGATGAACACACCGGCGGAGCAGGAAGTACTGCATGAAGTCTATCCGAAGATCCGGAAGGTCTCCATCGATTATGCCGTGATGGAGCCCTGCGCCGCGAAGGGCGAGACCCTGGTGATCCCGGGGGACTGCGGATGGAACGATGTGGGCAGCTGGGACATGATGGGGATCCTGCACGAGCCGGATGAGCACAACAATGTGCTGCTGGGGGATACGGTGGCCATCGACGTGACAAACAGCGTTGTTTTTTCCCAAAGCAGGATTGTTACGGCGCTGGGGGTCGATAACCTGGTGGTGGTGGAGACGCCGGACGCGGTGATGGTCTGCAGTAAGGATAAGGCGCAGGATGTGAAGCGGATTGTTGATCTTTTGAAAGATCAAAACAGAAAAGAGTTGTTATAACCCCTTTCCCCGTTCCGCAACCTCAATGGTCGTAACTCTCCACTGGAGAGCTTACTCCCTTTCGGTTGATCTCAGAACTGATGAAGTATCCGCCACTGGCGGTCATCAGTTCTTCGTCCCCTTCCCCACGCTGTAACTATATTGCTAAAGAAGCTAAATTTGCGTGGGGACGGGGAATAATTAGCGGTGGGGGCATGGATGGATAACGTTTCCCCGGCCTTCATCTGCCACTGGCAGCGGCCGTGAAAACGCCCCCACACCCTGAACACGGAGCTTGTTTTACGCGAGTACGGAGAAGAACGTTTTATATGCAGAAAGGACAAACTACCATGAAAAAGGCGCTCATTACCGGGATTACGGGCCAGGACGGATCGTATCTGGCGGAACTGCTACTTGAGAAAGGATATGAGGTTCACGGAATCATCCGGCGGTCGTCCGTGCCGACAACCCAGCGGATCGATCATATCCTGGACAGGCTGATTATCCATGAAGGAGACCTGAGCGATTCCAGCAGTATCAGCCGGATCGTACTGCAGGTGAAGCCGGATGAGATCTATAACCTGGCTGCCCAGAGCCATGTGCAGGTCTCCTTCGAGGCGGCTGAATATACCGGGGACGTGGACGCGCTGGGCGTGTTGCGTATCCTGGAGGCGGTACATACTGCCGGGCTGGACAAGGTGACAAGGGTCTACCAGGCGTCCACCAGCGAACTGTATGGCAAGGTGGAAGAGGTTCCCCAGAACGAGAACACGCCTTTCCATCCCTACAGTCCTTACGCGGTGGCGAAGCAGTACGGATTCTGGATGATCCGCCAGTACCGGGACGCCTATGGTATCTTCGCCTGCAACGGGATCCTGTTCAACCACGAATCCGAACGCCGGGGCGAGACTTTTGTGACCCGGAAGATTACCCGGGCGGCCGGCCGCATTGCCATGGGACTGCAGGATCACCTGGAACTGGGAAATCTGGACAGCCTGCGGGACTGGGGATACGCGAAGGACTACGTGGAATGCATGTGGCTGATCCTGCAGCAGGATGAACCGGACGATTACGTGATCGCCACCGGCGTGCAGCATACCGTGCGGGAGTTTACTACCCTGGCCTTTGCCCATGACGGAATCGAGATCGAATGGAAGGGCGAAGGGATCAACGAAAAAGGATATGACAAAAGGACCGGGAAGATGGTCGTGTGCGTTAACGAGAAATGGTACCGGCCGACGGACGTGGTCAATCTGTGGGGCGATCCTACCAAGGCCCGGACGAAGCTGGGTTGGGATCCGCAGAAGACCAGCTATGAAGAGCTGTGCGCTATCATGGCGGAATACGACCTGAAACTGGCCCGGGCGGAAAAGGCCCGGGCGGAGGCGCAGGCATGACGGTCCGCAAAGCGCTGATCACCGGCAGTGAAGGCTTTGTCGGCCGGTATCTGAGGGCAGAACTGGAAACAAACGGCTATGAGGTGATCGGGCTGGACCTGGTTCCCGGCCCCCGGACCGTATGTGTTGACCTGCTCGACAGCGAGCAGGTCAACCGGTTTATCCGGGAAGAAAAGCCGGACTGCCTCTTTCACCTGGCAGGGCAGGCCAACGTTGGCAAAAGCTGGCAGATACCGCAGAAGACGGTGGAGATCAACATCAACGCGGCTATCAACCTGATGGAGGCGATCCGCAGGTACAGCCCGGAAACGGCGCTGCTGCTGGTGGGGTCTTCCGACCAGTACGGCGAGCTGAAGGAAGCGGGAGCTTCCGTTAACGAAGAGACGCCGATGAAGCCCATGAACCCCTACGCGATCTCCAAGGTGGCCCAGGAGCAGACGGGCAGGGCCTACGCCAGAGCCTACGGCCTGAAGATCTGCATGACCCGAAGCTTTAACCACGGCGGAGCGGGGCAAAAGCCCGGTTTCATGATTCCGGACTTTGCCAGCGGCATCGTCAAGGTGGAACGCGGGGAGCAGGAAGCGCTGGCAGTGGGGAACCTGGAGTCCCGGCGGGACTTTACCCACGTCAAGGACGTGGTGCGGGCCTACCGGCTGATATCGGAAAAAGGAAGGCCGGGAGAAGTATATAACGTCGGTTCCGGAAGCACCCACAGCGCCCGGGAAGTGCTGGAGAAGCTGACCGGGATGGCGAGAAGGCCGATCCCGGTGCGGCAGGATCCCGCGCGGATGCGGCCCAGCGACACACCGGTGATCTGCTGCGACCGGAGCAAGCTGACAGGAGATACCGGATGGAAACCGGAACTGAGCCTGGACACGATGCTGGAAGAGACCCTGGAATACTACAGAGGACTGTGAAGAAAAGGACCTATGAACAACCGGTTATCTGAGAAGATCAAGATCAAAAGTTCAAACATCAACATCCTCCGGTTTATCTGCGCGATTGCCGTGATCATCTGCCATTCCTACGCGGTGACTGCCGGCGAGGAAGACTTCGTCAGCAGGTATACAGGAGGGCAGTGCAATCTCGGCGGCGTGGCGGTGGCGGTGTTCTTCTTCCTGAGCGGCCTGTATGTGAGCAAGTCGCTGGACAGAACGGATTCGGCATGGACGTTTATGAAGAAACGGTGCGACCGGATCTTTCCGTCCCTGTGGACCGTCGTGATCCTTTCGGTGATCCTGGGGGCGGCAATTTCCACGCTGCCGTTGACCCAATACCTGACAGACAAGGGGACGTATCTCTATCTGCTGAACGGCGCATTGATCCCTATCCACGACCTGCCCGGCGTGTTTGAAGGGCTGCCTTACAGGACGGTGAACGGGCCCCTCTGGACAATGCCGGTGGAGTTCGCCTGCTATATCGGGCTGGCGGCAATCATGCTGCTGGCCGGATGGATGATGAAGGACAAAAAGAACCGGAAAAGGTTTGAAATCGCGGCAACGGCGGCATTATTTATCGTGTTCCTCTTTGCCCAGTACAAAATGCCGGAAAGCATGGTTGTCTCCGTGGCACGGGCGATGGTGATCTTCTTTGAGGGCGTGCTGTATTACGAATACCGGGAGAAGATCAGGCTGAACCCGGCGGCCGCAGGAGCGGCGCTGGCTGCTGTCATCCTGCTGGGGATGACACCGGTGTTCAACATCGGGCTGATCCTTCTGTTCCCGTATGCCGTCACAGGGCTGGCACTGGGACTGCCGCAGATGAAACGGGACCTGAAGCTTTTTTCCATCTCTTACGAGATGTATCTGGTGGGATGGCCGATCCAGCAGGTTGTGATGAAGTATGGCAGGAAGATGAGCCCGACGGCGAACTGGCTGATCACCCTGCCATTCGATATCCTGATCGGATGGGCGGTATACAAGGCCGTTGAATGGATGACGGCGAAGGTCAAAAAACACAAAGAGAAGGCGGAAAGCAAATGAAGATCGTATACGACGATATCGTTTATTCCCTGCAGAAGACAGGCGGCGTGTCCGTGATGTGGACGGAAACCACCAGGAACCCGCCTTTTCCGGCTGTCCATATCCGATATGACAACGCGGACAAAAACATGTTCGCCGAAAAGGTCGAAGGGCACGAATACGAGATCCGGAAAGCGGAGCCGATGATTATCAAGCGGGCCTTCAACATCCGCCGGCATGAATCGGAACCGTTCATCTTCCACTCGAGCTATTACCGGTACTGCCTGGACCCGAAGGCAATCAACATCACGAACCTGTATGACTGCACATTTGAACGGTATTTTCACGCGCCGGTGTTCAAGGCGCAGCTGATGCAGAAGAAAAAGACCATCATGCACAGCGACGGCGTGCTCTGCATCTCCGAAAACACGAAATATGACCTGCTGAAGTTCTATCCGGAATACAAGGGCGAGATTGCCATTGTTTATTGCGGATACGACACGGGAACCTATTTCTATGAACCGGCGGAGAAAGAACGGATCGTGCTGTTTGTGGGAAGCAGGATCTTCTACAAGCGGTTCGACCTGGCCGTGAAGGTCGTGAAGGAACTGAGCGACTGCAGACTGGTGGCGGTCGGCGGAGGCGCGTTCAACGAAAAGGAACTGGCGCTCCTGGAAAGTGAGATCCCAGGCAGATACGAAAAGGCGGGATACCTGTCGAACGACGAGTTGAGGCACCTGTATAACAAGGCGTTCTTCCTGCTGTACTGCAGTGATTATGAAGGATTCGGGATTCCGCCACTGGAGGCGCAGGCCTGCGGATGCCCGGTAGTATGCCAGGCGAGGTCCTCCCTTCCGGAAGTAGTGGAGAATACGGCGATCTTTTATGATCCGGAGGATGAGCGGAAATCCATGGAGGAGATCAAAAAACTGTATCAAAAAGACTATTATGACGACCTGGTCCGCAGAGGGCTGGAGAACACCCAAAGGTTCTCCTGGGAGAAATGCAGCAAGGACACCTATGACTTCTACCGGTATATGATCGAAAAGAAGGGCCTGTGACCAGACGATCCGGAGACGGAAGAAAGAGCCGTATGGACAAAACAGTCAACATGAAGAAAAACATCGCGTGGAACACCTTCGGCAGCGTATTCTACAGCGCCTGCCAATGGGTGATCACGGTGATCGTGTATCATATCGCCTCCTATGAAGCGGCGGGATACCTGTCCCTGGCGATGACGACGAGCAGCAGTTTTTCGGCGATATCGCTGTTCAGCATGAGAAACTTCCAGGTATCGGACGTGCGGGGTGAATATTCTAGGCATATCTATGTGGGCAGCCGGATGCTGACCTGCGCCGCGGCATTGATATGTTGCGTGGTATCATCCGCATTCGGGAACAGCGCGTACCAGACGCTGTGCATCGCCGCGTTCATGCTGGTGCGGGTGGCCGAGGCGATCACGGATGTGATGCACGGCGAGGACCAGAAACATAACCGGTACGACCTGATCGGCAAATCGTACATCATCAGGGGGATCCTGACGGTGGCGATTTTCGCAGCAGGGCTGTATGTGACCAAAGACCTGCTGACCACACTTTTCATCATCGCCGGAGCCAACCTGGCGGTGGCAGTGCTGTTTGACTGGATCCGGACGGACCGGCTGGCGAAGATCCGGCCGGTGATGTTCTCCCGCGAGGTGACGGAGCTGCTGAAGAAATGTGTGCCGATCGTTGCCTTTGCGTTTCTGCTGAGCCTGCATAATCTGATTCCGAAGAATGTGCTGCAGCAGATCATGGGAACGGAGCAACTGGGGATCTATTCCACAATCGCGTCACCGACGCTGGTGGTCCAGGTGTTCGCTTCGGTGGCGTTCAACCCGTTCCTGCCGACTTTCTCAGAGGCGTATGTGGGGAAAGACTATGAACGCTTCCTGAAGCTGCTGAGAAAAACCTATCTGGCCCTGATCGGGCTGTGCATTGTTGTGACAGCCGGGGCCATGCTGCTGGGGCGGTTCGGGCTGACGATCCTGTTCGGCAGCCAAATCCTGGAATATTACGATCTGTTTTTACCCATCGTATGGGTGACGATCCTGACCGCGATTATCTGGATTCTTTCCGCCGTTATTACGGCGATGAGGCAGATGAAATGGCTGCTGATCGGGATCATCGGCAGTTTCGTCATCCTGGTCTGCACGGTGCGGCCGTGCATCGAGGCCTTCGGGAAGAACGGGGTCAGCTATGTACAGCTGATCACCTACGGGATCTATATCCTGTTTATGATCGGGGTATGCGAACTGACGGTAAAGAAACAAAAACGGATCAACGGGTGAAACCGGAAACCAACCATTGCTGAGCGCAGGCGGAAAGAGGACAGAGAATGAGATTGCTGATCATCATACCGGCGTATAACGAAGAGGGCAACATCCTGCATACGCTGGAGGACCTGAAGAACGAGTTCCCCCAGGCGGACGTCCTGGTTGTGAACGACTGTTCGAAGGACAGCACGCTGAAAATCCTGAAGGAGAACAGGGTCAGCTTTGCAGATCTGCCGGTCAACCTGGGAATCGGCGGGGCCGTGCAGACAGGTTATCTGTATGCCAGACAGAACGGATATGATATTGCAGTGCAGTTTGACGGAGACGGGCAGCACCGGGCGGACTGCCTGGAGAAACTGATCCGACCGCTGCTGGACGGAGAGGCCGATATGACGGTAGGCAGCCGTTTCCTGCCAGACAGCGACCAGGAGGGATTCCAGTCCTCGGCGGCAAGACGGGCCGGAATCCGGCTGCTGAGCTCCCAGATCCGGCTGGTGACGGGCAAAAAAGTGTATGATGTCACGAGCGGGTTCAGGGCGGTCAACAAGGAGCTGATCAAGTATTATTCCGAGAACTACGCACAGGATTATCCCGAACCTGAAGCTATTGTGATGGCGCTGAACAACGGGTTCAGGGTAAAGGAAGTGCCCGCGCGGATGAACGAACGGATGGAGGGGAAAAGCTCCATCCGGTTGTTCTCATCTGTATACTATATGATTAAAGTATCGCTGGCGATCTTTGTAGCCGGCGTGCATATGCACAGGGGGAAGGTGAGAAAAGCATGAGTGACAAACTGCGGATCGTTCTGATTATCCTGGTGATCGTAACGGATCTATATACTGTTCGTCAGATCCGGCACGGCAGGATGAGCCTGAATCATTCCCTGCTGTGGATTTTTGTTTCGCTGATCCTGCTGCTCTTCGCGCTGTTCCCCGGGATTGCGGTATGGCTGGCCTCGGTGGTCGGCATGGAACTGCCGATCAACATGATCTTTCTTTCTTTCTCCCTGTTTTCCATCATTCTGTTTGTTTACCTGACCAATGTGATCTCAAAGGAAGACAAGATCAACCGCAGACTGACCCAGCAGATCGCGCTGCTGGAGCGTCGGATACGGGAGCTTGAGGAAAACCCGGAAGAAAACCGGGAAAGCGACAGAGACAGCAAATAAACTTTAAGATATCACCCCGGGCTGTGAGCAATCACAGCCTTTTCTTTTGCACGTTTTTAGTTTCCAGAAAATACCAAATCCGGGCGCGCGCAAGTATTAAAAAACACAAACAAAAACAGGCGCAATATTGCAACGAAGGTGTTTTTCGGCTATAATATCAGGTAAATAATGGGATTCATATGAGGGATCTGAACAGATCCATCTTTTATACTTGTCTATCTTTCTTTCAGTAATCAGCATAAATCCACAGGGAAAGGATGCTTTGACTTTGAGAGAAGCGCAGGCGGATGTATCCACGTACGAAGCGTTCTACAGTGAATACCATCCGATGATCATCCGGTACCTGAGCGGGAAGTGTTCCTCCCGGCAGGACGCCGAAGACCTGACCAACGAGTGTTTTCTTTACTGCTATAAAAACTGGGATCACTATGACCCGGAAAGATCCACGCGGAAAAGCTGGCTGTATCTGATTGTCCGGAGCCGATGGAAGAACTATCTGCGGGACCGGAAACAGGTTTACAGCCTGGATGACTTTGAAAACGTGATTCCGGACAAAGACCTCATTGACCAGACGGTGAGACTGCAGGCCCTGCGGGCAGAGCTGGCGGAACTGCTGAAAAAGCTGCCGGAAAACCAGCGGGAGGCCGTGGTGCTCCGCTTCTTCCGGGAATGGACAGATGAGCAGATCGCCGAATGGCTGGGCACAAGCAAAGGGAACGTGAGGATCATGATCCACCGGGCCCTGCAGAACATGAATAAAGAATACGCAAGTTTTTTAAGGCAGGTGTTATAAGTGGCTAAAAAAGAAGTATTCAGGAAAAGCGCACTGGAAAAAATCTCATCCCCGGACCAGCTGGACAAGGTACTGAAAGTGACTTCCCCGATGTCTTGGCTGGCACTGCTGGGGATCACCCTGATCCTTGTGTTTGTCGTGGTATGGTCGTTTACCGGATATCTGCCGACCACGATCACAGCAACGGGCATGATTGTGCGCAGCAATACATCCACGAATACTGTTCTGTCCACCCAGCGGGGTACGGTGCAGAGCCTGCCGGCAGGTGTGGGAACAGCGATCAACAAAAGCAACAATACCGTGATGGTGCTGTCGACAGCAACGGGGAACGAGACGATCACGACCGACCTGCTGGGCACGGTTACGGAAGTGCTGGTGAAGCCGGGCGAAGCGGTCGACAACAATGCCGAGATCCTTCGGGTCAACACCCAGATGAGCAGCAACCAGAAAGAGACGGTCGTGTGCTATGTGCCCGTATCCGATATGGACAAGATCAAGCGCGGGATGGAAGTGACCGTATCACTGGATTCCGCCGACAGCAAAGGTTACGGGCATATGTCCGGACGGGTGATCAACATTGACACCTGGGCAGCCTCCCAGAAAGCCATCGCAGCGGTGGTCGGCAACGACAACGCCGTGGCGAACATGATTCTGGGCGATGGGAAGAGCGTGTGCGCGGTGGCATGCGAACTGAACATCGATCCGAGATCCCGCTCCGGATACGCCTGGTCCAACGAAAAGGGCATTAAGGAAGCTATACTCTCCGCCCCGCAGCAGTGCACTGTGAAGATCGTGACAGAACGGGTTCACCCGATCACGAAACTGTTTGCGCAACTGAAGGACATCTGGGAGAACAAATAAGATGAACAACAGAAAGAAAGTCCCGACCATCCTGCAGATGGAAGCGACGGAGTGCGGCGCAGCTTCCCTGGCGATGATCTTTGCCTATTTCGGCAAATATATACCGCTGGAGCAGATGCGGATCGAAACCGGCGTTTCCCGGGATGGCTGCAACGCCAAGAATGTGAGGAAAGCCGCGGTTAAATACGGGCTTGAAGCGAAGGCATTCCGAAAAGAGCCGGCAGACCTGAAAAAGATGCAGATGCCGTGCATTATCCACTGGAACTTCAACCACTTTGTGGTACTGGAAGGCTTCAGCGGGAAGAACGTCTATCTGAACGACCCGGCCGTCGGCCGGAGAAAACTGACGTTTGAGGAGCTGGATGACAGCTTTACAGGCGTCGTGATGACGTTCAAAAAGACGGATGACTTTGTCAAGGAAAAGAAAAAAGGCCGGGTGGTGTCCTTTATCACAAATCGGGTGAAGGACCAGATCCCCGTGCTATTGAAACTACTGTACATCGGTCTGCTGCTGGTGCTGCCGGGCCTGATCCTGCCAGTGCTGAGCCAGGTGTTCATCGACGACGTGCTGGGAAAAGGATACCGGGACTGGCTGGTGCGGGTCCTGGTGTTCATGGGAGGATGCCTGATCCTGAAGGAGGGACTGACGTATTACCGGTCCCTGATCCTGACAAAGCTGAAGGGCAAGATGACGCTGATCAGCGGCTACCGGTTCCTGTCCCATATGTTCGGGCTGCCGATGTCGTTCTTTGACCAGCGGTATACGGGCGACCTGGCCAACCGGATCAGCAACAACGACAGCATTAACGACTTCATGGCCGGCGACCTGGCGGAGACGGCCCTGAACCTGATTACGGCGGTGTTCTATCTAGCGCTGCTGATCTTCTACAGCCCGGTGCTGACGGGCATCGGCCTAGTCAGCGTAGTGGTCAGCATCGTTGTGGCGGTATTCGCCAACAAGCTGATCGCCAACGCGACAATGAAGATGCAGATGAGCGGTGGCAAGCTGTATGGCGCGGTATGCGCGGGACTGAGCATCACGGACACGATCAAGGCCAGCGGCATCGAGAACCAATACAGCAACCGGATCCTGGGCCACCAGGCACTGAACGCCTCCCAGGGCCAGGAACTGAAGCGATCCCAGCAGATCATCAGCGCCATCCCGACGACGGTGGGCCAGCTGACGGACGTGCTGATCCTGATGGTAGGCGCCATGATGGCGATCCGGGGAGAGTTCACCATCGGTATGCTGACGGCGTTCAGCAGCCTGTTCGGTTCGTTTACCGATCCGGTGAACAAGCTGGTCGGATTCTTTGAGGGCATCCAGACGCTGAAGTCGAACATCAACCGCGTGGACGATATTGAGAAATATCCGGCGGAAGAGAAGAACACAGCGGCCACCAGTACCCTGACCGGCGCCAAACTGAGCGGCGTGGTCGAGCTGTCCGACGTTTCCTTCGGCTACAGCATCCTGAAACCACCGACGGTTTCCGGTTTCTCCTTCTCGCTGCACAGCGGTGAGACGATCGCCTTCGTCGGGCCCAGCGGCTGCGGCAAGAGCACGATCTCCAAGGTCATCAGCGGACTGTATAAACCCTGGAGCGGCGACGTGTATTTTGACGGAAAGAGCATCAGGGACATCCCGCCGAACGTGCTGCACGCCAGCGTTTCCACTGTATCCCAGAACATTATGCTGTTTTCCGGATCGATCAAGGACAACTTGACGATGTGGAATGACGTGATCCTGGAAAGCGACCTGATCGAGGCCGCAAAGGACGCCTGTATCCACGATTTCATTATGCAGCAGCCGGGCGGATATAACTACCGGCTGGAAGAAAACGGCGCGAACCTGAGCGGCGGGCAGCGGCAGCGACTGGAGATTGCCCGGGCGCTGGCGACGAAGCCCTCGATCCTGATTATGGACGAAGCGACAAGCGCCCTGGACCCGGTGGTTGAAAAGCAGATTATGGACAACATCCGCCGCCGGGGATGCACCTGCGTGATCGTTGCCCACCGGCTGAGCACGATCCGGGACTGCACCCAGATTGTTGTTATGAAACAGGGGCAGATTGTTCAGCGGGGCACGCATGAAAGCATGATGAAGGAAGAGAACAGCTATTACCGCAGCTTTGTTATGAACGGATAACAAAGGCAGGGCGGACAGGGTTTCCGATATCACGAGGAGGGCGCAGGCTCCATGAACGAACGGTTTGAACTGACAAAGACATCCCTGTTCTATACGCACGAACCGGAAGACGCGATCCGCGTCGTTGAAGGCAGCGTATATGTCTATATTGTTCCCTGGTCAGAAGAGAGCACGAAAGCAGGGAAACGAGTCCCGCTGTGCGAGGTTGAGGCGGATCATTCCATTCCCGCCTTTGCCTGGCGCGATATGAATTATAAACACTGGCGGTTCCTGCTGATCCCGAAGACGGAAAAGGTCGTGCTGGAAACCATGCCCGGGGCTGCGACGCTGATCCTGAAACGGCGGTTCCTGGCAAACGCCGGGATCACGACGTTCGAGGCCGAGGGATTCGAAGCCAGCCTGGCTGAATACTATGTGAACAACGAACTGAAGGACGATATCTTCCTGAAGCGGACGGAAATGAACGCGCCGAAGGACCAGGTGAAATCCTTCAGGGTGATGGCGGACGCCGTGACCGGCGGACAGGGTGCGGGCGCCGGTCTGGGCGACCAGAGCGACATTCTCTACAGTACGCTGGCTTTCGCCTGCAAAAAGGCCGGCATTACGCTGCCGGAACGACACAAACTGGAACCGCTGTGCGAGGAGATGACACTGGACGAGATGGCCCGGGCTTCCCAGTTTATCTGCCGGGAGGTCGTGCTGGACGTCAACTGGCATAAATTCGACTGCGGTGTGATGATCACTTATATTGGCGACGAGCCGGTGGTATGCTATCCGAGAGGCGGCAAATACCGGGTATATAACCAGGCGACGGGCGAAGACAAACCGCTGAGCAAGGCGCTGCTGGGAAAACTGGAACCGAAGGCGCGGGTGATCCGCCGGACGCTGCCGAAACAGAAAGCCGGCAAAAAAGAAATCATCCAGTTTGTCAAAAAGAGTTTCCATAAGCGGGACGTGATCAGCCTGATCGTCCTGGGCCTGTTGAGCACGCTGATCGGCGTACTGCAGCCGAAACTGAACCAGCTGATCTACGACGAATATGTTCCGATGGGCGACGTCAGCGTGCTGGTGCAGGTCTGCGGCGTCATCGCGAGCTGCATGCTGGGCAACGTATTCATTTCCATCGTCAAGCAGCTGCAGGAATACCGGATCCCGAGCAGATCCGAATACGAATTCCAGGACGCGGTCTACTGGCGGTTGTTCCAGTTGCCGGAAAGCTTTTTCCGGAAGTATGACAGCGCGGACCTGGCGGACCGCGCCATGGGCGTCGGCCAGATCGTGAATAAGATCACGTCCCTGATCGTGTCCAACAGCCTGACGATGGCGCTGAGCATTATTTATCTGATCCAGATGATCAAATACTCCGGTATCATGGCGGCGGTCGGTATCGCGATGATCGCGATCCTGTGCGCGGGATTGTATTTCCTGACCAAGAGCACGCTGAAATATGAAGACCGGATCCGGGAACTGGGCGGCAAAGCGTCTGGCAAGCTGTACCAATTCCTGGGCGGCGTCGATAAAATCCGGATGGCGGGCGCGGAAGAACGGGCAATCCTTGAATATACCTCTCCGGTGGCCGAGGCTAAGCGCGAGGAAATCAAAGAGAACCACATCAGCAGCGCAGGCGCCATCCTGAGCGAAGCCTCGTCGACAATCTTCTCCATGGTCCTTTACCTGCTGATGGTGAACGGCAACACGAAGCTGTCCGTCGGCGCTTTCATGGCGTTCAGTTCGGCTTTCGGTTCCTTCAGCGGCGCAGCGGTCGGCTTCATTACGGCCGGAATTGAATATATCCAGATGAAACCGACGATGAAACGTGTGGCGCCCATTCTGGAGACGCCGGTGGAGGATGACGAGGACAAGGACGCCATTACACAGCTGAACGGCGATATCCTGGTGGACCACGTGACCTTCGGCTATACCGAGGAACGAATGGTGCTGAATGACCTGAGTATCCATATCCGGCCGGGTGAATATGTGGCCATCGTCGGCGCCAGCGGCTGCGGCAAGAGCACGCTGCTGAAACTGCTGCTCGGTTTTGAAAAGCCGATCAAGGGCAGGGTGTGCTACGACAACAAAGACGTCCAGGGAATCGACAAACACTCCCTGCGGAAGCATATCGGCGTGGTGCTGCAGAGCGGCAAACTGATTGCCGGAAGCATCTATGACAACATCACGATTACGGCCAACAAGCCCTCCATGGAGCAGGTGCAGGAAGTGGTTGAGGACGTGGGCCTGAAGGACGATATCGACGCGATGCCGATGGGACTGCACACCGTGGTGAGCGAGAGCGGCGGCACGATTTCCGGCGGACAGCAGCAGCGGATCCTGATCGCCCGGGCGATCATGAGCAATCCTTCTGTACTGTATTTTGATGAAGCGACCAGCGCGCTGGACAACCTGACGCAGGCCAAGGTCTGCGAAAGCCTGGAGAAGCGGAACATGACGCGGATGGTTATTGCCCACCGCCTGTCCACGGTGCAGAACTGCGACCGGATCATCGTGCTGAACAAGGGCAGGGTAGAAGAAGAAGGAACGTTTGAGCAGCTGATGGCCCTGAAAGGCCTGTTCTACCAGATGGCCATCCGCCAGATCGCGGAATAAAGGGGGAAAAAGCCATGGAAAAAGAATATACCGAAGATTCGATCCGGTTCGTTCTGAACGGGGCGGAAAAGGCCGCGATCAAGGAAGAAGCGGCGGACAACATCATCAAAATTACCCTGAGCGGCGAGCTGAACAGCGAAGTCGCCAACACGCTGCTGGACGAGATGACCGCGCTGGTCGTTGCAGGGCAGGGAATTGTGATCGACCTGGATCAGACAAGCTATGTTTCCGCATCGATGATGGAGGTCTTCCTGCGGACAGAAAAACTGCTGGAAAAGAACAACAAGTTCATGCGGATTGCCGGGATGAGCCAGAAGATTTACGATGAATTCAAGGCGCGCGGCCTGCACGAGCTGCTTGATATCGAGGTGAAGAAAGCATGATCTGTAACGCGAAACCCTACGAAGGCCCGGAACCGTTCCTGTTTGTGAGCTACTGCAGGAAAGACTCGGGTATCACCTATCCCCTGATTGAACGGCTCGCGAGCGCAGGCGTGCGGCTCTGGTTTGATTCCGGCATCCACGGCGGAGAAATCTGGCCGGAGGTCATTGCCGACCACCTGAACCGCAGCGCGGCCTGCCTGGTGCTCATGAGCCAGAGCGCGGTGAAGAGCCATAACTGCTTTAATGAACTGATCTTTGCCGTCGAAAACCAAAAACCGCTGATCCCGATCCGGTATAACGGGGCTCAGCTGACCATGGGCATGCGGCTGATGATCGGGTCCGTCCAGTGGATCGACGTTCACGACATTCCGGGCGACAGCGTCGTGACGAGCATCCTTTCCCTGGATGCCATCAAACAGACCTGCGGATACCCGGACCGGTCCATCCGGATCCAGGCCTACCAGCCGGGCGCGGGGGAGAGCGAAAAGCCGAAGCCCGAGAAGCCCAAACTGCCGATTGACAAGCTGGAGCATACGGCGAAGAAAGCCCCCGAACCTCCTATCCAGGAGCCTGAACCGGCTCCGGCTGCCGAAACACCCGAACCGGTTACGCCGCCGGTTACAGACTCCGGCAGGCACAGAAGACGGAGACCGATCATTTCACAGGAGGAACCCGGTACAGAAAAGCCGCTGCCGCTGAACACGGACGACGATGACGGCGGGACAGTCGCAGCGGATTACGACGATCCATTGAACAAAACCCGCCAGGACGAATCCGAAATTCCGCCGACGATTGTAATCCTTTCCGAAGACGGCGTCCGTTACCGCGGCAAGACTGACGTGACCCGGCTGGGCAGAACCCGGGGAAAGGCGGATATCGTCGTGAATGATCCGGACCGAAAGGTGAGCGGATGCCACGCACAGATTGTCTGTGTTGACGGGAAGCACTTTATTGAGGACATGAACTCCACGAACGGGACCTGGGTGAACGGGGAACGCCTGGAAAAAGAGCAGAAAGTGCCCGTCGGGAACCTGTGTGAAGTCACCCTGTTTAAACAGGACATCCTGATTGCCTTCAAGGGCAGCGCGGAAACACTGTGGAAGGCGGAGACACTCCTGTGCCTGCGCTGCGAGGAGACGGACGAGCGGAAATACCTGTGGTGCGGCGAAATGAAGCTGGGGCGGAACAACCCCTGGAAAGAGGGCGTGCTGCAGAGCAAGAAAGTCAGCCACAACCACGCGGAGATTCTGATCACGGAAAACCGGTGCATCCTGAAAGACCTGAACTCCACCAACGGCACGGCGGTCAACGGCAGCCTGCTTGAAAAAGGCGGCAGCCGGGAACTGGCAACCGGGGATGTTATCCGGATTGACACGAATCACTTTGCGGTAAAGGTAATCAAGTTGACCGGAGGTGCGGGCGCATGAAAAAAAGACTCCTTCTCTGTATCCTGCTGGCGGGAATCATCGCGCTGCTGGCCGGCTGCCAGGGCGGCGGCGAAACTGCTCCGACCTTACCGCCCATCGACGACGGGACCACTACTTCGACGTCCGGGGATGAACCTGTTCCCGCGCCCGATCCGAACACCGATCCGGATCCGGTTCCCGTGACGACAGCACCCGCACAAGCAGATACCAGACTGCAGAAAGCGGACGGCGAGCTGACTGACGGAACGAAGTATATTGTCTATATTGACGATACCCTGGCGCTGTCGGGGAAAGACGTGACGGTCAGACTGTCCGGCGAGTCGAAACTGTCGGAACACCTCAACAATATCAAAGCGATTGAATTCGGGGACGGCGTAACAGCGGTCGGAGCCCACTGTTGTGAAAACCTCTCCGCCCTGGCAAGCGTCACCTTCGGACCGGACGTGACCAAGGCCGAACCATACGCATTCGCGAACTGCGCAGCGCTGACGACGATCAACTGGGGCGGCATTACGGAGATTGCCGAGTACGCGTTCACCGGCTGCGCCGGACTGAGGAGCTTACGGCTGCCGGAGGGCGTGTTATCGATCGGAGGGCATGCCTTTGACAATTGTTCCGGTCTGCAGAACGCTGAAATACCCGCGTCGATCCAGAACATGGGCGCTGAAGTGTTCAACAACTGCGGCTCGTTCAACAACCTGACAGTGAAAGGCGACGTTCCGCCATTTGCGTTTGCCAACTGCACCTCCATCACCAGCGTCAAATGCGTCAACGCAGAAACCATCGGAGACAGTGCGTTCAGCGGCTGCGCAGCCCTGAATTCCGTTATATTTGGAAACAACCTGACCAGCATTGCAGACAACGCTTTTACCGGATGCACAAGCCTGGGCTCCATCAGCCTGCCGGACAGCCTGGCGACCATCGGAAACTATTCCTTCAGCGGCTGCAGCAAACTGCAGGCTGTGACGATTCCCGCCTATCTGTATTCCGTCGGCGAATATGCCTTCCAGAACTGTACCGCGCTGAGCAGCTTTGACATTGTCTCGTCAGACGCACCGCTGAGCTTTGGCAGCTACGCGTTCTCCGGATGCCAGACGCTGACGAGTGCAAACCTGTCGATAAGGATTCAGCGAATCGGAGCACACTGTTTCCAGAATTGCACCCAGATGGAATCCGCGACCCTGGGGAGTCAGATCAGTGACTACGGCCGGGACATATTCAGCGGCTGCACGGCGCTGTACCAGCTGACGATCGGCCTGAACAAAATTCCGGAAAACGCGTTCAAGGGACTGGCGGGCCTGGAAACGATCAACATCAGCGAAAACGTTGAAGAGATCGGCGCCTACGCATTCAGCGGCTGCAGCAGCCTGCGAAACGCACAGCTTCCCAACCGGCTGCAACGGATCGGCACAGGCGCGTTCCAGAACTGCGCCGCGCTGTCAGAGATCAGCATCCTGACAGAACAGATCGAAATCGGAGACCAGATCCTCCAGGGCTGCAGCGGACTGCGCACGCTGAAGATCGGCATGGGCAGCATTCCCAATTCCGCGTTTGCGGAGCTGGCCAGCCTGACCACAGTCGAGCTGACGGGTACGGTCAAGACGATCGGCAACAACGCATTTGAAAACTGCAGCAAACTGACCGACATCCGATTCCCGGAAAACAGCGTGACCAGCATCGGCAGCCAGGCGTTCCAGGGCTGTACCTCCCTGGCCTCAATCAACCCGGGCAAAGGGCTGACCACCCTTTCCGATAACGCGTTCAACGGCTGTACCGGACTGACGTCGGTGATTTTACCGGACAGCCTGAAGACGATCGGCAACTATGCGTTCAACGGCTGCAGCAAGCTGCTGACGGTGAGCATTCCCGCCAATACTGCTTCCGTCGGTGAATACGCCTTCCAGAACTGTACCGCGCTGGGCAGCTTCAGTATTACCGAGTCAAACGTACCGCTGAATCTTGAGAGCTATGCTTTCTCCGGATGCCAGGCGCTGACAAAGGCAAACCTGTCGACCCGGGTCCGGCGGATCGGAGCCCGCTGCTTCCAGAACTGTACCCAGATGGAATCAGCGACTTTAGGGGCGCAGATTACCGATTTCGGCCGGGAAGCCTTTGCCGGATGCACCGCGCTGTACCAGATGACCATTGATCTGGCTACAATCCCGGAAAACGCCTTCAAGGGACTGACCGGCCTTGAGGCCGTAACGCTGGGCGGAAACGTGCAGGCTATCGGGGACTTTGCGTTCAGCGGCACTTCCTCACTCAGAAGTATTAATATCCCCGAATCGGTTCAAAAGATCGGATCCGGGGCCTTCCAGAACTGCGCAGTCCTGACGGAGTTGAGTATCCCCGCCTCAGTTACAGAGTTCGGAGAGCAAATTCTGCAGGGCTGCAGCGGCCTGCACACACTGACGGTGAATACCGCGACGATCCCGGAAAACGCGTTCAAAGGCCTGGCAGGCCTTGAAACCGTCACTCTGGGCGAAAACGTGCAGGAAATCGGAGACTTCGCGTTCAGCGGCAATTCCGTACTCAGAAGTATTAATATTCCTGAATCAATTCAAAAGATCGGATCCGGGGCTTTCCAGAACTGTGCGGCACTGACAGAACTGAATATTCCTGCCTCTGTCGCAATCATCGGTGATCAGATCCTGCAGGGCTGCAACGGACTGCGCACACTGGCGGTGAACACCGCGGTGATCCCGGATAACGAATTCAAAGGATTATCAAGCCTGGAGATGGTTACCCTGGGCGAAAACGTTCTGAAAATCGGGAATTACGCGTTCAGCGATGTTTCCGCACTCAGAAGCATCAACATCCCTGAATCAATCTGGGGAATCGGATCCGGCGCTTTCCAGAACTGTGCAGCACTGACGGAACTGAGTATTCCTTCCTCTGTTACCACGATTGGCGAACAGATCCTGCAGGGCTGCAGCGGCCTGCGTACATTGACGGTAAACACCGCGACGATCCCGGAAAACGCGTTCAAAGGCCTGGCCGGCCTGGAGACGGTCATCCTGGGCGGAAACGTCCAGGAAATCGGAGACTACGCGTTCAGCGGCAGTTCTGTACTCAGAAGCATCACAATCCCCGAATCAATCTGGAAAATCGGATCAGGGGCCTTCCAGAGCTGCGCGGCGCTGACAGAACTGAGTATTCCTGCCTCTGTTGCAGTGATCGGCGATCAGATCCTGCAGGGCTGCAGCGGCCTGCGCACATTGACAGTTAACACTGCGGTGATCCCGGATAACGAATTCAAAGGATTATCCAGCCTGGAGACGGTTACCCTGGGCGAAAATGTTCTGAAAATAGGGAACTACGCGTTCAGCGATGTTTCCGCACTCAGAAGCATCAACATCCCTGAATCAATCTGGGGAATCGGATCCGGGGCTTTCCAGAACTGCGCAGCACTGACAGAACTGAATATTCCTTTCTCTGTCACAACAATCGGCGCGCAGATCCTTCAGGGCTGTACGGGACTGCGGACACTGACGATCGGGGCGGGAACGATTCCCGGATCAGCGTTTATGGACCTTTCCGGACTGACAAACCTGAACATCCTGAGCAGCGTGAAGATCATCGGAGACAGCGCGTTTGAGAACTGCGTGAAGGTTACGGAAATCTATATGCCGCAGAACGGGGTGGAAGAGATCGGAGACCGGGCTTTCGCAGGCTGCACCGGACTGACCCGGGTCTATATTCCCAAAACCTTACGAAAAATCGGCAAACAGGTATTCTACGGCTGTGAGCGGATCAGCCTGATGGCGTTCGAGATGGGTGAAAACACATTTAACGACAAAAAGAAGGTTGACCGCGGCGCATACTCGATTTCCGCCTGGAAGGAAGGCGCCGCACTGGACTACAGGATCAAATTCGGTTATACTAAAGAAAGATGGGACAATGAGAAAAATCCGAAATAAGGATATTTGAAATTAGTACAGGGCAACTGTAACAGAATGGAAAAAACCGTGTATTAACGGATACAAGGATGATACACAAAACACACGGAAAAGGAGAAAAAACATGGATTCCAAAGAAACAAAGAGCGGCGAGGAGCTCATTAAGAAAGTCATGGAGGCTGAGAACACTGAAGCGCTACTCGGCATTCTGAAAGAACATGGCATCGAAGCAACGGAAGAAGAGCTGACGAAGCAAGATGAAAACGAACTGTCAGACGAAAACCTTGAGGAAGTGGCCGGCGGGTTAAATTTGTCTTCATTGCAGACATTCGGCCTTTACCCGAAGCGGAACATGTCGTTGAGGGAAAGAATAAGAGCTCTTCAAAAGCTGGGCGCGAAGGAGGACCTCAGAAAACTCCCGGGCGGCGAACTGCTTATTAAGCTCATGAAACTATAATCCCGAGAGACACCCGGAAACAGGAAAACAGAAAAGCCTGTAACAACCGGCGGATAACCGTGTATATACAGACAGTTAAGGCAAACGCCTGAAACACGGAAGGTGAAAACCTTCTGACAACCAAGGTAGTCAGGGAGAAAAACTCCCTCAAAAAAAAAGACAAAAAGAAAGGAACTGAAAACAATGACGAACGAGAAGAAGATCCAGGTTGAAGAACTCATCAAGGCCGACAACGGCGCTCTGGCGAAGGAACTGGAAGGCGTTGCGAGCCGGGAAGACTTCATCAAAATCATGGCAGCCAACGGTGTAGAACTGACCGCGGAAGAAGCCGACGAGATGCTGCAGGATATCGTACCGCAGGAAGGCGAACTGTCTGACGACGATCTGGAAGGCGTTGCCGGCGGTATGTCCCTGCTGGCGGCGATCAAACTGGGCTGGGGCATCGGATCCCGGGCCGGTATGCTCGCGAGAATGCTCTATGACAAGTATAAGTACAACAACGCTTACAAAAACTACAACTGGAAGAACGTAATCAGCGGTAAAGTCGGCATCAATATCGGAGGACTCTCCCTCTAATTGCTGACACAAGCACAATCTACGATTGCGCCCAAACGCAGGCAGGCTGTCAGATACAAATGACAGTCTGTTTGCATTTGCGGCAACCGACAGGACAAGAGAACTGAAAACATGAAAGCAAGCAAATGCGGAATCCGAGAATATGCTGCAAGATACCGCCAGCTGCTGCTGCCGATCAAAGACGGGATCAGCAAAACAGAAGCATACCGAAGGGTCGTGCTGCAGGGGCTGGATACAGCCGGGCAGGACGTCTCTTTCAACTGTGATCAGATTGAGCGGTATACCTGCCGGACGCCGGCGGGGGAAGCGGAAATCATGCTTGTTTCCGACCGGGAAGACTTTGAGCATCTGTATCATGCGCTGGCATACAAATGCGAACCGGTGCCGATTCCGGCATCGGTGGGTGCCGTGACGATCAGCGGGGTCATCAACCGGGAGAAGATCAACCAACACAGAACCGAATACCTGGCCCGGGGGAACACGGACTGGAATGCGGAGTTCAAGCGGTTCACGGCTGACAAAGGCAATTACTGTGATACGATCATCCTGCTCAGCAGCGGTCCTTACAGCTCGATTCCGGCGGAACAGGTCCATATGTCAGACAGTGAATGGGCAGCAAAATCCGTTACCATCCGGATGTACCACGAACTGACCCATTTTATCTGCCGGAAGCTGTATCCGGAAAAGAAAGACGCCATCCGGGATGAGATCTACGCGGACTGCATCGGGCTGGTCGCCGCGTTCGGATCATACGATCCGCTGCTGGCAAAGACCTTCCTGGGCATTGAAACGGAGCCATACCGGAAAGGCGGAAGACTGGAGCACTACGCGCCGGCATGCACGGAGGAGGATATCCTTACAGCGAAGCAATGGATCCGGGAAGCGGAAGAGCGGATTGCCGGAGTATGGCAGCCGGATCGGTGGGAGAGCCTGACGGAGGAAGCGCGCGACAAAGCAGTTTTTGAGCTGATCGGGAAAATCTATTAGCGCCCGTTTCTTCAATCATCATCAAGCACCTGCAGGAAGAAAGAGGAACAATAAAAATGAAACCATCAGGATTCAAAAAGGTCATATGCACGACGTTTGCTGTGCTCCTGACGGCTGCTTTCATCATTTCCGGGGCATGGGGCGAACAGGCCTCCTGGGACTGTCCTGAATGCGGAAGGACAGGGAACACCAGGAAATTCTGCGGAGGATGCGGGCACCCGGCTCCGAGCAAGGAGCAGGATACTGAAGTATCAACGGCAGAGGATTATCTGCCCGCGGCAATCCAGGGAGACAAAGAAGCTCAATACAAACTGGGATACTGCTACGAACACGGGATTGGCGTTGAGCAGGATTATATCAAGGCCTACAGATGGTATAAAACGGCAAACCGCAACGGATATCCGGCTGAAGAAGCACTGAAGGCAATCCGGGGACTTTATTATGCTGAAAAGTATAAAAATGAATATTTTGCCAACGGAGAGCTGAAGAAAGAATATCTGTTTGATGAGCAAACGGGAAATGTTGCACGGCTGAATATTTATAACCGGTACGGAGAGATCAGCAGATTTGAGATCTACGATCAGTGGGACCAGGACGGGAATATTTTGCGGGAAACCGACTATTATCCGAAGAATACCGGCAAATACCGGGCATATATTTATCTCCATACTTATGACGATGTGGGGAATCGTATTGCCTATACAGAAACATACATGGACGGTTCGGCAGATATAAGCTGGACCGCGACCTATGATATCAAAGGCAATCGCCTGACGAGCATCACATACGGCCCTGACGGCTCAACAGAGAGCAGCCGTGTTTATACTTACGATGAAAACGATCATACCAAAACCATCGTCACACGGTCTCCGGACGGGAAAGTGATTTCGGAGAACTGCGATTACCAATATGACGGGGATCATGTTACAGGATATACCGTGCTGAACGAAAACGGTCAGGTGGATTATTATTATCAGGCAGTCTGGGAGAATAATATCAGAGTCCGATATACATGTACTGAACCCGGCGGGAACGTAACAGAGAGCGGGGCCTATGATCCGATCTATGGCGACATGCTTTCTGCCCAATATCCTGATGATGACGGAAACCGTTATGAAGACTATTATTCCTACGGGTCTGATTCGTTTGAAGAGGACTTCCGTTCGTTATCTTACAATTACCGATATGTAACGAAATATAATACGAAGGAAGAAAGACTCCAGGAAGATTCTTTTACTCTGGATTCAGCTACACAGACATGGGTTTATGAATCAACTGCCCAGTATTCAATTGGCGCGGAAGGACAGACACAGGTTGAACGCCGGTACAGTGATGGACGAAAAAGCATTGAGATCCTGAATGATGACGGAATGACGATACTCAGCAAGTCTTATAAAGAAGACGGAAGTTTCTGGTATGGGTATTCCTATGAATACAATGAGAAAGGGCAGAGCATTCGGGACAACAGCCTGACGGAAGACGGAAGCATCGAGAATTACACTGTTTACGAATATGATGAAAAGGGCAATACATCAAAATGGCTGACCTATAAAGCAGACGGGACTTTTTGGTACGGTTATACATATGTATATAACGAAAAAGGGCAAAGGATCCGGGAAAACAGCCTGGCAGCAGACGGAAGCATTGAGGGCTATTCTGTTTCCGAGTACGATGAAAACGGTGAAAAATGCCTTGAAACCAGTTACGGGTCCGATGGAATAAAGAATCGTGAAATATACTATCGAAAAACAGACGGCGTGCGTCAATGGAAATGGATCTATTACAATTCAGACGGAACGGTCCAAAAAGAGGAGGAATGGGAGAATTACTGATTAGCAGACACTACGGCCGGCTTCCGGATGATTATTCCCGCGTGGAGGTTGCCGGAAACCTGATTATGGCTGTAACAGATCTCCTTCGACGGTGTATATACCGGTGAAAATCATAAAACGCAGCGACAGAAACCGCTGACGAGAAGGAGAGTACATATGAATAACAGAGATGAGAAACTCGCAAAGTTTATCCAGGAGAATCCCAACGCCGCAAAGGAGATTCTGGAATGTTCCGTCAACGAATCTCCCGCTGCCGCCGCGGCCAAGCTGAATCAATACGGATTTGATTTCACTGTCGAGGAAATGGAAAAGATCACAGAGCAGGTTCTGTCTTCCGCCGACGCACTGGGTGAAGACGGGGAACTGAATGACGACACGCTGGAAAAGGTCTCCGGCGGAGCCATTCCGGTTTTCATTGCCGGATACTGGATTGTCTGCGCAGGCGCAGGCGCCCTGAAAGCCCTGTGGGACAACTGGAATAAAAAACGCCGCAAGTAACAAGCAAAGCGGATTACCGGACAGCAGCATCTGACAGAGACGTGAGATGCTGCTGTTTTTTATAACCAAAATCTGTAACCAATCTTTACAACGTTGTGTATATATGATTGAATAATCATAATCCGGAAGGAGGCGCCCTGGCATTGGAGATCATTCAGTTACTGAATCTGGCCGCGGATCAGCACGCAATGATCGATACGATCGAAGATCCCCTGGATCAGGTGATTGCCGAGATACTGGCAAAAACAGAAGATATGGCGGACGATGATCTTGAATATGTGCAGGCGGCTGCCGCGCTGCCTTTTATGAATCAAAACGCAAAAGGCGAAAAGTGAGTGAGGTGGATGCAAGTTATGGCTAACTGGATCATTCGCGCTTCCATTTGTTACGATATGGGCAGCATCCGGAAAAACAATGAGGACGCCTATTATTTTAACGGCGAGTACGCCAAGTTTTCCAAAATGGACAACGGCGCGTCCCTGACGACGGAAGTGAAGGCCGCCGACAGTCTTTGGGCAGTCTGCGACGGGATGGGCGGGCAAAGCAACGGAGAAAGAGCCAGCTATACCGCCGTCAGCGGAATGCAGGACCTGCAGGATCACCTGCACGGAAGGGATTTTGAAACGACCATCCAGAGCTGGGTTCACCAGGCGAACCGGGCCGTGAACGAGCAGGCCGCAGGCGGCGGATCCACCCTGGCGATGATCTACTGCACAGAGCAATACCTTCAGACGGCGCACATCGGGGATTCCCGGATTTACCGCTATCATGAGGGCGAACTGATCCGCGTAACCAGGGACCACTCCAAGGTGGAGATGCTCCTGGAAACCAAGATGATCACGCCGGAGGAAGCGATCAACCATCCGCAGAAAAACGTGATCACGCGCTATCTGGGCATGAATTCCGAATATATCTGCGACGCGACGGTCGGGAAGAAGATCCCGTACTGCAATGGCGACCGTTACCTGATCTGCAGCGACGGAATCACGGACATGATGAGAGACGAAGAAATCGCGGCAGTACTGGCGGAGAACCTGAGCGTTTCCGACTGCGCAGCGCGGATCAAAGAAAAAGTGTTTGAAGCCGGCGCAAGGGACAATATGACCGTGATTGTGCTGGAGTTCTATTCACCGGATCCGATGGACACGATCCTCAATGAAGAGGAACTTTTCCCGGAAGAGGATGACGACGAACCCACAGTGGAAGAAGAGGAGACAGACGGGGCAAAAAAAGCGGAATGCCAGGTAAACATCCACATCAACAGCAAGGACCATTGTGAGGTTGTGCTTCAGGGAGGGCCTTCCAAAGTATCGCTTAACATCATCTGACTGAATTCAGCAGAATCAGGGCAACCGGCAAGGGGCAGCATATGAGCGACATCAGGGATTTCTGCCCGTTATGGGGAGAATGGACAGCGGAGGAGAAGCTCGGAGAGGGCTCCTTCGGCGCTGTCTGGAAAGTGAAGAGGAACGCAATCGGCGGCAGAGTTTACTTTGCCGCCGTGAAGCATATTTCCATCCCGAAAGAAGACAGCGAGCTCGGAAACCTGGTGGCCGACGGCATCTTTTCAGATGAGCTCTCCGCCAAAAAATACTATGACCAGATGCTGCAGTCCATCGTGCAGGAAATTGACGCGATGCACAAACTGCAGGGCTATACCAATATCGTGGCTTATGAAGACCATGAAATCATGCCAAAAAAAGGCGGGATCGGGTACGACCTGATGCTGCGGATGGAACTGCTGACGCCGCTGGGCGAGCGGATCCGGGAGGGCATGAGCGTTTCGGACGTCGTTTCCATGGGAAAAGACATCGCGACGGCGGTGGACGTGCTGTACAAGCACCACATGATCCACCGGGACATCAAGCCGCAGAACATCTTTGTCAACGAAAAGGGCATCTATAAACTGGGCGACTACGGGACGGCGCGGGCGCTGGGGAACGGCGCGACGGAGATGTCCCGGAAGGGCACCTATAACTATATGTCGCCGGAGATCTACAACAACCAGAAAGCGGATATCCGGGCGGACATTTATTCCCTGGGCCTGGTGCTGTACCGGCTGCTGAACGGGAACCGGCTGCCGTTTCTGCCGACGGACCGGCGGATTACCAGCGGGGACAGCGAGGCGGCGGTGGTACGCCGGGTATCCGGCGAAACAATCCCGGCGCCGAAAAACGCCGACGCGGAACTGAGCCGAATCGTGCTGAAAGCCTGCGCGTTCAACCCGGAAGACCGGTACCGGACGCCGGAAGAACTGGTCCGCGACCTTGAAAGATATAAAGGAAAAACCAAACAGCTGAAACAGGAACGGAATGAAAACAGCGAGAAAACCGGCGGGAAATCCGAGCCGGTGGATTTTCATTTCGGATCGGTATCGAAAAGCACAGGCTCCGGCAGCGAAACCGGAGCCAAACCGAAGACAGCGGAAACACCTGAGCGGGACCGAAACGAGGGAACGACGGGTGAGCTCCCCCAACCGGCCAAGAATATATCAACCGGCAGTAAGCCGGTCAAAACGGAAAAGCAAAACAAAAAACCGTGGCTGATCCCGCTGATCGCGATCCTTGTGATCGGCCTGATTGCGGGCGGGCTTTTCGCGGCGGGCATCCTGCCGCCGAAAGGACCTGAACCGACGGCGACGCCGATCGTCACAGCGGCGCCCGAGATGACGGAAGCGCCGACGGAGATATTGACTGAGGCGCCGACGGAAGCCCCGACGGAAGCGCCGACACCGGAACCGACAGAGGCGCCGACCGAAGCGCCGACAGAAGCTCCGACGCCGGAGCCGACCGAAGCGCCGACGGAAGCTCTGACACCGGAACCCACGCCGGAACCGACCGAAGCGCCGACCGAAGCCCCGACGCCGGAACCCACACCGGAGCCCACGCCGGAACCCACACCGGAGCCCACGCCGGAACCCACACCGGAACCCACACCGGAGCCCACGCCGGAACCGACACCGGAACCGACGCCGGAACCGACACCGGAACCGACGCCGGAACCGACACCGGAACCGACCCCCGAACCCACACCGGAACCCACACCGGAGCCCACGCCGGAGCCGACGGAAGCCCCGACACCGGAACCCACACCGGAACCCACGCCGGAACCGACCCCAGAACCCACGCCGGAACCGATGCCGGAATACACCCTGGTAACGGATCCGGAGCAGATCGCCGTCAACAGCATCATCCGCTTCGGCCATTATGAACAGGACAACGACAAGGGAAACGGACCGGAGGAAATCGAATGGATCGTGCTGGAGATCCGGGACGGAAAAGCTCTTGTGACGAGCCGGTACGGTCTTGATTCACGCCTATACAACGACCGAAACGCCGATATCACCTGGGAAGACTGTTCCGTCCGGAAATGGCTGAACAGCGAGTTCCTTAACGCCGCTTTCAGCCCGGAAGAACAGGTTTTCGTGCTGGTGACAGAGGTGGACAACAGCGCGGCGCAGTGCTACAGCAGCTGGAACACGAACGGCGGGAACGATACGCTGGACCGGATCTTCCTGCTGAGTTATGCCGAGGCGAACCGGTATTTCGGTGCAGACTATGAAGAAAAAGAAAACCTGAGGGCGAAGCTCAGCCCGACGGCCTATGCGAAGAAGCAGGGCGGCTGGTCGTCCGGACTGAACAGAACGGCGGACGACGAAGAGGCCGGATGCTGGTACCTTCGGTCTCCGGGATATTACCTGCACAGCGTAGCGAGCGTCGGCGCGGGCGGCCGGCTGTGCCAGCCCGGCGTTGAGGTCAGCGGATCGATCGTCCGCCCGGCGTTCTGGCTGGACCTGGACTATGCGACCGGGCTGGGATCGGATGAACTGAAGGCCGAAACAGTTCCGAAAGGCCTGGCTGTGAACAGCATTGTCCGGTTCGGGCATTATGAGCAGGACAACAACAGAGGAAACGGGCAAGAGACAATCGAATGGACCGTGCTGGATATCCGGGGCGGGAAAGCCCTGCTGATCAGCCGGTACGGGCTTGATTCGCTGCCGTATAACACCAAATATGACAATGTGACGTGGGAAACCTGTTCCATCAGGGAATGGCTGAACAACACTTTTATCAACGCCGCTTTTACAGAGAAGGAACAGACCGCTATCCTGACCACCACGGTGGACAACAGCCGGGAGCAGAATTACAGCAAATGGACTGAAAACAAAGGGAACAACACGACGGACCGGATCTTCCTGCTGAGCTATGCCGAGGCGAACCAGTATTTCGGGGTTGACCCCGACAACACGGGGAACCTGAAGGCAAGGATCCTGCCCACCGCGTACGCGCGGGCTCAGGGCGCGGGAACATCCAAAAACGACAAAACAGAAGAAAACGAAGCAGCCGGATGGTGGTGGCTCCGGTCACCCGGTTATTACCTGCACAGCGCGTCCAGCGTGGACACCACGGGCAAATTAAGCCAGCCCAGCGTTGAACGGAACGGCGCTTCAGTGCGGCCGGCTTTCTGGATGAACATGAACTACGCGGATCTGTACGAGATTGATCCGCTGACGATGAGTTCTTCGCCTGAAGAAGATCCCGAAGAACCGGAAGCAAACACGCCGGAACCGACAGCGGAGCCGACACCTGAACCCACGCCGGAACCGACGCCTGAACCCACACCGGAACCGACGCCGGAGCCGACCCCCGAACCCACCCCCGAACCGACGCCCAACCCCACGGCCGATCCGACGCCGGAGCCGGGCGTGATCAAGGTAGGAAGCCATGTGCGCTTCGGCCATTATGAACAGGACGGAGACGCAAGCACCAAATCAGAGCCGATTGAATGGTATGTGCTGGATATTGACGAACAGGGCGTGCTGCTGATCAGCCGGTTCACCCTGGCAATGCAGCAGTTCCATGCCGACAGTTTAAAACCGATCGCGTGGGATAAGAGCGCCATCCGGAAATGGCTGAACAGCAGTTTCTACAACGCGGCTTTCAGCAGAGACGAAAGAACGCATGTCGTGACTTCCCATGTGGAACCGGTCAAGACAAGCAGCGCGTCGGACATTGATCAGGGAACGGCGACGGACGACTATGTTTTCCTGCTTTCCAAAGACGATGTTGAGGAAAAATACCGCAGTATCCTGTGGGACGAAAACGACAGCGAGCCGTTCCACGAGGGACGGATTCCCATGCTCGCACCGGCGACCGCCAAAGCGGCCAGCGTCAACGACGGCCTGGATTCCTGCATGTGGCTGCTGCGCGGACCGGTGTACGGCAATGACTCCGCCAACGCCACGCGCTATCAATGGAGCGTCACCTCCGGCTTCAAAATGCGGAGCAACACCCTGGCATGCGGCATTACCGGGATCCGGCCCGTGGTCCGGGTCGATTCGGTTGATACGCTGCTTGAGTGGGCCGAACCGTTATCCAAGACGAGTCCGCCGAGCGGAACCTGCGGCCCGGAACTGAGCTGGGAAGTGGTTTCCGGCACAACGCTGCGGATCAGCGGCAGCGGCGAGATGAACGACTACGGCACTGAAAAGAAAAACGAAGCACCCTGGACAAAAGTGAACAGCACCATCACGAAGGTCGTTATCGAGGAAGGCGTGACGTCCATCGGCCGGAACGCGTTCCGCGGTTTCAGCAACCTGACGGAGACCGAGCTGCCGGGCAGCCTGCGGGAGATCCGGGAAGGCGCGTTCAGCAACTGCGGCAGGATCTTCATCCTGAGACTGCCGGAAGGGCTTGAACATATGGAGCAGGGCGCGATATACGACTGCGACGAATTAAGGACCCTCTCCCTGCCGGCTACACTGACGCAGGCGGATCAGGGCTTCATTTATGAAACCAGGCGGCTGCGGACGATCTGGCTGGCGGAAGGGAATCCGGCATATACGATCCGGGACGGCGCGCTGTTCAGCGCGGACCTGAAGACCCTGATCTGCCGCCCGGCCGCCCTGCTCAGCACGGAATACGCCATTCCGGAAGGGACTGAAGTGATCGGGGATTACGCCCTGTACGGAAACAAGCTGCTCGAAGAAGCGACGATCCCCGCGGGCGTGACCACAATCGGCCGGAAGGCGTTCAGCGAATGTGTCTGCCTGAAAAACATTACTATTCCCGACAGCGTGACAGCCCTGGGAACCAGCGCTTTTGAAAACTGCCGGCGGCTGGAAGATGCCAAACTGTCCGGAAAGCTGACCACGATCGCAGAGGGGCTTTTCCGGGGATGTACGCACCTGGACGTTATCCGGATCGAAAACGGCACGGAACGGATCGAAGACGGCGCATTCACGGAATGCCGGAACCTGAGGGGGATCAACATTCCGGATACGGTGACAGAGATTGCGGACAAAGCGTTTGAAGAATGCCCCAACCGGACCATTTACTGCCAGGACGGAAGCTTTGCCCAGACATACGCGAAGAAAAAGCATATCACCAGAAAAGGAGCGGGGGATTTCTATTCGGACAAAAATGAAAAATATCCCGAGCATTATTACAACTATGAAAGCGAAGTCAGCGAATGGTGGTACCTGAACGGCTTTGTCAACTACCACGGTACGGAAAACAGCATGAGTACGATTGTGGAATCCGTAAACAAAGATATCAACCGGGGCACAAAGGTCAGGCCCGTATCCATCTTCGGACAGGTCATGGTCCCGATCCAGTGGGATGATATTGTCGATGTGGTCAAGAACCTGAAGATTTCGATTGAAGCAACCGGGGATGAGTATGTGCTGACCATCCTTGAACCGGAGAAAACACCGCTGGTCCAGAACATCAAAGAATGGACCGTATATTTCTATGACAACGACAACAGCAAGACCTGGTACAGCGGGAAATATACCTTCAAAGCATCCGGCGAACACACTTATTCCATTCCCGCGGCGGAGGTGCAGAAAGCGCCTACCGACGGATATCAGATTCAGTTCGGTATGAGCGCCAGCGGTTCACCCTACTGCAGTTTCAGCATATACGTGACCGAAACGCCGGCGGCAAGCCGGGTATCCGCTTATGTCTCCATGTATTATAATGATATCGATTACGGGTGGAGCCTGGACAAAGACAGCATCAGTTTCAGTATCAACAGATTTGATACCGAGGCCTATCTTGTCTATGATGAATACAACATCGATACGGGAGAACTGATTTACAGCAAGCGGCAGATCAACATGCGCAACATGACTAATTATTAATCCCGGCAAAGAGGTAGAGAATGAGCGATATCAGGGATTTCTGTCCGCTGTGGGGCAAATGGGAAGCGGAAAAGGAATTAGGAAAAGGATCCTTTGGCGCCGTCTGGAAAATGAAACGGGATGTAATCGGCGGCAAAGTCTATTATGCTGCCGTCAAACATATTTCCATTCCGCAGGAAGCCAGTGAGATCCGGAATCTGATCAGCGAAGGCATCTTTTCAGATGAGAGCTCGGCAAAGAATTATTATGACCACATGCTGCAGTCTATCGCGGATGAAATTGACGCGATGCATAAGCTTCAGGGCTATACGAACATTGTGACCTATGAGGATCATGAGATCGTTCCCAAAGCCGGCGGAATCGGATACGATCTGTTCCTGCGCATGGAACTGCTGACGCCCATGACGGACCGGCTCCGTCAGGGAGGCATGAATGTTTCGGATGTTGTTGCGCTGGGAAAAGATATCGCCACGGCCATTGATGTGCTGTATTCGCATAACATGATCCACCGGGACATCAAGCCGCAGAACATCTTTATCAACGACAGGGGCATTTATAAGCTGGGCGATTACGGGACGGCCAGGGCGCTGGGGACCGGCGCGACCGCCATGTCCCGCAAGGGCACCTATAACTATATGTCGCCGGAGATCTATAACAGCCAAAAGGCGGATATCCGTGCGGACATCTATTCCCTAGGCCTGGTGCTGTACCGGCTGATGAACAATAACCGGCTGCCTTTCCTGCCGACGGACAGGGCTATTACCAGCGAAGACAGCGACCAGGCTGTGGTGCGCCGGATCTCCGGGGAGACGATCCCGGCGCCGAAAAACGCGGACGCGGAACTGAGCCGGATTATCCTGAAAGCCTGCGCATTCAACCCGGAGGACCGATACCGGACACCGAAGGAACTGATTCGCGACCTGGAGCATTATCGCACGAGCAGCGACGATAAAATCCAGAACGACGACGGAAAGACCATATCCGATCCTTCCGGATCGCATGAGTTCAGGTTCAGTTCGGGCAGCAACAAAAATAGCACCGGATCAAAGGGGAAAAGCCCGGAAACATCAGCAGAAGGAAACAGAAAGAAACAGCGCGCGGGAGAGAAGGAGTCGTCCGTACAGAAAGCGACGCTGTCAGCGGCGACTGCCGAAAAGAAGGAAGAGCCGGTTCAACAAAAAGAGGAACCTTCTGAACCGGAAAAGAAAAACGGAAAGAAATGGCTGATTCCGCTGGCAATCGTGCTTGTGATCGGCCTGATCGCAGGCGGTTTGTTTGCCGGCGGGATTCTGACGCCAAAGCCGCCGGAGCCGGTTGAGAGATCCATTACAGAAGAGTCTGAAGCAGCGGCTCAAAAAGCTGCTGAAGAGGAAGCCGCGAGAATAGCCGCCGGGGAAGAAGCAGCTCGAAAAGCAGCCGAAGAGGAAGCCGCAAGAAAGGCTG